>JAPPFO010000003.1:0-24127 GCA_028875175.1 Chloroflexota bacterium | reverse complement strand
GCCGGCGCTGGCGCAGTGGCCGACGACGTGCGTCGATCTGAACGACATCGTTGAGGCGCATCTCGGTAACGAAGGAAACGTTGGCATCTACCAGCGAGTCTTTGGTCCGGGCGCCGAGGAAGCATGTCGACGTGACCATAGAGACGACGTCCAGCGAACGTTCGGATGGGCTTTTTGGGAAGTTCAATCGGAGGGTCAGAACGATGCTGGATGGATTTACTATGAATACGAAGAGATTGACATTGGGATTTCCGGGTTTGCGGCAGGCTACACATCAGACGTAGAGATAATAATCGACTTCAGAACAGATTTGAAATATCCGGAAAGATCCGGGCTCCACGCTTGGATTGAGTTTGGACCCTCTACGAACATCCCCGTTCGTGACAGCGACAGGCGTGTCGGTGTCCAATACCGGTTCGACGATGGTCCGTACGGCGATGCTCTGTGGCGTCGGTCATCGAGCCGACAATCGGTCTACGCCTGGCGGGCGCAGGCTGCGGAGTTCGTCCGCCGCTTGCTTTCCGCCGCCAGTCTGGACTTCAGGGTCTTGGACGCTGGGAGGTCCGTGTACGCCGAGACCTGGGTATTCGACGGATCCGATCACCATGCTCACCCAATTCGGAAAGTCCTAGCGAAGTCACCGTATAGCGCTCCGGGCGTCAAGTTAAAGGCATGGCCCGTCACGTGCGTGCAACTGAATGACGTTGTAGAGGAACATCTAGGGAATCAGTTGAATGTGGGTATTTATCAGAGGGTATTCGGAGACTCGGCGGAGGAGGGGTGTCAGACCGACCACCTAGACGACGTGCGCAGCGTTTTCGCCTGGTCCTTTGACACTGTCGGACACGCGCCGTAGGACTGACCCTCCCCACGGGCGCCCGATCACGGCGAACCCCAGCTAGTGGCCAGGCAACGGTGCGGTGGCGATGAAGCCGATGGCGCAAAGGCGCGATGCCGGGTGGCAGAGGCGTCGCTCGCGGCCGCAGATCGCGGGCTCCCGCCGGCGAATGATCTGGCTCGGCCTCGTGAGGATGGCCTACACAGGCCCTCGACGTCGGTACGTTGCAGCGGCAGTCGCGGAGCTCGAAGCGATCGGGTGAGGTTCAGGTCACGCAGGCGCCGGCGTCGCCAGAGTCGCGCCTCGCGAAGAGGCCTTTGATGACGCAATTCACGCGGGACATGCTCTCGGTCTGCGCTCGGACGGCTGTGCAGAGGGCAGCCACTTCGTCGCCAGCAATGCGCCGCTACCAGCGCGGCCTGAATAGCGCCTGCGGCCAGGGTTGCGATGCGACTGATTGACCGGGCCGGATCCGATGAGTCGTTGCGGGTTGCGGCCGCCCGGATGGGCTCAACGGTGGTTCGGACGGCGGGAACGAATGCGTGGCCTGATCGGGGGCGTTGCTAGACTTCGCGCCAGTTTCCGTTGCTTCGCGTGGTCCTTGGGAAATCGTGGCTTGACGCGCCGCGTCCGTATCGCACTTTCGATGGTCGTTGCCGCCGTTGCCGCCTTTGGGCTGGCGACGCCGGCGCTGGCGCAGTGGCCGACGACGTGCGTCGATCTGAACGACATCGTTGAGACGCATCTTGGCAATGACGGCAACGTCGGCATTTATCAAAGGGTTTTTGGCGACCAGGCCGAGGAGGGTTGCCAGAACGATCACCGGGACGACGTGCGCGGGGTGTTCGGCTGGGCGTTCGACCAAGCGGCGCAATCAGCAGACTCGCAAACGCAGGATCTGGCATGGCCGACCGATTGCGTGGAACTCAACGACATCGTTGAGCATCACCTTCGCAACCACGGCAACGTGGGTATCTATCAGCGCACGTTCGGCGCGCAGGCTGAAGCGGCCTGTCGAAACGACCATCGGGAGGATGTGCGCGGGGTGTTCGGCTGGGCGTTTGGCGGCGCCACGTCCAGCGCCATCGGCCCGCCAGTAGCCACCAATGTGTTGGTCAGGCAATCACAAGCGGCCGTTCGCTATATCCGCACACCAGACGAGGGATGCGGCAGTGCGTTCGTCGTAACGGCGGACGGCTACGTGGTGACCAACAGCCACTTGTTGGACGGCGCTCGCCTGGCGGTGGTTGGAACGCACGATGGTCAGGAACAGCAGGCAACGGTCATAACCGACGATCCCGAAGCCGACCTCGCGCTGCTCAAGCTGCCGGGTGACGGGCACCCCTTTCTGTCGTTTGGGAGTTCGGCCGAGATGGAACTGGGCGAAGATCTGGTCATCCTGGGCTATCAATTCTGTTGGGACGCGTTGACCGTTACTCGCGGCATCCTGTCCTCACGCCATCCCGACTGGCTGCAGACGGACGCCACAGCTAATCCGGGAAACAGCGGCGGGCCGGCCCTCAACACGAGGGGCGGCGTCATCGGCGTCGTCATCGGGAAGCTAGGCGGCGGGGTGGTGGACAGGGTGGAAAGCGCGAATTTTCTGATTCACGGTGATGACGTACGCCGTAGCGTTGACGATTGGATCACGCAACACCGCACCAGCATTCTTCCGTAACTTGCCCCATTAGAGACCTTTGCGTAACCCAAGGCTAGTTGCGCGGAAGACCCCTCACCCCAACCCTCTCCCCCAGGAGAGGGATTAAGACGCGGCCGCACATTCGAGGACGTGGGACGTTTGCAAGGGTCTCCTTGAGTAAGAGGGTCGTCCGTGAGCGGTGGTGACAAACATGTTCGCGGAATATGTGTCAACAGTACCGTTGTCTGCCAAATAAAGACGACTATTGCAAATCCGGCGGCCCGCAGGAAACTCTCAGGCTGTACGTTCCCATGGCGGCCGTGCCCGAGGACTATGAGCCAATGGAAACCATTGCGTAACCCGCGGCTGGTTGCGGATCAGGGCCTGGCCGGGGGGACGAAGAGTGGGTCGCAGGGCCAATCCTTGGCGCGTTGGCGCGTTGGGAGTTGCGGAGGTGGATTTCGTAGCGCCACGCGGGGCAGCGCGGGTGGATACGGTGGTCGCGGATGAGGTGGGGCTGTGGAGCTCGGAGGTCAGGCCGCAGGCTCCAGGGGATTGTGGCACGGCGCGGGCGGAACGCTTCGGCCGGCGCGGGTGGCGCCGGGTGTCAGTAATGCCATCAGTGCCTGCGTTGTCGGCAATGCAGCTAACGCTGGCAGGGACGGCGGGGGTAGCGGCGCGGCCGGCGCCTTGGGTAGCCAGGGCACTGCCCGGCGCATTAGCGGTGGCTGGGCGGGCGTTGTTGGGTATTCGGCCCGACTCGGGTGTTCCACTGCCGCAACGTGACAGAATTGCGCGCCCTGGCTGGAGAGGCTCGCCGAGAATCATGGGGCTCCGACGCGGCCTGCCGGACGACTGTTGACGATTCGCTGGACGCGGCCGCGCGCCGCCGTGCTGGTCGCGGGGGTGGGCTGGATCGCCGCTGTCGGGCTCAGCGTCCTGCTAATCGCCGGCGCCGACCCCTTCAGTTCCGCGGCTTGCGAGACAGCCACACCGGCGGCACCGGACTTCCAAGCATCGCCGTTCGACTTTGATCCCGAAGCTCAGGCGCTGGCGTTCATGCAGGCGATGGCGACGGACGATTTTCAGGCAGCGTACGAGATGCTGGCCCTTGAGCTACGGCCCGAAGGCTCACTCTGTGAAGTCGACCTGGAGAGCCGGTGGCACTGGGGGGTCCTGGGTCAGGATCCGTCGCAATCGTCGGGCCCTGTCCGCATCGTCGTCGACGAGTCGGCATCTCCGAGGTTCCTTCCCTTTACCGATGCCTTGCTGGTACGGCTGTGGGTGACTCGGCTCGGAGGCGCTGGCCGCGCAGCCGTGAATGCGCGCGTGGTCATAGGGCTGGTCCGCGACGGGCGGGTCAGGGTCGTCACACGTGGCGGGGCATTGGACCACATGTTCCGGACACCGGACGACACGCCTCCGCCTTATGCGGACCCCAGGGCATTTGAGGAACGCGAAGTGACGCTGGGCGACGCCCCCTGGGTCGTCGGCGGTACCTTGACCATACCGCAGGGGACCGGACCGTTTCCGGCCGTCGCTCTGGTCCCAGCTGGATCACACGACCGCGACGGCACGGTTGACACTGGCCGGAATTTCCGAGACCTGGCCTGGGGGCTGGCGAGTCACGGGATCGCGACGCTGCGCTACGACGCGCGCACCTGGACGCACGCGCTGGCGTTCGCGCGGCAGCCGGACTTCACGTTGGACGACGAACTGGTGGACGACGGGGTGGCGGCCGTGGCCGTCTTGCACCAGACGCCGCGGATCGATCCGGCACGTATATATGTCCTGGGATACAGCTTTGGCGGGTACGTGACACCGCGCATCGCACAGCGAGCGCCTGGCCTGGCCGGCTTGATTCTTGTCTCAGTTCGCAGCGGAACATTCCTCGACAGCAACCTGCGCGCAGTCGAGGTGAAACTCGAAGAGGACGGCATAACCGAGATCGAGCAGGCCTCCCTAGACCAGATGCGCGCGCACGCCGCCAGAAGCGCGGCGCTGGCTGCGGGTGAAACGGTACCGTCCCACACCGACTTGCGCGTGTCCTATCACCGAGATCTGGCAGCGGCGGGCCATCCGGAGCAGGCACTACGCCCACCCGCAATACCGATGTTGCTGCTTTTTAGCGACGAGAGCACCGAACTGACACCAGACGACCTGACCGGATGGATGCTGAGCCTGGGGGCCTGGCGACATGTCACGTTTCGCGTGTATGCCGGCCATAGCGATGGGATGCTTGACCACCGTTCGTTTACGGGAACACCTCCACGCCGACAGGGCCACGTTGGCGCGGAGGTGATCGAGGACATCGCGGCCTGGGCCGGGGGCACCTGGTTCGACCAGCCATGCCAGGATTTGGCGTCTGTGCTTGGCGGTTGCCGTGGCGGGCCGGACAGCTTGTTCTTCCGTGACCGAAGGCGCTGAGCCGAGCTTCTGTTCGGTAGGTGTGTTGCAAGTGACAGCCGCGCAGCTTGCCGAACACGCGGTCTGAGCGAGGGTTGTTCGGCTTGACAGGGAACGCAAAAAGAGTACACTCCCTTTAGCGGAAGACGTATGGATCGTGCGGGACGCGTCGGTCGTTGGAGTTGCCCAGCGCCCGACCCTTCCGTGTGATCAGCGTCACTCCGGAATCGAGAACAGCTGTAGCTGACGCGCCGAGGGCCGTGACCGAGGCGCTAGATCAGCGATACGCGAGGGCCGGCGAGCTCCGAGACGGAAAGGCGAGCTCGCGTGGCGAATGGTTTCATTGACTGCCGAGTGCGTACTGGATCCGAGGATCCCGCCGGGGCACCTGGGCTCGAGAACAGACGTCCCGCGTCAAACCACGACTCGAACCCGAACGCTCGGGGTCCGCTTGTGTGCATCACTCGCGGGAATCGCACTTGATGTCTTTGTGCGTTGCTGAACCCCCGACGTGGCCAATAGGGCCAACACTTCGCCTGCGTTGTTGGGCGTGTTTTTTGGAGGATAGCGATGTCTGACGAGGCTATACACGGATCGATACCAGCACATATGCTGTCTCCTGATGAGGCCCGTAGAATAGGAAGGTTTTGGGCGATGTTGCCGCCCCCGCCGCGTCCGTCTCCAGCACCTACTGAGTCTTCAATAATTAAATATCTAATGCCGCATAGACTTGGAAATGATCCGGCTGAGGTGAGCATAGTGCCCGATTGGATCCCTCCACAGATTGATCCTGAGTATAGGCAGAATAGGATGAACTCACGTCAGATGGCGGGAATGGCAAGAAGCGCACTTGGAAAAATAGCGAGACAAATGATCGATAACGACGTCCAGACGCTAAAGCAGGAGATGGAACAGATCGGAGCTGGCACGCCTACACCAGATGCCAGCGCGACGTATGTGGAGCAGGCGCGGGATCTGAGCAGGTTGTCGAGAGCGACGGAGGAAGCTACCGACTCGAATGCAGCAATGTTCGACAGCCTTTACGAGCTTGACCTCGGGGCGGGCGATCTGAGCGGGACCATGGATCTCGCGATGGTCGGGATGGACGGAATGAATGCCTCGATGGGCATGGGAGCGCAAGAGGCGCTCGCGTACGCCGGCCAAATGGGCACGCTGGAAGATAAGTTCCTGACGTTGACCCAGGCTGCGGATGGGTTGAAGCACACCATTGGAAGTATGCCCACAGATTGGGCCCTGACGTTTGCTCCTCCGCCGGAAGGTGGAGGTACCGGGAAGCGCCAGTCGGCCGGCGGCTGGGACCCACCGGCGGGTGTCAGCGCTCACGCCGATCCGACGGAACTCGATGCCATCGCGGCGGAGAAGCAGCGAATTCGCAACATGCCGCCGGCGGCGGATCTGGAGGATCTCTTCCTAGCTCAGGAAGACCTGGGACACAACATCTCGCTCTATGCCAGTCCGGAAGCGTGGTGGGAGGCGCACAAGCAGGAGTTGGCGAATAACGTACGCGGCTACGCCAGCGGTACGCACTTTGCGCCGGGCGGGATGGCGCTGGTGGGGGAGATGGGGCCGGAGTTGGTGAATTTGCCGCGCGGCTCGCAGGTGATCCCGAACCCGCGATTGGGCAGTGAGGTGACCGTGAACGTAACCGTGGAAGGCAGCGTGGTGGCGGAACGCGACCTGGCGCAACGCATCCGGCAGGAGCTGATCCGCACCAGCCGCCGAACGGTGGACCTGGGGTTTGTGTCGTGAGCCATCACCAGCTCCTGGTCTGATGAACCGGGGCTGCGTCAGGCCCGAGGGCAAGGTTCGTGAGCGGGGCAGCTAGCCGGGGCGCGTTACCTGGCAGGGGTGGCCACGGTGGCGATGACAGACGTGAACGAGCCGCCGACGCTCGGGGCCGAGAGCCTGGCGACTTGCGAACCCGTCGCTGATTGACCTCGCCGGGTTCGTTAAGTCTGTCGCCGGCAGCAGCTGCGTACGCTACACATGGCTGTGAGGCGCGATTGGGCACAAGGGGAAGCTTGAGGCTATGCGGCTGCGACCGGGGACCTGGCGACTGCGCGCCTTCTGGCGGCTGCATGTCGGCGTCGCGCTGGCCTTCGGGCTGTTCAGCAGCGGGCTGGCGGCGCTTGTTGCGCTGACGCTCGTGGTCAATGCCGTCACGGTTCCGGCCTGCGAAGAGGCCACGCCGGCACCGCCGGATTTCGAGGTCGCACCGTTCGCGTTTGATCCAGAGGCGCGGGCCTTAGCCTTTGGACAAGCGCTGGTCGATCAGGACTACCACCGCGCCTACACGATGCTTGCCCCGGAGCTGCTGCCATATGCGTCGCTCTGCGGGGTCCGGCTGGAGAACTTTCAGACGCTGACTGGCAACGGACTCGCAAAGGTGGAGTTGGTCACTACGCAGGGATGGCATTCGAACCGCGAACACGGCACACGTGTGGACGTACCGCCCGCACCGGTGCTCGGCTTTGAACCAACCTATGACGAGCTTGAGGTGATCATCCGGCTGGTGCTCGACCAGTCTTCCGCCCATCCTGGGATCTACGTCCAGTTGGCCCTGCTGCGTGACGGTCGAATATCCCGGGTCGCACTCCTGCAAACCCTGACCGAGATGGGACTGGTGGAGGATTTCCCCCCGCCGCCGTACGCGGACCCGACTGCCTTTGCAGAAACCGAGGTCGTGATCGGACAGGCACCCTGGAAACTGGGCGGAACGCTGACTGTGCCGCGTGGGCCGGCGGCCTTCCCTGCCGTAGTGCTGGTGCCCGGAAGCGGCTATGACGATCGCGACGGCACCAGCGGCGCGACCAAGGCGTTTCGCGACCTCGCCTGGGGCCTAGCGAGCCAGGGCGTAGCGGTGCTGCGCTACGACAAGCGCACACTGACGCACGCGCTGGCTGTCGCGCGCCAGCCCGACTTCACGATCGACGCTGAACTAGTTGACGACGCGCTGGCGGCCGTGGAGCTATTGCGCCAGATGCCGCGGATCGACCCGGCACGCGTCTACGTGCTGGGGGCCAGTCTGGGCGGTTTCGCAGCGCCGCGCATCGCGCAGCGGGACCCGGAAATCGCAGGTCTGATCTTCTATTCAGCGCCCAGTGGGCGCTACTGGGAACGATTCGTGGCCAGCCTACAGCGTCGACACGAGGCTGACGGAACCGTTACGGAAGTCGAGCAGCGCTCGCTTGACAATCTTGGAGGGTATGCCGCGGCGGTTGGGGCGTTGGTCGACGCTGGGGTGCCACCGCGCGACCTGCGCGTGCGAGCCGCCTATCATGCGGACTTCGCCGGCTACCGGCCTGAGGAAGCCGCCCGCGACTTGCCCATACCGCTGCTGATCCTCCACGGCACCGATGATGCGAGTGTGTCCCCGGACGACTTCTTCGGCTGGATCGACGGTCTCCATGGACGGGCGGATGCGGCGTTTCGCCTGTACGAGGGGCATAATCACTCCCTGCTCGATGGGCGCGGAGTGGCGCCGCCCTACTACCTCGCGCGCCTGCACGTAGGTGCCGCGGTGATAACCGACATTGCCGCCTGGCTTGCGGGCGGCTGGCCCGATCAGCCGTGTCCGGATGGGCAGACCCTATACGCGGGCTGCAGCGGCGGGCCCGCAGCGTTCCGCGGAAGCTATCTGAACCCGTGACGCTCGACTCGCCGCATCGTCTAGGCGTAGCGCTGTTGGCCGGCGACGGAGACCGAGGAAAATCTCTGGCCGAGGCCTTGACGATGCGCACGGAATGTGTACAATACGAGGACGGCGACTTGCGGATGCGCTAACTCCGCAGCCGCTGAACAGCTAATGACGGCGGATGCCCCAGAGACAACGACTCAGACACCGCCTTGATTAGCCCAAGCGAAACTTCCGATGTGAGCACCCCCGAGTCGCCCACGTGAATGCAGAGAACGCAGCGTGCTCGACTTTGATCAGAAGCCCCTACGAGGGCGCAGACGTGACGACGCGCCGCTGACTCCCGCGCTTCCAAGCCGTCGCAGCGCACCCGGCAGCCGTGGCGCGATCGCGGCGAGCGACATGCAGACGTCGCGCGTCGAGTTGTGGACGAACCGTGAAGGACGGTTCGAATGACCCCCGAGCGATTCGATCCGGCCACCCAGGGTGAACTCGGTAGCTCCTCAATGACTCGGCAGGAGGGCACGGCCATCTTCAAAGGAAACGCCGAGCGCCGAGCGGCTTGGGAGCGTCGGCAGGCGATCGTCTCGCATCCGTTGTTTCGTATGGGGCAGGGCGACCCACTACACGATCCGGTCTGGGGTGAGCAGGAACAAGGAAGTATGCGACCGATTGAGCACGGTCCAGGTATTCCCCACCGCCTTGCAGAGGAAGCGAAGGCGGCTATCGCCCAAGCCTTGCGTCGTAGCGGTCAGAACGAAATCGCGCGAATCAAGGCCCAGCAGGCATCGACGGCAGCGGTTCTTGATGGTGCGACGCAGGCTATTGAAGGTGCACAGGAGTTCATCAAAGGAGTAGGAGACTGGCTTGGTGACCGAGGCGAGCAGATCGGCAGGGAGTTCCTCTCCTACTCGGCTGTGAAGAACGCGCCCGGTATGGCAGAGAACTCATCGGTTGGCCAGATCTGGGGAAGAATTCGCCACCGTGCTGGCGAACTAGAAGGCCCGGTTTTCCAAAAGGACAGCGAGGCATGGAAAGAGAGGATGTACAACCTAGATGAGGCCGACCAGAGCGTGCGACGCCTCACAGACAGTGCATATGAGTACCTGACGGCGGCCGCACAAGCGGGGCAGGGATCACGAAAGTTTATGGACGAGGCGACTGAGTTGCGTGATGGAGTCGGCGGCGTCAATGCGGTGATTGCGGCCACGCCAGCTCACATGGCGGATGTGAATTCGTCTTTTGCCATAGCGTCGGGCGAGCGGCTGCCGGAACTGATCGGGCAGATGGGGACCCTGGAAGACCGGACCTTGGCGGCCGTGAATGCGTTCAGCCAACTTGCTGCCGCGCCCGGTGCGCCAACTCGAGCTGGTGGAGTGTCCAGCGGCGGGCGAAGCGCTCGAACCCGTCAGGCGGAAGTGCAAGCGTTCCTCGACACTCCGCCGCCATCGAATTTGGCGGAGATCTTCCTCGACCAATTCAAGCAGGGCCACGACATGTCGGGGTTCCGGGATGCGGACCACTGGTGGGAAGCGCACCTGAAGCATGTGGCGCAGTTGAAAGCGGCCGGCCACGCCTTTGCGCAGGGCACATCATTCGCGCCGGGCGGGATGGCGTTGGTGGGGGAGATGGGGCCGGAGTTGGTGAATCTGCCGCGCGGTTCGCAGGTGATTCCGGACCCGCGATTGGGCAGCGCGGTGACCGTGAACGTGACCGTGGAAGGCAGCGTGGTGGCGGAGCGCGACCTGGCGCAACGCATCCGGCAGGAGCTGATCCGCACCAGCCGCCGCACGGTGGACCTGGGGTTTGCGCAATGAGCTAACGCCCGCTGCCGGCCTGCCGAACCCCGGCTGAGCCTGGCCCGAGGGCAACGATCGTTAGCGGTCCAGCTAGCCGGGGCGGGAAACCTGGCAGGGGCGGCCACGGTGACGACGACAGACGTGAACGAGCCGCGGGCGCTCGGGGCCGAGAGCTATGGCGGTGGTAGGCTCGGCGTTAAGCGCCTGCGGTGGTGGGCGGACGGCCTTAGGGCGCGAATAATTGGGCGCACCCGCTTGCCGGCCGTAGCGGCGAGCGAAACGCAGGACGTGATGATGACCGAGTCAATTGTCACCGCTGCCGCCGCAGTCGCGGCGCTGGTGGCCGCGGGCGGTGCGTTCTACCGCTGGGGCAGAGTCGAAGAGGCCATCAGCGAGCGTCGGAAGTCTGACGAACGGCTTCAGGCCAGCATCGACCAGGTTCGCGAGGATGTGCGCGAGGTCCGCAACATCCTGTTGAACCAGCAGCGTGGCGGCTAACGCCCACGGTCTCGACGGCCAAGCCGGGCCCGAGTGCGGCGTGCTGCCGGCTAGCTCAGTCGCGTCACCTCGCAGGGGCGGCCGGTGCGGGCGGACTGCAGGGCGGCGGCCACGGTGGCGACGATGTGGCGGCCCTGGCGGGCGGTGAGGAGGGTGTCGCCGCCGGTGTCCAGGGCGTTGACGAGCAGGTCCACCTGGCGGCGGTCGGTTTCCTCGTCCGTGCGTCGATTGCGATAGTCGTCCGGGGCCAGCCCGCGGGTGTGCACGGCCACTTCCGGCCGCGGCTCGGCGATCACCAGCGCGCCCGTGGATCCCACAACGTGCACCCGCAGTTCACCAATGTTGGGATGGCTGGGTCGACCGATGCGGCCGCTACAGAGTGAGCCAATCACGCCGCCTTCCATTTCCAGCGAAACCGTGGCGATGTCTTCAACCCCGCGTTCGGCGTGGCGGCGAAAGAAGTGGGCGGAGGCGCGTCCGAAGGCCCGCACCGCGTCCAGACCCAGGATGTGGCGCATGTAGGCGAGCGGGTAAATGCCCTCGACCGTCAGTTCGCCCTCGCTCAGCCACGAATCCGGGACCTCCTCCGGTTCGTCGGAGTCAAGCAGCACGCCGGCGTCCTTGCAGAAGAAGAAGTCCACGTGGATGGCGCGCGGCTCGCCAATCTCGCCCGCATGCACGACCCGCCGCGCTTCCTCAATCGCAGGCTGGGTGTTGCGGTTCCAGAGCAGGAAGCGCACGCCGGCGCGTTCCACGGCTTCGACAATGGCGTCGCAGTCGGCAACCGTGGGGGCCATCGGCTTGTCCTGCACCACGTGGAGTCCAGCCTGGGCGGCGCGGACGCTGAGCCGGGCATGGCGGGCCGCCTCGGAAGAAACCACGGCGACGTGGGGGCGGTGCCGGGCGATGGCCGCGTCGACGCCGGGCTCGTAGGGAACGCCCAAATCGGCGGCCAGCCGTTCGTTGCACTCGTGCACCCAGCCGGCGGCCGACGGCTCGTCGGAAGCGCCGACGACCTGGAAACGCGGGTGGTCCTTGAACGCCAGGGCCACGTAATCATGCTTGGCGGCGCTGAGGGCCAGGACTCGGTAGCGCTCAGGCGAGGACATAGCCGGTCTCCGTGAGGTGGGCGGTCTGACCCGAGGCGGCGGAGTCCGCCGCCGCTTCCGCGACCTGAAGCGCCGCCACGGCATCGGCGCCAGACACGGAGGGAACGCGACCGTCGTGGATGGCGCTGGCGAATTCATCGAGCTGCGCGCGCGCGGCGATGGCGCGCTGATCGCTCACGAACGCCTGCGGGCGCCCGCCGCGATACACCAGATGCATGTTGTGATGGTCGTCGGCATAGGCCGCGCCCAACGATCCGATCAGTGACAGTGTGTAGTACCCGCTGCCGAGCGGCAGCCCGGTGGCCACGCCGCAGATCGCCATGGCGCCCGATGCGAAGCCCAGGTGGATCTGCAACAGGTCCGGCGCTTCCAGCGCGTGAACGTGCGTGGGGCGCTCGCCGATCAGCCAGAGGGCCTGGTCGATTTCATGCACAGCTTCATGGATGCACAGGCCGCCGCTGCGCGCCCGGTCGTGCTTCCAGCCGCCCGGCGGTCCGGGAAAGCGGCGCAGCCAGCGGTGGCTGCGCAGCATGCCGGGTTTGCCGAGTTCGCCCGCCGCCAGCGCACGCTGGACCTGCACGTTGGCCGGCATGAAACGGAGCGTGTGCGCCGCCATCAGCCGCACGCCGGCGCTGTCGGCCCGGCGCCGGACCTCGTCGGCCGCGTCCGCGGACAAGGCGAGGGGTTTTTCGACCAAAACGTGGCGCCCCGCCGCGATGGCCGCCAGGGCAATGTCGGCGTGGGAGTCGTTGGGCGTGTTGACGATCACGGCCTGGACGTCGTCGGCGTCCGATTCAAGGAGCGATTCCAGGTCGCCGACGTGCGCTCGAGCGCTAGCCGCGCGCGCCAGGGCGGCGGCAGCCTTCGGATCGAGGTCCGTGGCGACTCTCAGTTCGCAGTGGTCGGAGGCGGCGACGGCCGCGGCCAGGGCGGCGGCATTGTGCCCGCATCCAACCAGCGCCAGCCGAATCACGGACTCGCCCTCGTTCGGAGGTTTGGCGGGGATTCTAGCGCCGACTGAGACCTTTGCGTAACCGTAGGCTGGTTGCGCGGAAGACCCCTCACCCCAACCCTCTCCCCCAGGAGAGGGATCAAGACGCGGCTGCACATTCGAGGACGTGGGGCGTCTTGCAAAGGTCTCCGATAGGCAGCCCCGACAGGGCGTCACGGGAGGCGAGGGGTGGCGTTCTATGGGCGTGGCCGGAGGTTTGAGGTCGAGCGAGGACCCGGCGCTAGACTCCGCACGTTGAGGACCGATCACCCATCCGATGCGCTCCGTAACCCGTCGCCGCTTCCTGAAGACCGGCCTGGCGGGTGCGGTGCTGCTGGCCGCCTGGCCGGCGGCCGTTGGGGCCGAGGTCGCTGCGGAGTTCCTTCCGAGCCTGGAGCAGGGCGCGGGCAGCGCGCCGTGGGGCGTGGCGATCGGTCCGGACGGCCTGATCTACGTGACCGACTCGCGGTTGCACCAGGTGGCGGCGCAGTCGCCGGACGGCGGCATCGTGCGCGGGCTGGCCGAGTCGGGCTCGCTACCGGGCCAGGTGCGGCGTCCGCAGGGCGTGGTCGTGTCGCCCGAGGGTGAGGTCTACGTGGTCGACGGCGGCAACCGGCGCGTCCAGGTCTTCGACCTGGAGGGCGAACTGCTGAGGCGCTGGGGCCGCCGCGGGTCCGAACCGGGCGAGTTCAGTGCGCCGCGCGGCATCGCCCTGGACGCGTTTGGCGACGTGTACGTGGCGGACGGGTTCAACGACCGCATTCAGAAATTCACTCGGGACGGCGAGTTCCTGCTGGCCTGGGGTTCGCGGGGCCGCGCGCCGGGGCAGTTCAGCACGCCCACAGGTATCGCTATCGGGGCATCGCAGACGGTTTATGTGACCGACACGTTTCGCGACCGCGTGCAGGCCTTTGAGCTCGACGGCTCGTTCGCGGCAGTGGTTGTCGAAGCGCCCGAGGTTCGGAACCCGATCGGAATGGCCGTGGACACGGCCGACCGCCTGTACATCTCCACCGACGTGGATCACGGACTGGTCGTCATTGAAAACGACGGAACGACCGCGGGAACGATCGGCTCGGAGGGTGACGAGGACGGCGAGTTCCAGTTCCCGCGCGGTGTCGCCGTGGACGAGACCGGCCGCGCGTATGTGGCGGACTCGCTGAACCACAGGGTTCAGACGTTCCGCACCGGACTCGAGCAGTTCACGCCGGCGGCCGAAGCGGCCGACCTGGCGATCGGCGTGGCGGCGCGCGCACCGCTGACGTCGGCCACCGAACACAATCTGACCAACTGGCTGGTGCGCCTGGACGGTCAGTTGCGGGTCGTGCCGTTCGCGGCGTATTTCACGGCCACGGGCGAGATCGACCGCTGGGGCTGGCCGATCTCGGAGCCGCTGCTGGAGAGCGCCGGAACGGTCACCCAGTACTTCCAGCGCGGGGTGATGGACTGGACGGTCGACGCGGACGGGCGCCGGGTGACGCAGCCGCGAGCGGTCTGGGATTTCCTGGGCGGCGGACGCGGCGGCGCGCCTGACCAAGGCGTGGAGCCGGACGTGGTTTCAAATCAACCGGGTGAGCTGGTTGGAATGTGGGGTCACCGTGTCTCCAACTTTGCCATCGACGGAACTGAGATCGGGTTTCTCGACTTCTTCAACACCTACGGCGGCGAGGCGCAGTTTGGCGCGCCACGCACCGAAGCGCGGCCGGATACGGGCGCGGCCGGCACCTTATATACCGACGACGCGCCGTTCGGCGTGATCCGCCAGTACTTTCAGAACGCGGTGTTCGAGTACGCGCCGGACCGTCCGCAGCCGGTGCGACTGCGGCTGATTGGCGAGTCGCTGCGGGACCGGCTGTACCCGTCGTGGAACGATTTGCCGGTTTTCGCGGATCAGGACGCAGTGGAGCAGGGGCAGTCGGTGGACGTCCCCGATCTTGGCGCTTAGGGGAAGTAGTCCTCGCAGTTGTCGCGGACGAAGGTCGGGTTGCCCTGGTCGTCGAGGTGGGCCCGGGTGGATTCGAGCAGGCTGTCCTGCACGAAGTCGCGGATCGCGTGCAGGTCGGGCCGTAGCAGGTTGGCGCCGTCCAGGCCTTGTTCCCAGGTCAGCAGGTCCTGGCCACGGGCATGGACGGCCCAGGAGTTGATGCGTTCCGGCGAGATGGCCAGCAGCAGGTTGCCCAGCGCGGGCACGCTGGCGATGGGGAAGTCGGTCTTAAACGCGCCGTCGAGGCTGGCGAGCAGGCTGGGCGCATTGACGATGAGCGCCGGTGAGAGCGACTGCTCGCGCAGCCCCCGCACCACTTGCTGCTGCCGGCAGATGCGGGCAAAGTCTCCGCCCGCGTCGTACTTGCGGGAGCGTCCGTAGGCCACGGCTTCGCGGCCGTTGAGCGTGTTCCAGCCTTCGTCCAGGATTAGACGGATTTCTTCCTCGGTCTCCAGGTAGATAAAGCGCTCGTCGAACTCGCGGTTGGACCAGACGCGGACGCCGCCAAGCTGATTGATGATGGCTTCGACGCCATGAAAGTTCACCAGCATCCAGTGGTCGATGCGCAAGCCGGTGACGTAGCGCAGGGTCTGCTTGAGCGCCTCGATGCCCTGGCGCTTGTACACCTCGTTGATGCGGGACGAGTGCCCGTCGCAGGCGCCCAGGCACAGGTCGCGCGGCAGCGACAGCACAAAGATGGTGCCGGATGCCTGGTCGATGCTCACGATCATGATGACGTCGGTGTTGCCGACGAAGCTCTCCGCCTGGTCCACGCCGAGGACGAGGAGGTTCAGGCGATCGGCCGGGGCGGGAGCGGGCGCCACGGCGTAGGCCGGGGGCGCTGTTGGTGTGGGCGTGGGTGGCGGCGATGCCTGCGGTGTTTCGGCTGCCTGCGTCGCGGGCGCCACGGCCGCACCAGCCCCGCCAGGCTCGGGCGTCGGAAGGTTGGACGCACGCCGGGCGACGATGCCGCTGGGCGGTGGGGATGGCGCAAAGGTCACAGTCGGCGGGGGCGCGTCCGAGGCCGGCGCGGGGTCGCACGCCACCAGCGCAACCGCGCCAATCAGCGCGACGCAGCCGTGCCGTAGGCTGCGCTTCAGTGCAATTCGTATGGCTTCGATAGGGGGACCGGGCCTCAAATCGATGTCTGTAAGTATCGCGAGCGGCGCGACCCTGTCGCGTCACGCATCGGTTTGGAGGCGCGGCGCGTGACGCGATACGGGGCCGACGAGCCGGCTGTCGACGTGGATCCGGCGTTCCGGCGGACTTTCCAGGACCGGGTCGTGCGCTGGTACCGCCGGTCCGGCCGCGATCTGCCGTGGCGCTCGCTGACTTCGCCCTACCAGGTCGCGGTATCCGAAATCCTGCTGCAGCAGACGCAGGCGGCGCGCGTTGCGCCGGTCTTTGAGGAGTTCGTGGCGCGTTGGCCCAGCGTACAGGACCTGCACCAGGCGACCTTGGAGGACGTGAAGGCGCTCACCGATCCGATGGGCTATCACATCCGAGGAACCTGGCTGAAGGAGATGGCCCGGATCGTCGTCGAGCAACACGGCGGCCGGATGCCGGCCACGCTTGAGGCCCTGCGCGAACTGCCGGGCCTGGGGCCCTATGCGGCGGCGGCGGTGTACGTGTTTGGTCTGCGCCGGCGCGCGGCCCTGCTGGACACCAACATCGCGCGGGTGCTGACGCGGGCGGTGGGACTGCCCGCGGAAGGATCCGTCTACCGGGACAATCGACGGCTGCGCGACCTGGCCGAGCAACTGGTACCGGCGCGGCGACACTACGACTATCACCAGGGCCTGATGGACCTGGGCGCGACAGTCTGCCTGTCGCGTTCACCGCGCTGCGGCCGCTGTCCGTTGCGCCGAGTGTGCCGGGCCGTGGCCGGCGGACCGCCGGCGGCCTTCTGGAACGAAAAAGGCGTGGTGATGGCCGCGGAGCGCACCGTCGGATACCGGGTGGGATCGCGCGCGGCGGTCAGTCCGACGCCGGAGGCTGCGAGGCGCCAGCCCCCCGGCTAGAACCAGTCGCGTCGGCACGCTCTCCCATTAGCCGGCGGATGGCCGCCGTCACCATGTCCAGCGGGGGCGGTCCGCCGAGCCCCCGTGCCTGGTCGCCGGTGTAGACGGAGACGGCTCGTGGTGTGTCGGAGCCGTAAATCCAGGGTTCGGTGGCGGTGAAGATGGTGACGCTGGGCGTGCCGACGCCGAGCGCCAGTTGGGCGCTGGCCGAATCGTTGCCCACGAACAGGTCGCTGCCGGCAATCAGCGCGCCCAACTGCCCGAAGGTGGTGCGGCCTCCAAGGTTTACGGCGGGCTGGGTCATGGCTCGCAGCATGGCTGTGATCGATGGGCTATCCGAAGCGGTTCCAACCAGGCAGACCCGGGCGCCGCGGCTTTGAATCAGCCAATCGGCCACCGCGGCAAAGCGCTCCGCAGGCCAGCGTTTGGTCACGTCCACGGCGCCCGGGTTGACGCCGCCACCCGGCGCGACCACCACCCGCAGGGCCGCGGAGTCGAGTTCGAACTCCTCGGCCAACCGTCGTGCGGCGGCCATGTCGTCCGGCGTGGGCCGGAACACGCATGCGTCGGTCGCTGGGTCCAGGCCTGCCAGGCGAGCGAGCCGGCGGTAGATCTCGACTTCGTTGTCTTCCGCATCTACCGATAGGCGCGTGGTGTGGGCAAAGCCGCGCCGCCGGCTGTCCAACCCAATGCGGTAGGGGATGCGGGCGAGATACGGCAGCAGGGCCATGGCCGGCGACCTGTCGAGCACGAACGCCGCGTCGAATCGGCGCTTGCGAATGCGGCGCACGAACGTGAGGTATTGCCTGGCGTCATAGCGACGGGGTGTCCCCAGCATGCCCATCGGCATGATCGCGTCGATATGCGGGTTGTTCGCCAGGGCCGGCGCGGCGTAGTCGCCCACGGCGAAGGTGATGCCGGCCCCGGGCAGACTGTGTCGCAGGGCCGCCGTAAACCCGGTGGCGCGCAGCACGTCCCCCAGCGCCAGCGGCTTGATGACGAGCGCCGACAGGCGTGGATTGGGCGGCAGCGGTCGCCCTTCAGGCGGGTTGGGCCGGACAGCCAGCCGGGCCAGCCAGCATAACGCCGTGATGCCGGCGGCGCGCGGTCCGGTGCGTCGGCGCCAGTCGCCGCGGAAGGGGCCATGCGGACGGAGTCGAAAGCTGCTCATCAAGCTGCCCGGCGCATGCTCGCTAGCAATGGTCTCCCGCCTCGACGCCCGATTCTGCTGGTAGAACGAGCCTACAATCGACGCGCTCAGGCAGGGTGGTCCCCGCGACGAATGCCCGTTTACGAATATCGCTGCACGGCCTGTGGCCGACGCTCGTCGCGCCTCTTCAAGACCCTGGCCGCCGTGGTGCACCCCGACTGTCCGCATTGCGGCGCATCGACCCTGGAGCGCCAGTTCTCCCGGCCAACCTTGCTGCGCGGCGGCGGCGCCGAAGCCGATGACCTGGGAGGCGACGACTTTGGCATGGACGATGCCGCGATGGCCGAACTGATGCCCGGACTGGAGTCCGGCGACCCCCGCAGCCTGGCCCGCATGACCCGCCGCATGTCCGAGGAGATGGGCGAGGACATACCGCAGGAGTACGAGGGCGTCCTGAACCGGATGGAATCCGGCGAGATGCCCTCCGACGAGGAGTTTGACGCCATCGAGCCGGACGATGGCGACGTCGTGGACAACGACGACGATTAGCACCCGACTGGTCGCGCTGGACGTGGACGGCACGCTGGCGCGCGCCGGCTCGGCAATTGAGCCAAGGCTCTTGGAGACGTTGCGCGACATTGCCGAGTCCGGTGTGCATGTGGTCATAGCCACCGGCCGAGGCTGGTTGAATATGCGAGAGACGGCTCGTGCCCTCCCGCGGTCGGCCTATTTGGTGCTGAACAACGGTTCCAGTACGCGTACGGCCGACGGTCGACTGCTGGATTCGCGTGAGGTTCCCCACGCCGCAGCCAACCAGGCCCGGCTGCTGTTTCGCCGGGTGGGCGTTCCCGCCATTTGGATCGAATCCGCCACGTCGGGCAGCCGCTATCTGGTGGACGGCGATTGGCGCGGCCGCGCCCCCTATGACCGCTATCTGGATCCCAAGGGGGCGCATGTGTGTCGCCTGTCACATGCCGAGTTGGCGCCCCCGCCGGCGCAGATCTTTGGGCTGGCCCCGCCCGCCCTGGGGGTGGAACTTGAGACGAAGTTGCGGTCCGCGCTCGGCAACCGCGCGGCCATCGTGGTCTGGCGCAGCCGGCGATTGGAATCCGTGGGCCTGGAGGTCTTGCCGCCAGGCGTTACCAAGGGCGCGGTCGTGGCGAGTCTCGCGCACCGGCTGAACGTGCGAGCCGAGGAATCATTGGCCGTGGGTGACGATCTGAACGATCTCGAAATGCTCGACTGGGCGGGGCGAGGGCTGGCAATCGAGGGCTCGCCGCAACCCCTGGTCGACGTCGCCGACGGGGTGATTGCCAATGACGGTTCCGGTCTGCGTCGCGTACTCGACGACGTCCTTCACGCTCGATCCCCCAACTGCGCCATCGGGATCAAGTAGCGGCCGGCCGGTGGCTCCCGTCTACGATGGCGCTTATGCCTCCAACGCTGCTGGTCGTCAGCGGACCGCCCGCCTCCGGCAAGACGACCCTGGCGCACGCCCTGGCTCAGGCGGTGCACTGTCCGGCCATCTGCCGTGACGAGATCAAGGAGGGGCTCGTCAGGGGCGTGGAACCCGAGTCCTTCGCCCCGCAACGGGGCGACGCGGCGAATCACATGGCCACGGCGACGTTCTTTGACGTGGTCGAGCTTATGCTCCGGCACGGCGTGAGCCTGGTTGCGGAGGCCGCCTTCAAGCATCAGCGCTGGGCCGCGCGGCTGACCGCGTTTGGCGAGCTGTCCGACGTGCGGGTAATCAATTGCGTGGTGGACCACGACGTCGCCCGCCAACGCAGCCGGCAACGCTGGATCAACGAACCCTGGCGCCGGCGCTTCCACGCCGATCCCGATCCGGAGCGGCTGGCCGGCATGGGCCGGCTAGCGGTTGATCAGCCTGGCGGGTATCAGCCGATCGACCTGGACCTGCCCACGCTCGTCGTCAACACCAGCGACGGATACCGACCCGGCTTCGACGAGATTGTGGCGTTCGCGGGCGGCTAAAGCGGCGCCTCGCAGGCCGGGTTGCCGGCATGGGGCGAGCGGCTGAGCCGGATTCACCCGGTGCTACGATTCGAGCGCGTGCGCCGACGTAGCTCAGTTGGTAGAGCAGGGCTTTCGTAAAGCTCAGGTCGTCAGTTCGAGTCTGACCGTCGGCTCCCACCAGCTCCGATGGCCTCGCGTGAATGCTCGGAATGGTCGTCTTCAGGTCACGGCTCAATGCGCGTCCGAGTGGTTGCATGCGCGCCAGTCGCTTGCCTCCACCACGACTGCCGGAATACTGGTTTCGCTGAACCAAGCCACGTCTTCTTCGACCATGCCCAGGGTCAGCATATAGACGCCGGGTGTCGACGGCGCCTCGACGACGCCTTCAAACACGAAGCCTGAGCCGGGGGGGATGCTGGTCCAAGTCGGCGACTTGACGTTGTAGGGAACGCCGAGCCGACCTTCCAGCAGCGTCAGGTCTTCCGAAACGAACCGGTTGTCCGGCACTGT
This sequence comes from Chloroflexota bacterium, assembly GCA_028875175.1. GTDB lineage: Bacteria > Chloroflexota > UBA11872 > UBA11872 > UBA11872 > UBA11872. Next base: position 3,550 of record JAPPFO010000003.1, on the reverse strand, counting down.
CCATCGCGTCCCAAGTCGGTGCCTGGCATACCAAGCGTTCGACCCATCGTTCATGGCCTGTACGCGCAGGTGGGCGCGGTTGCCGAGGCTCAAGCAGACGGGCGGAGATAGCACGCGCAGTTCCGCCCGGTTAGGGGGACGATCGGTGAAGCCCGCTTGCGCCCGGACCTCAGTCTCAGCGCTGGCAAGCCGTTGACCGTCAAGCCGTAGCCGGACTCGGTAGGCGCCCGGAATCTCCGGTGACATTGCGGTGAGCGGACTCAACGCCTGCGCGGTCTCGCCGGCGGGAACAACGGGCGGCGGCCGCAGGCGAACCGTCTGATGCGCAACCTCGGCGCCGTCAGGTCGTTCCCAAACGAGTTCGGCCGTGCGCGTTCGACGCCCGGGCGGCGGCAGCCACGGAAGCTCTGTGCTGTTGCGAAGCGTGACCGGAATCACAACCGCCGAATCGGGCAGGGCGGCGCGCACGACCAGCTGAACATCGACGGCCGACCATCCGATGCTGGCTCTCACGTCGTTTGACCCGAGAGGCAGGACGACAAACCGATCGTCTTCCAATGGCTGCCGCCCCGGACGTGTCGCCACGCTAACCGCTCGCCATGCCTCAGCCTCCATAGAGGAAAGGTATTTTCGGTCCAAGACCAACGTGCGTACGCCGAACGCCCGCAGCGCGTCGATGACCTTGGGCCGTGAGTTAACGCCAGACCAGTCCATGAGGCGCGCGAGATAGTCCGTCCCTCGCGGCCTATAGCCGGAGTACCCGCTGACGACAGGCTGCCGGCCGCCATTGAGGGACCACCACATCCGTCGCATGTATGGTTCGGGAGAAGTGAAGTCCGCGCCAGACGGAACAAAAGCCACGGCCCCATTGGGCACCTGGGCCAACGCCGATTGCAGGCCGTGTTCGTAGGGGATAGGCGCTTCGTATATCGGTGCGCGCGCAGATTCGGCGGCCAGCAGGACTAACAGCGCCGCCGCAATTGCGTGTCCCCGCCACCCCCGTGTTTGACGCCACTGGTCGAGCTGAGCGACGGCAATTGCGGTCAGTAGCGCCATCGTCAGCATCATTCCGGAGGCAAAGAACGTAGGGTTCCGTAGCGACGCGAACCCAGGAATCACGGCATGGGCCGCGGCGAATGGAAGCGCGAGCCCGGTTGGCTGGCTGTGCCACCACAGCTGGGGTCCCAACGTCAGCGCGAACAGCAGCGCCCCACTGATTCCAAGCGCGATCGTGGGGGCGCGCAGGCGGCCGCGCCGGATGCCCGCGGCCAGTCCAAGTGTGGCCAGTACCGCGGGAATGATGCCGGGGACGACCGGCCACAGGCCCGGCACTCTGGCCGACACCGTCTGGAACCAGCCAAGGGACTGGGTGACCCACGGCAGGTACACGGGCAGACGAGCACTCAATACGTGTGCTTCGTCAAGCGTTCTCGCTTCCTGGTGGTCCAGCCAGAATCCGACGTAGCCAACGAGCAGGGGAATGAACGGCAAGGTGGCAATTGCGGAGGCGCCCGCCGCCCGGGCGATGAGCCGCCGGTCGAGCGGCGGCCCCGAACGGCCCGCGAAGGATGCGGCCACAAGTGCCAGCAGAACGACGGCCGACATGAATCCCAGGTAGACGCCGCTGGCGAACTGGATCAACAAGCACACCCAGACCGCGCAGAGCTTCCACCAGGCGGGCTTTGTTCGAAACCAGAACCAGAACGCAAAGGCTAGCGGCGTCCACCAGAACAGCATGAGGTGGTGGAACTGATAGAACTCTTTCTGGATCGGTGCAAAAGCGAACACGAAGCCGGCGATCGCGGCCGGCCACCAGCGACCAACCAGCAACCAGGCCGCCGCGGCGGTGGCAAGGCCGTTCAAGATAGGACTGGCAATGGTCATCGCGTTCAGCCCGGCGCCTGGTCCGAATAGCGCGGCCACCGGGGCGTAAATCGGCAGCCCGCCGAGCAACAGGTGCGTATAGAAGAGCGAATCGCCCATGCCGTAGTAGGCCAGCCCGGTGAACAACCGCTGCGGCTCGGCAACGATGGCGTAGCGCATCCACTCGAGCGTGTAGAGGTTCAGCAGGTTGTCCACGTGCCCGTAGTGGTACTGATTCCCCGAGAGCGGCGGCAGGTCCCGAAGCGCGGCACCGGTGTACATGGCCATCGTCACGCCGACCCTCAGCAGCCAGCCATAGGTCCCGGTGGAACCGCAATTCATCGCGCGCCGAAGCAGGGCACTCCCTGTCACAGCACGTGCGCCGAGCCGCTGAGGCCTGACTTGAGCCCGTCAGGCCGGCGCCGGACCGAGTCGCCGAAGCTGAAGCCGAGCGCCGCGCAGCTGGACCAGGTCGCCAAGCCCAGACGTCCGGCTAGCGGATGTATGCGGTCGGTGTGCGTCGGCGCTCGTAGGTTGCGGCCAGGTCGGCCTCGCGGATCACCTTGGGGATGGGTCGTGTCCACCAGGTCGGCGCGTTGGGGAACGGGAAGACGTCGTGCCAGGCCAGCACCAGCGTGCGCCGCATGTCGGTCGTGTTGGCCCGCGCCGCGTGCATCACGCGGGCATCGGCGATCACCAGATCTCCAGCGCTCACCGGAAGGTCGACCTCGTCCGGGTGTTCCACAAATGCCGCGTGGTCTTGGTAGTCGTCAACGGCCTGGATATCGGCCTCGTGAGCGTCCGGCAGCGTGTCGTGCAGCTCGATTCGCCTGGTGTGCGTTCCCGGAATCACCTGCAGGCAACCGTTCGCCAGCGTGGTGTCGGTCAGATAGACCGAGAGAAAGACCTTGGTCGGCCAGGGCGTCGCCGCTTCCGGGCTCTCCCAGTTCATAAAGTCCTGGTGCCAGTACAGCGGCGGTCCCTTAGGCGGCTTGGAGAGAATGATGATGCCGCCGGTGGACGTCAGGTCCTCCAACTGAATGGCCTCGCAGGCGGCGCGCAAGTCCGGGTACTCAAGAAACTGCTGGGCGATGGGGTCCGGGAACACGCGCTCCGATAGCTCGCGCGGCCGCTCGTCCCAGCGATCGGGCGAGATCACCTGGATATCGCTGCCCTGGTAACGGTACTTGGGATCCACCTGGTGGTTGGCGAAGTAGTCCTCGGTCCACGCCCGCAGTTTGTCCAGCATCGGCTCGGAAACGACGTTCGGAATCACCGTGTAGCCATCGTCCACAAGCTGGTCGCGTTTCTCGAGCGCCTCGGCTGAAGTCAGGTTCATCGCGGCGTGTCCTTCGCCAACGTCGGGCCGTCCGGGAGATGCCGAAAGTGTACGCGCGCTGTCCCGGTGCGGCGACAGGCCCCTTGCGGACGCGCTGATCTCGAATCGACGGGGGTTGGCCGGCGGCAATGGCCGGCGTTGGCGGACCTCACCCACGTTTTCGGCGGCTTGGTCTACCCGGGGGCGCGTAGCGATTGACCGTGGACCTATGGCCGTGAACCGGGCCGACTTTGACGCCGCCGTGGCTGCGCAACCGCCGCCGGAGGGCATGGCGTGGCTGCGGCGCTACGCCGAGGCGCCGGAAAGCCGCCAGCTGATGATGATGCTCCCCAACTGAAGGGAGATGAA
>JAPPFO010000211.1 GCA_028875175.1 Chloroflexota bacterium | reverse complement strand
CAACCAGCGCAAGGGCGCCCGTTGGTCCCAGCCCAACTCAAAATGACCCACTACCTAGACTTCGCCGTTGGCGAGCAGACGAGTGCCAATGGCCGTTCGGGTTGGAGTCATCGGAGCGGGGGCCTACGCCCAGCGTGCGCATTTGCCGCCGCTCCAGGAGCATCCGGACGCGAAGATTGCCGCGCTTTGCCGCCGCAATCCGGTCCGCCTGGCCGAAGCCGCCGACGCCTTCGACGTCGCCGGCCGCTACACCGACTACGCGGATCTGTTGGCCGACGGCTCGCTCGACGCGGTCACGATTTCACTGCCGCACAACCTCCACTACCAGGCCGCCCGTGCGGCGCTTCAACGCGGACTTCACGTGCTGGTGGACAAGCCCCTCACGCTGCGGCTGGACCACGCGCACGAGCTCGTCACTCTGGCGGACCAACGCGGCCTGACGCTGATGGTCGCGTTCAACCGCCACTACGAACCGCCCTTCACCAGGGCCCGGGAGCTCCTGGCCGACGGCGCCATCGGCGACCTGCGCCTTATCCAGGCCTACATGGCCTACGACTGGGATCTGTGGATGCAGCCGTCCGACCGCAGGTTCACGGGCGCGGGCGCCGCCATGTTGGACGGCGTGTCGGACACCCAGGCCACCCTGCTGCACGAGACCAGCTTTCGGAGCGATGCCGCGGCCAACGGCGGCGGATTCTTTGCTGACGGCGGCGCCCATGTCCTCGAGGCCTGCCTCTGGCTGGCGGACTCGCCGGCGTCCACAGTCTTCGCGCTGATGGACTCGCCTGAAGCCGACCTCTACACCGCCCTCAACCTCCGGCTCGAGTCGGGCGTGCTGTGTAGCTTGGCCTGCGTGGGCGACACCCCCACGCCGCGCGACTTCGGCTTCCACCTCTACGGCGCCACCGGCGCCATCCACATGCGCTGGGACCACTTGACCCTGGAACGCGAACTGCACGACGCCGAGACCTTCGACAACACATCCATGCCCTTCCTGGGCACCGCTCCGGCCAATTTCATCGACGTGATCCTGGGGCGCGACCAGCCAAGAGCAACAGCCCTGCACGGCCTGCGCCAGGTCGCCGCCATGGAAGCTGCCTACCGCTCGGCGCGGACGGGCGCGCCGCAGCGCGCCTAGTTCTGGTTCGCGGCCTGCTCAGTCGCTGAGGAATCCTCGGCTGGCGGCTGGTCGTCGTTCGCCGGCGCGCCCTCCCCCTGCGACTCGGCCTCGGCCTCCGCCTGCGCCTCGGCGTATCCCGGCACCAGGTTCGGGTCGAAGTTCCCGTCCTCGTCCTGCCCGACCTCCCAGCGCTCCGCCCAGGGTAAGAAGATTGAGGGAAACCGGTCCTTGAACAGGACATGTCCGCCCAGCTTGACCTGGCGAGTGATCACCGTCCGCAACCCGGGAATCGCGCTGTCGGTCTTTTCGACCTCGCCAGGCGGCAGTTCTGTTGTGGGTTCCACGCGCAGCGGCGGGGGGGCAATCTCCTCGCCCCTCCAGGCGTCCAGCGTGACTTCACGCTCGAGCGACGGCCCCATCAGCCTGAACATCAGCCGTTGTCGTCGAGCGTCGAACTCGCGCCGGATCAGGATGTGATTCGGCGTGTCGTTGGTAAACGCCAGATCCTGCGCCGGCTGCCAAATCGCCGCGTCGAACCCTGCCGGATTGCCGGGGCCGAGCTCGTAGTACCCGACCCGGTATGCGTGTTGCCAGCGTTCACTGATGGGCAGCCCGGCCCAGAACGCGGCCCGAAACAGCGTGGTCGATACCTGGCAGATGCCACCGCCGATCCCCGGCTCCGTGCGGGTGGGCGCAATCACAAGGCCCTCCACGAACCCGTTGCCCTCGGTTATGGGCCCCACCGTGGCGTTGAACGAGAACGTCTCACCCGGCGGTATCACCGTGCCGTCGATCAGCCGCGACCCGTTATTGATGTTATGGATACGGTTGTCGCTGGAGCCGGTAAAGCGGGACTCGCCTTCCGCGATCAGGTTGTCGAACCGCAGTTCGCTCGAACTCAGCCGCGTGATCGACGGCTGAATGGTCACCAGCGGAACGCTCACTCGCTGCTGCCCGGCGTCAAAGGCCGTCCGCACGCGCGACCAGAGACGCTCGGCGTCGATTGTGCGGCCGGGCGTGCCCTCAACCAGCGGGACCACGTCGCCGTTCGCGTTCACGCGGATCTTCGGCTCCACCGCCGCAACCCGCAGCGTGTCCGCGATCTCGCGCGCCACTCGCTCAAAGGCCCCATAGCTCACCTCCACGTGGATCTCGGGCGCCTGTGGCGGCCCGACCACGCGCATGTCCTGTGCCAGGTCCTCGCGCGCAATCGACCACCGGTGACCCGGCGCGACCACTTCGATGTGCCCCTCCATCAACTCACGCGCACGTTCGGCCACGGGCGTCACGTCGGCCGTGGCGACCTGGGGCGCGAGCGAGCGCGACTGCAAATCAATGATCAGCCGTTGCGGCGTCTCAAACCGCCGGCTCATCACCGCCAGCACGTCCGCCGGTACCACTTCGCGGCCGTCGCTTGACGGATACACCCGGGCCACGCGTTGGCCGCCCTGAGTTTCAATCCGCAGAGCGGCGTCGGTGGGCGCCTGCGCAATCTCGGCGGCAATGCGCTCAACGTACGCCGCAAAGGCGTGCGGCTCGAAATTGACCGAGGTCCGCCAGTCTCGCGGCGCCTCCAGGGTCTGCCGCTGCTGGCGCAGGCGCGTATCCCAGCTGCCCAGCCGCCCCCAGGCATAGGCTTGCGCCAGGGGCGTGGCGTAGTCGACCTCGATGCCGACTTCACGTCCGGTCGGGTTCCACGTTCGCCCGTCCAGCCGAATGACAACCGGAGCATTGCGGAACCTGTCCCAGCGCGCCGATAGCCTGGCGCCCGCTTCGGCGCGTGTCAGACCGCCCACGTCTTCGCCGTCCAGCCGCACGCCCGGATAGAACCGGCTCGCGTAGCGCGCCTCGCCCACCGCCACAAACGCGGCCGCGCCGGCGGCGGCCGCCGCCACGCCGCCAAGCACCCCGGACCCGGCAAACAGCAAGACGGTCCGTCGGCTGATGTTCATAAAATTAGGTCCGCCAGCGCGGCCAACACATGTGGCCGCGCTGCCTCAACTATAGGCGTCGCTCCAGGAATCGCAGCGGAGTCGCCCCTCGCCACGGAGCGTCCCGTGACCGGTGCCTGTGCTATCGTCGGC
>JAPPFO010000274.1 GCA_028875175.1 Chloroflexota bacterium | reverse complement strand
TGGTCGACTACAACCTCCTGCTGCTGCTTGAACAGTTGGTGACGAAATCGCAACAGCCCCTCCTCTCGCGGCTCTGGCACCTACCCTCTTTTGGCCCCGATGCTGCATAATCCCTCCTAATCGAGCAAGTACACGGCTCGCGGCCCATGCCGGGTCGCTGGCTGAATACGACAGTCGCACCAGGGCGGTGGAGTAGCCACCCGGGTCGCGTGGGGTGGACGGCTCTGTCATCCCGGCGCCGGCGAGGTCCTCAACCGGCCGCGGCGGAGAGGGCGTGAACGTCGACGGGTGCCACACCATTCGCCGATCCGGGCCGCGCGCGGAGCAACTGCACGCTGAACATTCGCCGGCGATCGGTCCAGACCGCCGCCACGTCGAATCCCGAGATCCCGGCCAGCAACGCAAAGCCGTCCAGGGTGAACTTGTAGGACACCTCGGTCAGGATGGTCTCGCCGACGCCGAACCGGAACCGTTCACCGGCTACCGTAACCACCTGCTCCCTCCCGCTGACCAGGTGCATCTCGATGCGGCCGCGCGCCGAATCGTAGCACGACCGGTGAGCGAAGGATTCAAGATCGAAATCTCCTTCCAGGATGCGGTTGAGGTGGCGCAACACGTTGAGGTTGAAGGCCGCCGTTACCCCCTGACGGTCGTCGTAGGCCGCCTCCAGCAGCGCGCGGTCTTTCGGTAGGTCCACGCCGATGACCAGGCAGCCGCCCGGTCCGACAGTGCGGGCGATGCCGGTCAGGAACCTCACCGCCTCCGGGGGATTGAAGTTGCCCACGGTGGAGCCCGGGAAGTAGGCAACGCGCGGGCCACGCGCCGCCGCCGGCGGCAGCGACACCGGGCGGTTGTAATCGGCGCAGAGCGGCGCAACTTCCAGGGTGGGGTAGCGCGCGCGGACCGTGGCGGCGGCCGCTTCCAGTTGCGCGCGGCTCACGTCGATGGGCAGGTAGGCCGCCGGCGCCGGCAGATGATCGAGCAACGCGCACGTCTTGGTGCTGCTGCCGCTGCCGTATTCGATGAGCACACAGCCCGAGTCGATGATCCGCCCCATCGCGGGGGCCGCCACGGTCATGATGGCGTGCTCGGTGCGCGTGGGGTAGTACTCTTCGAGGGCGGTGATCCGCTCGAACAGCTCGGAGCCGCGCTCATCGTAGAGGAGTCGGCAGGGCAGCCACTTCCGTTCCTGGCGCAACCCTTCGAGCACTTGCGCGCGCAACTCGTCGAGCTGCGGGACGTCTGCGTTCGCCACTCCGGTCGCCGACTATCCCTCGTCCGCCAGGCGGATTCCGGAGAACTGCCAGCGCTTTCCGGGCGGGAAGAAATTGCGGTACGTGGCGCGCACGTGGGCGCGTGGCGTAGCGCACGATCCGCCGCGCAACACGTACTGATTGCACATGAACTTGCCGTTGTATTCGCCGAGCGCGCCCGGCGCCGGTCGATACCCCGGGAACGGAGCGTAATCGCTGGCAGTCCACTCCCACGCGTCCCCGTAGAGTTGCCGCAGTCCCGCGCTCGGGGGACAGGGCCGCGGATGGAACGCCTTCTCTTCTACGAAGTTGGCCACCGCGGCCGCGGGTGTCGCGTCCATGGCAGCGGCCTCCCACTCGAACTCCGTAGGCAAGCGCACGCCGGCCCAACGTGCGTACGCATCCGCCTCGAAGTAGCTGACGTGGACCACCGGCTCCGACGGCGCAAGCGGGCGCAGTCCGCTCAGCGTCGCCTGTTGCCAGTCGCTGCCGTCACGGCTCCAGTACAGCGGCGCCTCCCATCCCTCGCGGTTGACCGCGTCCCAGCCGTCGGAGAGCCACAGCTCGGGGCGGCGGTAGCCGCCGTCGGCCATGAAATTCACGTACTCGCCGTTGGTGACCAGCCGATCGGCAAGCCGATAGGGCGGCAGAAACCGCCGGTGCCGGGGGCCTTCGTTGTCGTAGGCGAAGCCCGGCCCGGCGTGTCCGAACCACCGCAGCCCGCCGGCGCAGGGAACCCATTCGAGCGGCCCTGGGGGCGCACCGTTGCCGCCGGCGGACGCCGGACGGTACGCCGGATGCAAGGGGTTGACGCCGAACACGTGCTTGAAATCGGTGACCATCAGCTCCTGGTGTTGCTGCTCATGATGCAGACCGATCTCTACGACCGACGCGACGCGCTCGGCGGCCGCGCTCACGTTCGCGAGCAGCCGGGTCATGTGGCGGTCGACGTGACGGCGATAGGCCAGCACCTCCGCCACGGTGGGCCGCGCCAGCACGCCACGCTGCGGGCGGGGATGCCGTTCTCCGACCGCGTTGTAGTAGGAGTTGAAGACAAAGCTGAAGCGCGGATGGAACGGCTCGTAGCCGCCCAGTTCCGGCAGCAGCAGGAACGTCTCGAAGAACCAACTCACGTGTCCGAGGTGCCACTTGGTGGGGCTTACGTCGTCCATCGACTGGACGACGTAATCCTCGATCGCCAGCGGCCGACACAGCTCCTCGCTGAAGGCGCGCACGCTGCGGTACTCCGCAAGCAGCACGTCGAACTCGGGAGCGGAAGGCCGGCCGGCCCGTGCCTCCGGTGCGATCGTATCGCCTTGCACGGCACGATCATACACGGCACTGTCAGGGCAGGTCGAGCTTCCGCTCCCACGGCGACCACGATGACAGGTGGTCGCTCAGAAGCGAGTCCTTGGGGCTGCTCGAAACCCGACCCCGTCTCCGAACCCGGCGAGCATGGGTTGTGGCTCGGTGTCGACGATGTCTCCGAACGGTCCTCCCAAGGCCTGAGCACTTCCTCGATTTCGCAATCGAGCGCACCGATACGCTCTTCCACGGTGTCGTGATCGAGCAGCAGATCGCGCACCAGGCGGTCCGACGCTGAAGCGGCGCGCCTCGTCGAACAACCGCTCCCTGGAGGGCGAGGTGCGCCACGTCCTGGAATGCGCCGCCGAGGACGACATGGCGGCGAAGCGGGCCGCGTTCCTTGAGGCGTCGGATCGGCTGCGGGAGAAGACCAGGGGCCGCAAGCAGACCCCGGCGGAAGTGCTGATCCGTGAGGACCGCGACCATCGCGACGACTTCTGATGCGCTTCGTGGTCGATGCGAGCGTGGCGGTCAAAGTTGCTGGTCGACGAGCCCGATTCGGATGCCGCGCGGGAACTGGCGGCAAGCGGCCGGGAGCTGCACGCGCCGCGCCTGATGGCTTCCGAGGTTGCCAATGCGCTGTGGCGCAAG
>JAPPFO010000132.1 GCA_028875175.1 Chloroflexota bacterium | reverse complement strand
GTATCTGACCGAAGTCAACACCACGAGCCCTACATGCGTTCAGGAAATAAATTTCTTCAGCGGGGCCAAACTTGAATCGCAGATAGTCGATTTCGCTGAGAGCATTATCCACGGGAATCCGGAGAGCAGTTAGAAATTTCCGGGCAAAAAACCGACTCAGGACTCTGACAATGAAAATATCCAAAAAAGACGTGCTTAACACAGCCGAACTTGCAAGGCTCGAATTTGACGACGAGACACTCTCGAAATTCACCCGCCAGCTCGGGGACATCCTTGTCCACATAGATGAGCTCGCAGAGCTTGATACGAAAAACGTGGAGCCCACATCGCATGTGCTTGAACTCTCGACCCCCTTCCGAAAAGACGAGGTGAACCAGCTGATAACTTCTGAAGACGCCCTTCGCAACGCGCCCGGCAGAGAAAACGACTTTTTCACGGTCCCGAAAATCATAGAGGACCAGAGCTAACCCAATGTCCATTCCAAGAACCATAAAAGAGGCAGCCGCGTTAATAGAGAGAAAAGAGGCTTCCCCGGTGGAGCTTGCCGAGCTTTTTCTAGAGCGCATATCCTCCGAGGACGCAAGAATAAACTCTTACATAACCGTCTGGGAAGAAGCGGCCCTGAATGCCGCCAGAAAGGCGGAAAAAGAAATATCCGAAGGAAACTATCTGGGACCTCTTCATGGAGTCCCGATAGCGCTTAAGGATATTTTCGTAGCAAAGGGCTCGAGGACCACCTGCGGCTCGAAAATGCTGCGGGATTTCGTCTCTCCCTACAATTCCACCGTGGCCGAAAAACTCATGGCAGCCGGTTCCGTGGTGCTCGGGAAGAACAACATGGACGAGTTCGCCATGGGATCTTCGAACGAAACATCTTACTTCGGACCGGTAAAAAACCCCTGGGACACCGACAGGGTTCCGGGAGGATCAAGCGGAGGCAGCGCCGCCGCCACGGCCGCAAATCTGTGCATCGCGTCGGTCGGAACAGACACCGGGGGTTCCATAAGACAGCCCGGTTCCCTCTGCGGAGTAGTGGGAATGAAACCCACCTATGGAAGGGTAAGCCGCTACGGCATGATCGCATTCGCTTCTTCCCTCGATCAGGCGGGACCGCTTGCGAAAACTGTGGAAGATGCAGCCATAATTCTCTCTTCCATAGCGGGCCATGATCCGATGGACTCAACATCCGTAAACCTTCCGACCGCTGATTACGCAAGTGCGCTCAGTACGGATATAAAGGGGCTGCGGATAGGCATACCGAAGGAATACTTCATCTCTGGGATGGACCCCGAAGTGGAAAAATCCGTCCGCAAAGCTATCGCCGAACTTGAAACCCTGGGAGCGGAAATTGTGGAGATTTCGCTTCCTCACTCCCGCTACGCGGTTTCGACCTACTATATAATAGCCCCCTCGGAAGCAAGTTCGAATCTGGCAAGATACGACGGAGTAAGATACACATACCGCTGCGAAAATGCGGAAACCCTGAGGGACCTGTTTTTCAGGAGCCGCTCGGAAGGATTCGGGGACGAAGTGAAAAGAAGAATAATGCTCGGGACCTACGCCCTATCCACGGGCTACTATGACGCTTATTACCTGAAAGCCCAGCAGGCAAGAACCCTTATAATAAGGGATTTTAACAGCGCCTGGGAAAAAGTTGACGTCATAGCAAGCGCCACTTCCCCTGAAACCGCCTTCAGAATAGGTGAAAAAGCAGAGGATCCCCTTAAAATGTACCTGTCCGACATACTTACCATTCCCTGCAACATAGCGGGTCTGCCGGGAATATCCGTTCCCTGCGGATTCAGTTCGGAAAAGCTTCCCATAGGGCTTCAGATAATGGGAAAACCCTTTGACGAGCAGACGGTGCTCAATGTCGCCTATGCTTACGAGCAAAGCACGAAGTGGTACGAAAAAGAGATAGCCCCACCTGGGTAATCGCGACCCGGGATACACCCCGGCACAAAAGCATGTTATTGTCGAAACATGAAACTTCTTTTCACGCAACGGCATGGCAGCCTGCGAATAAACAGGAAAAGCACCCGCTTCGGGTACCATGAAAAGCAGTACATACCCCGCGGGTGGCAACAGCCCGTCTGCTTATTTTCACCGCGGATGTGTTATAATCGCAGTATGCTCTTTAACAAGGAGGAACGACCGTGAGTAAAGACAAGAAATGCATGATGTGCGGCAAGCCTTCCCCTGATACCATATGCGATCCTTGCAAGGCAAGCGTTCAGGCTGAAGCCGCCGGGGAAAAAGCGAAAATGGAAAAAAGCGTAAAAGTCGGAGGGAAAATGGCCGACGAACAGTCCAAACAGCGTTCCTGATCAATCAGACTCCCCTGACTATATTAAGCTTCAGTTTGTCGGATACATCAAAGATCAGTCAGAAGTAGTTTTTCGAAATTTATTATGTCGGTAAACATAATGCTTTTCTGCATAATAAATACATCGTTGACGCAGGTGCGGTTATGACGGCCCTTTGCGGCGACAGTTGATAAAACAGCCGGCGGGATAGCAAACCGGAGAAAGAATTCCTCTCCTTTTTTCACCCAACCGACCCGTCGCCGTTCCAGATTTCAAGAGCCATTCTGTATATTCCGTTTTTAGAAACTCCGAAGGCCTCGCTTGCAAGAGAAACGGCTTCGCTCAGCGAAAATCCCTTTTCCCTGAGAAGCCACAGCATCCTCTGAGCCGCATCAGCAGACGGCTCGCTGTGCCCTTCCCTGCTTCCTTCCACAACTACCGTTACCTCCCCTTTCAGAGTTTCTCTTTCCAAAAGAACAGAAATCACCTCGGAGAATGATCCCCTGAGTGCTTCTTCATAAAGTTTTGTCATTTCCCTAGCAACGCAGATATTCCTGTCGCCTAGAATTTCCAGCATCAGGCTCAAGGTGCGTGAAAGTCTCCTGGCAGATTCGTAAAAAACCAAGGTGTTAGGATAGCGTTTTACGTCCTTTAGAAGCTCTTTCTTCTTGCCCACGGTCTTCGGAAAAAAACCGAGAAAAAGAAAACTGTCCGTGGGAAGCCCCGAAACAACAAGCGCGGAGAGAACAGCCGAAGGACCGGGTACGGGAACCACTTCTATATTGTTTTCAATCAAGAGACTTATGAGTCTCCAACCGGGGTCGGAGACCGAAGGAGTTCCGGCGTCGGAAACTAGCGCCACGTCTTTGCCGTCTTTGAGTCTTTCAAGCAGCTTGGGCGATTTTTCA
>JAPPFO010000172.1 GCA_028875175.1 Chloroflexota bacterium | reverse complement strand
TGGTCGTAGAGCCACCGCCGCCAGACTTGGCGTTCGCGGGCTGCCGCGTCAAACACGCGGACCACCCGCATGCCGGCAAACACCTCCTGCAGGAACTCTTGGCCGCGTTCGAGGTGACGCCCCCAGGCACGATCGAGCCGCGTCGACAGCGGTCCCAGGCTGGCGCCTCCCGGGGCTGTCGCTTGGATGGCGACGAGCGCCAGCAGCCCGAGTGGCCACGACACCAGAAGCATGGCGACTCCTGCGGCAGTCAGCACCAGCGCATGAGATGCTGCGGGAAGCAGAGATCCGGCGACGTACCACTCCCCGATTCGCCCACACGATCGGGTGACTCGGAACACCAACTGCTCCACCGGGATCCGCTCGAGTTCGGCGAACTGCGCGGAGGTGACGCAGTCGAAGGCGCGCTCGCGCAGGCGACGCGAGACCCCCTCGCCGATCATGGTGCGCGTGTATACCTCGGCTGAAGCCAAGGCGAGCTGGGCCAGCGCCGCGCCGGCCATGCCGCCTGCCAGCACTGCGACGAGACCGAAATCCTGAGAGGGCAGCGCGTGATCGAAGATCGCGCCGGCGAGCAGCGCGGGGACAACGCTGGCCGCCGCGCCTACCAGCATTAGTCCCGCCGTTAGCGCTGTCGTCCGCCATCGGTGGCGAAGCTCGTCACGAACGAGGCCCGCCGACTCCAATGTGACGGGAGGTTTTGGGCTAGTTGCGGACTCGATAGTGCGATCCTCACCGGCTGCGTCTCAAAGGATCGCCCGATCCGCCGCCTCCCTCTGTGCCGATTCCCGCCGAGATCTTTCCAGGTCAGGGATACAATGGAGTGTGCCGATGAGACGGTCGCTCCAGCGGGGTGGTCGCGCGTCGCTTGGCGGCGCTGATTCCAGGCCTTTGTGGTGGAGGCAACTCTCCGAGCTTGCACCGCCACGACGGCTCCTAACCTTCCTCCAGGACTACTCGCTCTGCGCGCTCGGTGAAACGAAACAGCCGTCCGCGCAAAGCCCCGACATCGGCTCTTGGCAGGGTCAGGCGCTCCCGATCCGGCCCTGCATGGGCGCTCCACAGCCAACGCAGGATCAAGCAAGCCCATCGTGTCGAGATCAGCCGATCCCACACCGCCAGTCGCTCCTCGAATCCGGCATCTCCTGAGGGCCGACGGTAGCTGTCCCGCAACCAGTCGTGCTCCGTCGAACTGAGCCCCTCCAGCGACGCATGCCAGCGCAGATCCGCCAGCTCCAGCGCCGGGTCGCCCCAACCGCTGTACTCCCAGTCGACCCAGCGGAGCCTCCCGTCGTCGCACCACAGGGCGTTCGCCAGCCCTGGGTCGACGCGGCACAGACGTCGCGGCACTTGCTCTCGACGAGGATCCGCGTCGCTACTCGCGACAACGAGCGCGCAGGCTTCGACTAGCCGCTCGAGCCGCGCAAACAGTTCAGGCCCTCGCCGTTCGGTGTCGATCAGCCAGGGGCCATGCTCGGAGAGTTGGCCGCGGAGTTCGTCCAGATAGGGCTCGAAGTCAAACCAATGGAACCAGGCATCGGATAGTTCGTAGCCCGCCAGGTCTCCTGGCCGAAGGCGATGAATTCGCTGAATGCTCGCTACCAACGCGGCAAGCTGCCGAGATGTCAACTCCGGACCCAGTGGCGAACCCGACAGCCACCGGTACGCGACGGCCGGATAGGAAACGACGGTGCAACGCTCGTCAAGCCAGAGCGGCTGCGGCGCCACGTCCAATCCAGTTGCTTCGAGAATTCGCAATGCCTCGAATTCGCGTCTGGCCCGCCGCCGCTCGTCGTCCACGCAAAGCTTGCAAGCAATGCGCTCGCCGCCCACGTCCACGCAATACAGCGCGTTGTTGGCGCCCCCGCTTACCCGCTGCACCGTCACGCCCTGGCCAGTCCAGGTCGGCGCCAGGTCCGAATGGGCGGCCGCAACGGCCTCCAGCCAGGCTGACGATCGCGGCATGCCCTACCTCCGCATGGCTGGAGATCGCGTCGGCAAACAGGCCGCGCTCTCAAAGCCTAGTCGCCGCGCTTCGCTCCGCCCGCGGCTCTTCCGCATGGACATCCACCCCCGCGCTCCCGACAATCGCCCGCCACCCGGCGATCGCGAGGACCCTGTGAAACTCGGCTACTTCCACAACGGCCACTTTCCGCCAATCGAATTCGAGACATTCGTCCGCTGGGGCGCGGCCAACGGCTACCAGGCCATTGACGTGCCCCTCTTCGAGCCCAACGTCCGATCCATCTGCAGCCGCCACGGCCTGCAGCCCACGTCAACCGTTGGTCTGGCCTGCCAGCCAATCGCGACCGATCCCACCCAACGAGCCGAGGAAGTGGCCCAGGCCCGCCGCGCCCTCGACTACGCCGCCGCCGAGCACATCCCCAACGTCTGGCTCGGCCACGAAATGGCCCCCGACCTCGGCTTCGACGAAAACGTCCGTCTCTTCGCCGAAGGTGTCGCTCCCGTTCTGGACCACGCGGACCGCGTCGGCGTTCGCCTGGTCATGGAAAACTGGGCCAACGGCGGACGCAACCTCGCCTACGCTCCCGCTCACTGGGCCGCCATCTTCGACGCCGTTCCCCACCCCGCCCTGGGCCTGTGTCCCGATCCCTCGCACCTGGTCTGGCTGGGCATCGACTACCTGCGCGCCGTGCGCGATTTCGGCTCGCGCGTCTACCACGCCCACGCCAAGGACACCGAATTCCTGCCCGAAACGCTATACCAATACGGCGTCATCGGCACCGAGCGCGGCCGCATCGGCCAGGGCACCTACCGCTTCCGCATCCCGGGCTTCGGCGTCGTCGACTGGCCCGCCTACATCACCGCGCTGCTCGAGGTCGGCTACAACGGCGCCCTCGTCGTTGAGCACGAAGACGCCTTCTGGAGCTCGCAAACCGACGCCGAACACGCCCTCAACGGCCTCGTGCTGGCCCAGCGGTTTCTTTCGCCGCTGCTGGTGTGAAGTCCCAGGCGTTGGCGCACCTCCCGGCCACTGTCCCGACCGTCGGAGCCCAATCGATTGGTCGCAGCACCGGTACGGGCCTTGACATGACGCCGTATGCTAAGCGCCGCCATCAATCTGCCCTGACAGGCCGCAGCCGCCCACCCCACTGATCCATGGCTCCCAGACGCCGCGCCACGCGGCAACCATCCGACGCGAACACGCTCGTCATTGTCGAGTCGCCCGCCAAGGCGCGTACCATTAAGCGCTTTCTGGGTGACGGCTATAC
>JAPPFO010000232.1 GCA_028875175.1 Chloroflexota bacterium | reverse complement strand
AGCTCCTCCACGACGCCGCCGGTGAAATAGCAGTTGAGACGACCGGCGGGGACACGTTGGGTCGCAGCAGCACCGGGACTTTCTACAGGTCTGATTTGACCGACGATTCCGAGGTTACGTCGGACGGGCCGGTACGGTTTGCCGCGGAGCGACTGACGGCGGCCAGCATCGCCGCCGATGGGTCCAAGATTGCCGTGGCGGTGTGTCGCAAGCCGGCGGAAGGGCAGACTTACGGCGGGCTGGCGGAGGGTGGTCTCGATGTCCCCGCCGGGCGAATCTGGATCGCCATTAGCCGCGATCTACACGAGATTATCGTTTGGCATCGTGGGCGCGGGACGACGGAGCGGCTGGCGATCGGCAGCCGGCCGACGTGGTCGCCGGATGGGCAGCGACTCGCGTTTCTTTCCCTGTACGACTACACCACTGGAGCGCGCGCCGGTTTGCGCCTATACGTACTGGACATCAACGACGGCCAGGTGTGGGAAGTGGCGCACTCGGCATTTGGCGCCCCGCAGTGGTCGCCCGACGGAGGGCGGATTGCGTTTGTTCATGGACAGGGGCCAATGCGGGCGGCGTTCACGCCGGGTAACGTCCTGCGTGTCGTGAAGGCAGACGGCGTTCACGGATCGCAAGTGGAAGTGGCCGTCGACGTCGTTAGCGATCCGGCGTGGTCTCCGGACGGGCGCCGGCTGGCGTTTGCGAAAGCGGATGGGGACGACGTCGCGCTCTACACCATGGCGGCTGACGGCGCCGATTTGCAGCGCATTGCGACCGTCGTCGAGGGTTGGCGGTCGGACGGAGCTCCGGTCTGGCGTCCCACATACGCCTGGGTTGCGCTGGTGGCGTGGTCGCCGGACGGGGCGCACTTGCTGCACACCTGCGGTGCACACGTCTGCGTGGTTAAGGCAGACGGTACGCCTGTCGGACAATCACCCGTGGCTCTGCCCAACGGAAGCCTGGCGGCCTGGTCGCCGGACGGCACGCGAATTGCCGTGGGGACGGTGGGCCTGAACCGGTCGTCCGTTTCGGTGCGTTCGGGACGCCAGGTGGTGCTGTACACCATGGCGCCCGATGGCACCGACGAGCAGGTGCTGGTGGCGGCGGATCCCTATGCCCGCAAACGGTTGATTGCGGTCGAGGCTGAGGAACGTCCGTGAGCGAAGGGCGATGGGGCAGCGCTACGGCACCGGTGAGCCCCGGGCCGCGGTATCCGTCGACGGGGCCGGGGTACTACCAGTCGAGATGGGCACGTTGTGCGTGACCTCCTGCTAGACGTATTGGTGACTCGTTGCGCAGGCGATCGGGCTTGTGGCGTGGCATTCGCAGTCGTGCTGGGATTGGTAGCGCTTGCGCCGGGCTGCGGCACCGGCGAAGAGACTGCATCGGCAACTATCGAGCGGGCAAAGACGGCCGAGAGCGCTGCGAGTCAAGGCGAAGCATCCGTGACGGGCGGAGGCGGCGATGCCAGTGCGGCGCCGGAGTCCAGCGCGCGGAGCGGTGCAGATTCGACGCCGACTTCCATTGCCGCAACCCCGGCGGTCTCGCCGACGCCTGACACGAGCATTGAATCAGGCGCGGGAGCAGGTTTCAGGAACGCGCCCATTCGTGAGGCATCGTTTCCGTGCGGACCGTTTCTCGGGGGGGGGCACCAACTATTCCCGCAGCTTCGTTGAGTGGACGCCGGACGGAGACCGATTGGCCTTTGAATTCGAGCACCAGCTTTGGGTCGTGGATCGGACGGGCCACGAGCTGGTGCGACTGCTGGACGCGAATCCAGGGCCGCGTCGGACTTCCCGCTTTCGAGACGGCTTTCATGCTGACATTTCGCCGGACGGGCAGCAGGTGGTGTATACGTCGTGCGACCATCGAAGCAACGACCCAATCCCTGCCATCGATGGCATCATTTACGAGCAAGGGACCCCCGCGTGGCGCGAGCGTTCCCACCTCAATTACGAGCTGGCGGTGGTCGACATCGACGGCGGAGCACCGCGGCGCCTGACGAACGACACGCGCTTCGACCACTTCCCGTCTTGGTCGCCCGACGGCACGCGAATAGCCTTTATCTCAGCGGCGGCTGATCGACACCCGAGCGAGCATCACGAACTGCAGATATACATGACTTCGCCAGGCGGTGGGGGCGTACAGGACGGCGATTTGTCGTTCGGCTACGTGAGCTCGAGTCCCCTGGCGTGGTCGCCGGACGGCGAGCGACTGGCATTTCGCAATGGTGATCTTGTATTCACGGTAATGACCGACATCTCCGCGGAACGGCCGACAGGTACGTTGGAAACTAGGCCGCCGGCATTGCCTGCTGGCGGCAATGCGATGCCGCAGCGTGATGCATCCATGGTGACCGAAATCGGCCCATCGAATATCCCGCCGACCTGGTCACCGGATGGCGAGTGGATCCTGACAGCCTCCGGCGAGGGGGCGGCGTACGCGCTGATCGCCGTGCAAGCCGACGGGCAGGCGAGCAAACCGATTGTCACGTTGTCGTCAATTGGAGTTAACGTACCGGTAGTGGAGGCGGCGTGGTCGCCGGACGGTTCGAAGATCGCGTTTGTTGCGGCGGGCGTCTGGATCGTTGATTCGGACGGTCGAAATGCACGCTTCTTATTTGGTGTTAGCGGGGGGCTTACACCTCCGGGACCAGGTCATGTGGCCTGGTCTCCGGATAGCAAGCAGCTTGCGGCCTATTACTCCGGCGCCGGGTTGTTGCATGCGATCTCACTCGAGAATTTCGAACAGCGAATCCTGGTGACGAAAGACGCCACGGGCGCCCTTCAGGCCGGGCGCGGGGTGCTGTCGAAGGGTGCATAGATTGTGAGCGACGCGAGGTGAAGCCGCGCTCGGTGGAGACGTCTGGCGGCGAGGCTGCGCCATGAGGCGGATCGTGAATACATGGCCGCCTACGGCCGGCGTCGTCCGGCACCGGAGTGGACCGCTCCTCGCAATGGCGATCATGCTGGCCATCGTGGTAAGCATCGGCTGTGGCGGTCGCACCACGCTCACGCAGGGATCGGCAACCGCCGGGCACGCAAAGTCTTCGACGGCGGTGGTGTCCGACGCCGCGCCGCCATTGGGACGCACGACCTCGAGCGATCCGTCGGCCGCCGCAGCACCCGCCCCTCATCCGGCGGGTGAGGTCGCGGCTTCGGCGCCTTCCGCAGTCAGGGGCATGACTGCGCCGGCTGGCGGACGGTCGAGGGTGGTTGCGTTGTCGCCGGAGGAGCCCGCGACG
>JAPPFO010000101.1 GCA_028875175.1 Chloroflexota bacterium | reverse complement strand
TGCCTGTATGTGTTCTGTCATTCGTTGAGAATTTCCCCCCACACCCCAACCCACTCCCACAGGGGGAGGGGGGAAGGGCGGCCGCGTCTTCGAGGACGCGGGGCGTTGTGCAGCGGTCTCCGGGAAGCGTGCGCGCAGGGCTGGCGGGGGTATCGTGGATCGCCAGGGACGAGGAGCGAGACTTGGGTGTGAGCAGCGAGATGCGGCCGGTGCATCCGGGGGAAGTGTTGGGGGAGGGGTTGGACGAGCTGGGGCTTTCGGCCAGCGCCCTGGCCCGCGCCTAGACGGTGGAGCTGATGGAGCGGCCTCGGGTTGCGGTGGTGACGGGTGGGGCGAATGGGTTGGGGCGGGCTGCGGCGTTGCGTTTGGCGGAGGACGGCCGGGCGATTGCGATCTGGGACTCGGACGCCGCCGCCGCCGAGCGGACGATCGCGGAACTGAACAAGCGTGACGCGAAGGCGCTGGCGGTGCACGTTGACGTGGCCTCGGCGGCGTCGCTGGAGCGGGCGCACACCACGACCCGCGACGTTCTCGGCCCGGTGGACATCCTGGTCAACGCCGCGGCCATCATCGGCGTGGACGCCAGCGTGCTGGAGACGCCGCTGAACGAGTGGGAGCGGGTGCTGGCGGTCAACCTGACGGGAACGTACCTGGCCTCTCGCCTGGTGGTGGGCGGCATGGCGGAGCGGGGTTGGGGGCGCATCGTGAACTTCACCTCCGGCGCCCGGCACGGCACGCCGGCCCTGGTTCCCTATGCGGTCAGCAAGGCGGGCGTGGTGCCGATCACGCGGGCGTTCGCGCGGGAGTTCACGGCGCGCGGGGTGCTGGTGAATGCCGTGCTGCCCGGCCGGGCGCTGACCAACATGGTGGTTTCGCGCGTCCCCGAAGAGATCGTGCGCAACCCGCCCGTCGCCATCGGCCGCTACGCCGATCCCGAGGAGGTGGCGGAGGTGGTGGCTTTTCTGACCAGCGAGCGCAACACCTACATGTCCGGCGGCATAGTTCCCGTCGACGGCGGAGGCTGACGATGCGACTTGGAATCTCCGGCACGTTGCTGCCGAACGACATTCGCGACCTGACGCCCGAAACGGCGCGCACGCTGCGCTCGTGGGGGTATACCGGCGTGTTTAATAGGTTGGGCGGGAACGATCCGCTCGATCCGCCGTCCGACGCCGAATGCCGGCGCTTCTTCGACATCCTGGCCGATGCCGGCCTGGAGCACTACATGGCCACGGGCTACTGGCAGAACCTGGTGCATCCGGATGTCGAGACTCGCTTGAGCAACGTTCGGGTGCTTTGCGCGGGTCTGCGGCTGGCCGCGCGGCTGGGGGCCGCCTGTATCGACACCGGTCCCGGCAGCATGAGCGACACCGGACCCTGGTCGCCGCACCCCGACAACTGGCAGCCGTGGGCCGAGGCCAACCTGGTCGACTCGCTCGGCCGGGCCGCCGAGGTCGCGGCGGAGGTGGGGGTGCGGATTCACCTGGAGGGCCACCAGTACGTGACACTGCGCGACGCGGCCACTACCCGTCGGGTGGTGGATGCCGTGGGCTCGCCCTGGGTGCGGGTGGATATGGACCCGGTGAACTGGATCACGCTGGATACGTACTACGACACGGGCACCGCCATTGACTCGATGTTCGACACGCTGGGCGACCGCATCGGCAGCGGGCACAGCAAGGACATCGACCTCTGGGATCGGCATACGGTGCACCTGGACACGGTAACCACGGGCCGGGGCGCCATCGACCACCAGCGCTACATGCAACGGCTGGAGGCGCTGGATCCGGATATCTACCTGATCGTTGAAGGCTGTTCGACGAAGGACGCGCCGGGGGTTTACAGCTTCCTGGCTGAGCAGGCGGCGGGGGCGGGGGTGACGATCAGGTAGCGGCTGGCTTTTCTCTTCGGAGAGGGATTAAGACGGCGGCTTGTTGATGGGTAGGTCCGACTTTGCTGAAGGGATGGTTTGGGGCCTCGAGCGGAAGACCCCTCACCCTGAGTTCCCAGAGCCTTGGAATCGCCAAGGTCGCCCTGGTCGCGCTGGGAGTGGCGGAGGTTCAGGGGGCGAAGATGTTGCGGAGGGGGCAGGTGAAGCCGGGGAGGATGTCCAGGCCGTCCAGGGCCTGGGCGCCGCTCAGCGTTGCGACGGGATAATTGGTCCGATGCGCGTCTACGGTGCGCGTATCGGGGTGGACGACCCAGACCAGGCGCACGCCAAAGCCGAGCCACATCAGCGCCTTGTCGTTGAGTTCGCGGCGGCTATCGCCGGGCGAGGCGATTTCAACCACCAGGTCGGGCGCGCCCTCGGTATAGCCAATTACTCGCTCATCCAGCGGTGACTTCTCCGCTGAAATGAAGGCAATGTCAGGCTCTCGCACCGTGTCCGGGTCGCGTTCCAGCCAGACGCCGGCATCCGAGCCCATCAGGCGGCCCAACCGGCGTGGCATTATGAAGTTCCCTAGTTCGGTAGCCAGGTTCACGACGATCACGCCGTGTTCCATTCCGGCCGGCTTGGTTTCGCTGAGCACGCCACGGATCAATTCGCCGCGAACGCCTTTGCTATAGAGCTGAAGTAATTCGTCGGCGGTCAACAGGCGCGGCGCGTCGTTTACGGCCGTCATCCCGCCAGGCGGTCAACGGCAATCACCACGCCGGCGGCGGCCGCGGCTGCGGCCAGAACCAGACCGGCCAGCCAGCGGGTCTGGGCTGCCATGGCCCTGGTCAGTTCGGCGATCTCGGCCGTCAGCCGGAGCTCCAGGTCCTTGAGGTCGGCCTTGGTTGCCAGGTGCTCGTAGGCGCCCTCAAGGCGGGCCAGGCGTTGCGGGTCGGTCGTCATCGGTTCCCTCCGTGCGAGGTCGGTCCCTGTAACTCACGATGCAGGCGACAACGGGACCGTCCGCCAGCGACCAGCCGTGCCTGGGAAATTCTACCCGTCGTGACCCGCCGGTCGATCCGTTGTGGCTCGGGCTTGATGATCGTCGGCGCTTCACGCCCTCGCCGTAGAACGACTGTGGCGTGAACCGAGGGCGTGCGCTTGGAAGCTCCTCAAGGGAGTCCGTTGCGTAACCCAGGGGTGGGTGCGCGAAAGACCCTCACCGTTCCCTCTCCCCTGGGAGAGGGTGAAGAGCGGCGGCCGTGGCGGACGGTGCTCGACTTTGGCCTGGCTGCTTCACCGAAGCAACCACCCTCACCCCAGCCCTCTCCCTTGTGCAGACCGGGGACATCATGAACACATGTTCGGAGACATGGTG
>JAPPFO010000025.1:219-32524 GCA_028875175.1 Chloroflexota bacterium | reverse complement strand
CGAACCGCCACTTGTTCTTGTTGAAGATGATCTCCCACTTGTCCTGGTCGCCGTACTCGCGTTCGGCGATCGTTCGAAGGGTTTCGCGGGGCATCACCTTGATCGTGTGGCGGACGGCCGTCACCTTCTTCTCACGTTTCAGGAAATCTAAGAGACCCATGCCTGCCCCCAGCGGCTGGCGCCTACCGGCGTTTCGCGCGGGAAATAGTATAGGACTGGCCTGCATCAGTCTCAAAAAGGCCAGCGAGCCGACTTCGGGAGGCACCCCTTGACGACTGCGCCAGATCGGCCTCCGCCTGGGTTTTCGGCGCGCCTTTGGGAAGAGGCTGAGACCAAGCAGTCGTGGCTGTGCCTCGGTTTGGATCTGGACCTGGCACGCCTGCCGATCGGCCTCCCGCCGACGGTGGATGGTGCTCGCCGCTTCCTGTACGCGGTCGTGGACGCCTGCGCCGATGTAGTTGTGGCCTTCAAGCCAAACGTGCCGTTCTACCTGGCGCTGGGCCCCGACGGTCTGCGGTTGCTGCGCGACCTGCGCGACGCCGTCGGCGACCGAGCGTTGCTCCTGGTCGACAACAAAGTCGGCGATGTTGCCGACACGTCGGAGCGCTACGCCGCCTTCCTGTTCGACTACCTGCAGGCCGACGCCATCACGTTCAATCCATGGGGCGGCCGCGACGCCATCCAGCCGCTGATTGAGCGGCCGGAGCGCGGCGCCTTTGCCTGGCTGCGCAGCAGCAACCCGGGAGCTGATGTCTTGCAGGGTCTGCAGACGGCGAGCAGCGAACCGGTGTACACACGGCTGGCCCGTCGGCTGGTGGAGTGGAACGAGCTTGGCAATCTTGGCGTGGTGGTTGGCGCCACGCGTCCGGACGACGTTGCGACGGTTCGCGAGGTCACACCCGGCCTACCCATCCTTGCCCCCGGCGTGGGCGCGCAGGGGGGCGCGCTGGAGGCAACCGTCAGAGCCGGGTTCGGACCGGCGCCCGCGGGTGTGCTGGTGAACGCGGGGCGTTCGGCTCTGTGGGCGGGCGACGGCCCGGATTATGCGCAGGCGGTGCGGGCCAAGGTTGAGGAAATGCGGACGGCTATCGAGGCGGCGCGTAGGAGCTGAGAGGCTCTGCTCAGTTCTCAACCGGCCAAGCGCCGAGGACGCGCGTGAGGACGGTCGACGCACCAAGCACGCGAAGCGCCTCCTGGACGGGTGCTTCGTCCGGATGTCCCATCATTTCCAGGAAAAAGATGTAGTCGTCCGGCTTGAGCCGCGAGGGCCGCGACTGGATGAAACTGAGATTCAAGTCGTGATCGCGAAGGCAGCTCAGTACATCGTGCAGCGCGCCCACCCGGTCATGCACGGCCACCATCAGGGCCATCTTGTCGCGGCCGGTACGCGCGGCCGGTTTGTCGCCGATCACGTAGAAGCGCGTGCGGTTTGAGGCAATGTCCTGGATGTCCTGGTGCAAGACCTCCAGGCCGAAAGCCTCCGCCGCGCTGAGCGGACCAATTGCAGCGGCGTCTGGTTCGCCGCCCGCCCGGCGGGCCGCTTCGGCGGTGCTGGCCACTTCCATGATGGGCGTTGCGCCCAGATGTCGCTCAATCCAGCCCCGGCACTGGGCGATGGCGTGCGGATGCGAATAGACGCAGGCCCAGTCGGTCGAACCGCTGGCCGCCAGCAGGTTGTGGGAGACCGGAAGCTGAATCTCCGCCTGGATGTACACAGTGCGCGTCACGAAGAGATCCAGCGTTTCGCCAATCGTCCCGCTGGTGGTGTTCTCAATCGGAACCACGCCGGAGACGCGCGGCGAGCGGTCGACTAGGTCGAAAATATCCCTGAACGAGTTGAGCGGCGTCAGGTCCGCGAGGCGCCCGAAGTATTGCTGCGCGGCCTGGTGGCTGAAGGTGTGGGGAGGGCCCAGATAGCCAACGCGCGGCGGCTCCTCGAGGCTCCGCGAGGCAGCCATGATCTCGCGGTAGATGGCCTGGATGTGGTCGTCCTCGTAGGGTCCAGGGTTGATTGCCGTGACACGCTCCAGCACGTCGCGCTCGCGTCCCGGGTCGAAGACCGGGGTGCCGGTGTCCGCCTTCCTGTGACCGATCTGTTGAACCAGCTCGGCGCGCTGCCCGAGCAGCGTGACCAACTGCTTGTCCAGGGAGTCAATTTCTCGCCGCAGATCTTCAAGCGACTCGGACACCTCAGACTCCGGGCGGGCGCGGGTCGCGATGCTAGCACCGCCCCGCCGTCGTTCGAGAGCGCGGAGGGTTAGAGACCGCGCATCGCCTCGCCGAAGGCGTCGATGGCCTGGGCCAGGTCGTCGCGGCTGTGGGCGGCGCTGACCATGGCCCGAACCCTGGCGGCGTCTCGAGGAACGGTTGGGAAAGCCACGCTCTGAACGAAGACGCCCCGCTGCCGTAGACGGTCGCTCAGCGCGTGGGCGCGCTCCGCCTCGCCCACGATCACGGGCGTGATGGGGGTGGCGCTGCGTCCCAGGTCCATGCCCAGGTCGGACAGCCCCTGCTTGAAAAAGCGGGCGTTGTCCCACAGCCGTTCGACTCGTTCCGGTTCCCGGGTAAGCACTCGAATCGCTGCCCGCGTGGTTTCGACCACGGCAGGCGGGTGCGAAGTGGAAAACAGCACAGGCCGGGCCGTGTGCGTGAGGTAGTCGCGCAGAGCCTGGCTACCGGCGATGTATCCGCCCATGGAGCCTATGGCTTTCGAGAGGGTGCCCAACTGCACCTGCACGCGCCCGTGCAGGCCAAAGTGATCCACGCTGCCGCGCCCGCCTCGGCCCAGAACCCCGCTCCCGTGGGCGTCATCCACCATCACCATGGCGCCATACGCCTCCGCCGCGTCGCAAATGTCCGGCAGCGGCGCGATATCCCCGTCCATGCTGAAGACGCCGTCCGTCACGACGAGCTTGCGCTGGTCCGCGGTGCAACCGGCCAGCTGCTCGCGCAGCGAGTCGGCATCCGCATGCGCAAAGCGGCGAATCTCCGCGCGGCTCAGCCGGCAGCCGTCGATGATGCTGGCGTGGTTTAGTTCATCGCTGAGAATCACGTCGCCACGCCCGACCAGAGCCGGGATGGTGCCCAGGTTGCCGGCAAAGCCCGACTGAAAGACCAGCGTGGCCTCCACGCCCTTCCAGGCGGCGATTTCGGCTTCCAGTGCCTGGTGCACGTCCAGCGTGCCGGCGATCGTGCGCACCGCGCCGGCGCCGCCGCCCCACGTCTTGGCGCCGGCCATGGCCGCCTCGCGCAAGGCCGCATCGTTGGCCAGGCCGAGGTAGTCGTTCGACGACATGTTGATGAGTTCACGACCGCCGATACGGATGCGCGGACCCTGCGGTGACTCCAGGACCGGGAGCGGCCGGAAGAGCCCGCGCTCGCGCAGGTCGCGGACGTGTGCGTCAACAAATCCCAGCGGCTCCATCAGCGCTCCTCGGGTCGGTACACGGGGCTCTACCGCTGTAGCGTAGCGCCCAGGAGGGCAAGCGGCCGCTGAGCGGCGTAAGATGCCGGGTGCGCGGGCGCGATTTTCGTACGGCGCGGGCTAGGAGTACGAGGTGATGGAGGAAACCGCCAGCGTTGAACTCATGGCGCCAGTCAACACAATCTGGCAACTGGTGAGCACGATCAACGACTGGCAGAAGTGGAACACCACGATTGAGGATGCCGAGCGACTCACCGCCGGCAATTGGACGCCGGGTTTCCGATTTCGCCAGAAGACCGGGCGCGAGCGGATGACGTTCATCTACACCATCACCGAGGTTGACCTGGGCCACTCGGCCTCATGGACCGGGAGCAAGGCCGGACTCACCCGTGGAATGTCCATCGAATTGCGTCCGGTCGAAGGCGGCACGGGCGTTCGGATCCTCCAGACCGCGTCCGGTCCGCGCACGTTGGGCCCGCTGGGATTCTTTGTGCGGTTCAGCCTGCGCCGCAATGTGCGCGGCTGGACCCAGGGCCTGCGCAAGGCGCTGGCCGAAATGCCGACCACCGCCTGAACGTGACAGGCCCGAACGACCGGGCCAGGCTGCTGGAGATAGCTGAGCTGGCCGCCCGCGCGGCCGGTGCCGAGTTACTGCGGAGCTTCGAGTCCGAGCTGCTGGGTGTGCAGTGGAAAACCTGGCAGGGCGAACGCACGGTGGTGACCGACGCCGACTTTGCGGCCGACCGCGCCATTCGCGACGTGTTGGACGAGCTCGTTCCTACGCACACTGTCTATTCCGAGGAGTTTGCCGACGACGAGGAGATCGATGGGCCGGACGTCTGGGTAATCGATCCCCTCGACGGCACCGACAATTACTCCCGCGGGCAGCCCCAGTTCTGCGTGAGTGTGGCTCACACACGCGACTCCCGACCCGAAGTCGCCGCGATATTCGATCCCGTGCGCGACGAGATGTTCACGGCGCTGGCTGATGGTCCGGCGCGGCTCAACGGTCGCGTGATCGAGGTAACGAAACGGACGGAGCCGTCCGAGAGCACCGTGGCCTGGGCGCAGCGGGGAATCAACGCCGAGGATGACCGCCGCTTCAATGCTGCGCTGGCCGAAGCGGCGCGAACATTTCATCGCGTGCGCTTGACCGGTTCCGCGGCGCTGGAAACAGCGTGGGTAGCCGCCGGACGCTACGACGGCGCGATGTTCAGCACAGTCAAATGGTGGGACCACGCGGGTGCCGGATTGCTGGTACAGCGAGCCGGCGGACACGTCACCAACGTGAGGGGCGAGCCTACGAGTTTCGCCAGCCGTCGCTGCATTTTCAGTAACGGTCACATCCATCGGGCCATCCTGGAGATTGCCGCCACCCACCGCCTTGAGCTTGCGTTTCCGACTTACGGGTGAGGGCCGCTTGGCCCATGGCTGACCAGCCTCCGCACGGGAGGATCCGAAGTCGATGGAACCCAGCGGCTTCGCAGCTATCTGCCTGGCGTTCACAGGGGCCGCTGGGAGATGGCTGAAGCCTTAGATGTGATTGCGGACCGCGCACCCACAATGCCGCGGCGTGGCGACTCTGGGACCGATGGTGACCGGCCTCCGAGTATTGAGCTCACCTGATCGATATGATCCGCGGCTAGAATTGTTCATCTTGGTCCGGCAGTTTCAGCCGTGGTTCGTATCGATGCGATACGGGCGGGAGCCGCAGTTGCCAGCCGGCTAGCTCCAGGGAGACACGGATGTCGCTGAGCATCTATCTGAACTTCGCGGGCAACTGCCGCGAAGCGTTTGAGTTCTACCGGTCGGTTTTTGGCGGGGACTTTGCGATCGTACAGACGTTTGCGGACGGGCCGCCGGACATGGGTGTACCGGAGGAGGCGAAGGACCAGATCATGCACGTGTCGTACCCGATTGGGTCGAGCGTGCTGATGGGCAGCGACGTGATGCCCGGGTTTGGCGCGCCGCACGTGACGGGCACGAATTTCTCGGTTTCCTACATGACGGAGAACCGCGAGCAGACGGACGAGTTCTTCGCGAAGATCTCCGAGGGCGGGACGGTGCAGATGGCGCCGGCGGACATGTTCTGGGGCGCTTACTTCGGGGCGTGCACGGATAAGTTCGGGGTTACCTGGCAGTTCAACTGCGAGCACGGAGAGACGGAGACCGGGTAGGGAACTTCTGAGCTAAACCTGACGGAAAACGGCCTCTCTGGCGGCACGCGACTCTAACAGGCGGCCGCCCCGCCAGAGGGGCCGTTTTGCGAACGGCCAGGTCGCCGTGACCCACAATTCAAACTCGCTGCATTGACTGACAGCTGCAAACTGACACGACCCAAGCAGGCGCGGGCCGTCATACCGGGTTTTCGAACCAGAGGGGGTAGCCGTCGGGGTCGGTGACTCGAAATTGGAGCATGTCGTATTCCATGCGTTCGGGTTTGGTGGCCTGGATACCGCGGGCGGCGAATTCGGCGTGAAGGGCGCGGGCGTCGTCGCAGAGGATGTAGAGCTCGGCGGCCTGGCCTTCGACAGGGGGCGGGACGTCGCCGGGGGCTAGCTGGAGCATGAGGCTGACGGGTCCGCGCTTGAGCCGGCACCAGGCGATGCCCTGCGGGAGTTCCCATGAGGCGACGAGCTCGAAGCCAAGGCCATCGCGGTAGAAGTCGAGGGATCTCCGCATGTCGGTGACCCAGATGAGTGGCCAGATGGTCTGGAGAGACATCGGGGAACTCCGATCAGGCGGGTGGCGGCGAGTCGGTGTTTACGAAGGGTCGGTTTCCGAGATGGACTTAGGGGGTTAGCCGGCGGTGCCGTCGTGGCGTTGGTGGAGCCAGATGGGGTTGCCGTCGGGGTCGGCGATCATGGCGTTGAGGCAGGCGGGGGTGTCGCGGGTTTCGTGGAGCACCGTGGCGCCGGCTTCGCGGGCTTCCTGGAGGGCGGCGTCGACATCGTCGACGGCCAGGGCCATGAGCACCCGGGGCGGGTGCAAGCCGACGTGGGCGGGGGTGACGGCCAGGGTGGTTGCGCCGGCCTGGAACTCGCGCCAATCGTCGTCCTGGATGCCCGTAGTGGGCAGGCCGAGCACGTCGCGGTAGAAGCGGGCGGTCTCGTCGACGTCGGATGCGATGGTCCAGATGAAGTCGACGCCCTTGATATCCATATTGATTCTCCCCGGGACTCCGGACGTCAGCTGAGGGTACCGGGGTCGATGGGTCGCTGCGCGGCGTCGGAAGCGTAGGCGGCCAGGGACGCGCGCAGCACCTGGGTCGCTGCGCGGACGTCCAGGCGGGGCTGGCGCCCGGCGATGATGCCGTCGATGAAGTCGCGGGCGGCGCCCTTGAAGCCTTCGATCCAGTCCATGGGGACCTGGTAGCTGACGGTTTCCGAGCCGGTGTGCAGCATGACGGGCGGGAGATCGAGCATTTCGCCGCTGCAGCGGGTGACCCAGATCAGGCCCCTGGCGCCCTGGATTTCGAAGAAGTCGTCGAGGGCGTAGTAGGGGGCGCGGATGCGCATTTCGGGGGCGCTGGAGTACTCGAAGACGGCCAGGCAGTTGGCGTCCTTGAAGCGCCAGACGACAACGCTGGGCGCATCGACCATGTAGTCGTCGGTGCGGGTGACGGTGGCGCTGACCGTGGCGGGCTCGCCGACCCACCACATGGCGGTGGCGAACTTGTGGGCGGCTTCGTCGTAGAGCAGGCCGCCGGGGTTGAGCACTGGATCGCGGCGCCAGGTGAGGGCGTCGGGCGCGAGGGGGAGCCGCACCGACTCGGCCTCCACGCTGGTCACGACGACGCGCATGCGGATCATGTTGGGGTCGCCGATGACGCCGCTTTGGATCAGCTCCTTGGCCTTGACCAGGGGCGGGTAGTAGAGAAAGTTCTCGGTGACGCGATAGAAGGTGTCGGCGCTGGCGGCGGCATCGGCGACGCGGGCGGCTTCCCCCAGGTTTCGCGCCATGGGTTTCTGGCATGAGACGTGCTTGCCCGCTTCGAGCGCAGCGATGGACTGGTCGGCGTGGAGGGGGGTGGGGGTGAGGAGCTCGACGGCGTCGATGTCGGGGTCGTCGAGCACCTGGTCGTAACTGGTGTAGATGCGGGGGGCAATGCCCCACTCGGCTGCGCGCTGTTCGGCTCGCTCGGGGGCGGGGTCGCAGAGGGCGGCGACCTCGCATTGCGGGTGTTCGAGGTAGCCGGGGGCGTTGAGGCGGGAGATGGTGCCGCAGCCGACGATGGCGAGGCGGACTTTGGTCATGGGTGGCTCGTCAGCTGAGGGCGCATGGGCGACTCAGGGCGCGTCGATCGCGGCCGCCATTTGCTGGAACGACTGGTCGGAAAGCGAGTTGAGATGGAACCAGTTTTGGCCGTGGCCGAGGCGGTCGTTGAGCTCGTTGAGGTTGGCGAGGACGGCGCGGACCTGGTCCCAGGTGCAGCCGATGTCGGCGGGGCGGTAGCGGACCTGGCAGGCGTCGAGCAGCGCCCTGGTTTCGTCGAAGCCCCACTCGTATACGTACGCGTTGATGAGGGCGCCGAGGGAGACGACTTCGGAGTGGATGAGCTCGTAGCTGTGGACCCACTCGAAGGCCATGACGAAAGTGTGGTCGATGCTGTGGGAGACCTTGAGGTCGTATGTGGGGATGTCGTAACGCTCCCGGTTGACCTCGCTGGCGATGCGGAGGGCGTCGTCGTTGGGGCGGCCCCGGGCGTCGAGCCCGGCGGCGAACTCGGCGCAGCGGCGGCGGATCCAGGCCATCGTTTCGTCGGCCGCGGACTGGTCCCAAGGGACACCGTCGGAACGGTTGTCGGCCCACCAGCGCCAGGAGCCGACGTGACCGAGGAGGCAGATGCACTCGCCCATGCCGGCGCGGTTGAGGTGCGGGGGCGCGGCGGCGATGACGTCGAAGTCCAGGATCAGGTACTCGGGCGCGATGGTGTCGAAGTAGAACTGCCAGACGGGCTCGCGGCGGAAGGCGACGGGGGCCTGGAAGATGGCGCCGGTGGAGACGATGGTGGGGATCATGACGAGGGGCTTGCCGAGCTTCCAGGCGGCGACCTTGCCGACATCGAGGGCGTTGCCGCCGCCGATGGCGAGGACGACTTCGGCATCAGGGAGACGCCGGATCAGGTCTTCCAGGTAGTCCTGGCCCATGCCGCGCTGGTACTCAAGGGCGCGTGGCGGATGGGGTAAGTGAGGCTCGGCGACCGCCCAGGCGCTGGGCGAGGTGATGGCGATGTAGTCGGTGTATTGAGGCCCGTGGGCCGCCAGGATGCCGCGGCCGTAGCGGGCGTCCCAGGTGCGGCTGTCGAGGTTCATGGGGTGGCGCCGGTGCGGTGTGGGGCATGATACGCGGATTGCGGCGATGAGCCGCCGGGCGGGTACGCGGGGTGCGCCAGTGATCCGTGCGGTCAGCTCGGAGTCCCTGGGCACCTTCCTAGTGTCGGGATGCGCTGTCTGGCAGGACAGCGATCAGGAAAGGGCCTGGGCCGCCGGTGAGCGATTGCGTTTACATATTCCTGGACGAGTCAGGGAACCTGGACTTCAGCGCGCACGGGACTCGCCACTTCGTGCTGACGAGCGTGAGCATGAAGCGGCCGTTTGCGATGTATCAGGCGCTGGATGCATATAAGTACGACTGCCTCGAGTACGGGATCGATCACGAGCGTTTTCACTGTTCCACCGACAACCGACATGTTCGACGCAAGGTGTTCGACATCATCGGCGCCCATCTCGCAGAAATGAGCGTTCACTCGCTCATTTCTGAGAAGCGAGCGGCTCGTTCCTCGCAGTCCAGCAGCGAACGGCTCTATGCCGAGATGCTCAGTTCGCTGATTGGTCGCGTCCTATCTGGAACGATGGAGTCCACGGCCAAAGAGGTAATCGTGATTGCCGATCTGGTTCCGCTGCGAAGCCGCCGAAAGGCGATTGAGAAGTCTGTCAGGTCTGCGCTGTCCGAGTTACTGCCCAACCGTCCGATCTTTCGCGTCCTGCATCATGACTCGCGAGCTCACTATGGGCTACAAGTCGCGGATTACTTGTGCTGGGCAGTATTTCGGAGATTCGAGAGAGGTGACTCGGGCTATTTCGACAAGATTCGTCCGGCAATGTCGAGCGATGTTGCGAGCCTCGAGCGTTTGACGGCGCGGCGCTCCTAGTTGGGCAAATTAAAGTGCGACCCCCCCGACTACTCCGTTGCCGGAGAGAGCCCCTTGGGCTCTTGTCATCGGGGGGGAACCTTTGGGTGATTGTACTAGAGCGCGGGCAAGGTGGTGCCGGCTAGCTGCCTGTGGTGGCTTTGAAGGTGACCTGGCGCATTTGCCAGTGGATGTCGGTGGTGGCGGGGGAGGTGGTGAGGTTGTCGAGGTCGGCGCCGAGATTGGCGCGGTCGTGGTCGGAGAGGGCGGCGTGGGGGTTTTGGCCCCAGGCGTTGAGGTTGAGGCGGAACATGCGGGCGCAGGCAGCGGTGGCGACGGGGTGTTTGACGAGGCGGCTGGAGATGCGGCGGAGGCCGGGGACGCGGCCGAGTTGCTCGACACGGCG
This sequence comes from Chloroflexota bacterium, assembly GCA_028875175.1. Classification (GTDB taxonomy): domain Bacteria; phylum Chloroflexota; class UBA11872; order UBA11872; family UBA11872; genus UBA11872. The sequence goes on along the minus strand of JAPPFO010000025.1, from coordinate 22,561 downwards.
GCCGACGTAAAGGTCGCCGCCGATTCCTTCGAGTAGACCTTCGGCGGCGTCAAGGTAGGTGCGAAAGGTTGGGTTGGTGGTGTGGATGTCAGATACCTCGTCGACCAGAAGGAGGCCGGCGGGTCGTAGCTGGGAGGCCCAGGTCCGCAGCGCGGCGGCGGGGTCGGCGAGGTGCGGCAGCAGCAAGTGGCAGAAGAGCACGTCGGCGGCGCCGGTAGGGAAGGGCGCCCTGGTGACGTCGTGATGAAGGAAGTCAAGGCCGTCAGTGAGTTCGCTCCCGGCAATGTCCAAGAAGGGCTGGGAGGTGTCGAGTCCGACGGTCTTGCGGGCGTTGAGTGTCTCGGCGATGAGGCGGGTGGTGAAGCCGGGGCCGCAGCCGAGGTCGATCACCAGCCTGGGGTCGGGCGGGACGCGGCCCAGGAAGCTCTTGATCTCGGGCGCAAAGACGTAGGCGAGCATGCGCAGGCGTTCGGCGGCGGTGTCGTCGTCGCCGAAGGCGTAGGCGGGGTTGGTCAGGGGGATGGCTTTCGTGAGAGAAGAGGGAAGAGGCTGGCGGAATTGTGCCCGAAATCGAAGCTGACTGGAGACCCGGGCACTGTGATGCAGCTTCGGGTATCGGGCCGAGCTCTTGTGCGTTCAGTTCGGATAGTCTGGCTGTATGAAGCCCATTCGAGTCGGCGCGGCCGTCGTTCTGCTGCTAGCCGTGGTGGCGTTACTGGCGCCGTCGGTGGTGACGAGTGCGGCGCCGGTGCTTGGGGTGGTGACGCCGCCCGGGCATGAGGGGCATGACCATATTCACTTGCCGTGGACGCCGCCGGCGGCGGATGCGGAACGGGCGGATGGGACATCGGGGGAGTTCCCGGAGCAGTCGTCGCCGTTTCCGGTGGGGGTGATGCCGGCGGTGCTGGTGGTGCTGCTGGCGGTGTGCAAGTTTGAGCGGGTTGGATTCGATATTCGGCGGGTGCGGCTGACGGCCATCGGGCCGCCGCGGCCGCCGCCCAGGCTGGCCTTGCGGTAGATGGCTTGCATCCGCGCACACGGTTGCGCGGACCATTGGCGCGAATCCTGCCGCGACGAGGAGTGTCGTGCAGGTCTGCGTCCTAACTGCGAGGTTTACAGATGAGCTTCTGGCATCGCCTGCCGCGCCTGAGGCGCAGCCTGCTGGCCCTGGTTGTATCCGGGGCGGTTCTGGCAGCGGCCGCGGGCGTTGTGTGGGCGCATGAGGGACGTGAAGTGCATGGCTTCACGTTTGACGTTGGCTTCCTGGTGGAGCCGGCGTATGAGGGTCAGCCGAACGGGGTGTATCTGTCGGTGACGCGCGCGAGCGTCGATCACCACGGGACCGGCCAGGCAGCGAGCGGCGTCCACGATCACGGCGGGACGGTGGAAACCTCGGACATGTCGGTGGAGGTGACGGCGGAGGTCGATCCGATCGACGGGATCAACGTTCAGATCATCCCCACCGGCTTTGTGTTCGCGCCGGAGCGGGTGAACCAGGCGGACGTGGAGGGCGAGGGGCACGCGCACGTTTACGTGGATGGCGAGAAGGTGGGCCGGGTTTACGGCGAATGGTTCCACCTGAAGAGTGTTGCGCCTGGGGACCGTGAGATTCGCGTGACGCTGCAGACGAACGGTCACAGCGAATACGCGGTCGGCGGGCAGACGGTGCAGGCGACGACGACACTCAGCGTTCCGGCAATGCCGCCGGCACCAGAAGAGGTCGGGCAAGTCGAGGCGCCTGAAGGGATGGGAGTCGCGATCAGCCTGGAGCCGGATCCGGTGGGTGGGGCCAACCTCGTGGTGATGCCGCAGGGATTCACGCTGGCTCCGGAGCATGTCAATGCACCAAACGTGGCGGGCCAAGGCCATCCGCACGTGTACGTGAACGGAGTGCGACTTGGTCGGGTCTACAGTCCGTACCTGCACCTGGGGAAGCTGGCGCCGGGCATGAACGAGGTGCGGGTGACGTTGAACACGAACATGCACCAGGAGTACTCGCGCGACGGAGAGACGATCGAAGCGGTAGCGACGATCCACATCCCGGCCGAAGGCGAAGTCCAGACGGATGACGGACACGGGGCCCGGGTTGGTGTCACGGGGCTGGCGAACAGCCTGGTGGTGGAGGTGACGCACCTGGCGGCGGACATGTCGGCCTCGGGCGTGGCGCGGCAGATGGCGCTGTCGCCGCTGCCGGGGGAGAGCGGCGGCTACGTGGCGCCGTTTATTCCGACTGTGCCGGGGCCGTATAGGTTCCGGTTCATTGGGACGATTGAGGGATTGCCGGTCGACGAGACGTTCACGTCTGGTCCGGGCACGTTCGATGACGTGCGGTCGGCGACGGAGGCGCAGTTTCCGCGGCCGGTGCCGAGCGCGCGCGAGATTGCCGGGGTGGCCACCGCGGCGCAGTTGCAGGCGCGGGACGCATCGGACGCCTCGGCAACGGCGCTGACCGTTGCGGTTGCCGGGTTGGTGATTGGCGGGCTGGGGCTTGCAACCGGCGTTGGCCTGGCGTTGCATGCGTTCCGACGGCGTGGCGCGGGGTAGTGCATGCGGCCCGCGGCGGGGGCCTGGGCTCCGCTGCGGGCGGCTGGTCCTGGCTGTCCTAGCCGCGTTGACGGCGCTGGCGCTGGTTACGGCGCCGTCCGGGGCGCACGCCAACCTGGTGCGTTCGTCGCCGAGTCCAGGGACGGCGGTGGATCCCGCGCCGCCAGTGGTGTACGCGGAGTTCAGCGAGGCCATTGACCTGAGCTACAGCAGCCTGGAGGTACTGGACGCCAACGGGCAGCCGGTGACCACGGGTCCGACGGAGCCCGATCCGACTACTCCCACTGCGATGCTGGTGCCGGTGGGGGAGCTGGCGGACGGCACCTACGTGGTGGTGTGGCGGACGCTGTCGGTGGTGGACGGCCACGTGATTCGGGGGTCGTTTGCGTTTGGGGTGGGCGAGCCGGTGGCGGCGGACGTGGCGGTGGCGGTGGCGTCGATCGAATCGAGCCCGGCGGCGGCGGTTTCGCGCTGGCTGCTGTTCGTGGGCATGGCAGTGCTGATTGGCGGGCCTTTGCAGGCGCTGGTGCAGCGGCGCGGCGCTCAGCCGGCGCGACGTAGGGGCGTGGATCGGCGGACGGCGCTGCTGTTACTGGGCGGCGGGCTGCTGACGCTAGCGGGTCAGATCGGGTTGCTGGGGACGCAGATCCTGATCCTGGGCGGGGACTCGCTGCTGGCGGGGTTTGGCGAGGTGTTCGGGGCCGGGCAATGGGGCGCGCTGTGGATTGCGCGCACCGCAGCTTTGGTGGTGGCGCTGGTGCTGGCCGACCAGGCGACTTCGACGTCGGCGGGTGAGCGGCGCCAGGCGATAGCGTTCGGCGGGGTGGCGGCGGCGGGCGTGGTGATGGCGACGAGCATTTCGATGGGTAGCCACGCGGCGGCGCTGGTGGACGTGGGGCCGGCGCTGGTAGCCGACCTGATTCACCTGCTGGCGGTTGGCGCCTGGGTGGGCGGCCTGCCGGTGTTGCTGCTGGCGGCCTGGCAGGCGCGCGGGGCGAGAATCGGTGGAGCCGCGGCAGCCGATCTGATCGAGGTTGCGGCGCGATTTTCCGCCGTTGCGACAGTGGCCGTTGGGCTAATCGTGGTGACGGGCGCGTATAGCGCCTGGTTGCAGGTGGTGGAACCGGAGCGGTTGTGGCGTACGGAGTACGGGCTGCTGCTGGTGGTGAAGCTGGCACTGGTTGCGCCGCTGCTGGCGCTGGGTGGGGTGAACCTGGGGTGGACGCGGCCGCGGCTGGCGGGGGCTGGCGCGGCCGGGGCGCGTGCGGCGAGAGCGCTGCGGACGCTGGTGGTGGCTGAGATCGTGCTGGCGGCGGCCGTGCTTGCGGTGGTGGGCGTGCTCACGGAGCGGGAGCCGGCGCGGCAGGTCAGCGGCGACGTGCCGCTGGCGGTGGAGGGCGTGGGCGCAAGCGGCGATACGAGGGTGCGGGTGCGGGTGGCGCCGGGGCGGCCGGGCCCGAACACGCTGGAGGTTGACCTGTCGTCCCAGGACGGACGGGTCAGCGAGGCGGATGTTGAGTTGCAACTCAGGTATCTCGATACGGACCTGGGGACGACCGTTGAGCGTCCGGTGCGGACCGAGGAGGGGACGTTCGAGGCGGAGACCGATGCGTTCGCGCTGGCGGGGGCCTGGCAGGTGCTGGCGATCGTGCGGCAGCCGGGGGCGTTTGATGCGCGGGTGCCGGTGCGGCTGAACATCGGGTCTCCCACGGCGATTGGCGTAGCGGAAGTGGACGTGACGGTGGCGGTGCGGCTCTGGGGGCTAGCGCTGGCGGGGATGGGATTTGTGCTGGCGCTGGCCACGCTGGCCCGGCAGGGATGGGCGGCGCGGGTGCGGCAGGCGGGGACCGGAGCGGGATTCGCGGCGATTCTGCTGGGGGCCGGGTTGCTGATCATCGGGCCGCAGCAGGGCGTGGCGCCGTCGGCGGTGAACCCGATTCCGCCGGATGACGTGTCAGTCAGCGCGGGTCGCGAGATCTATGAGGCCGAGTGCATGAGCTGTCACGGGCCGACAGGTCGCGGGGACGGTCCGCTGGCGGCGACGCTGGATCCGCCGCCGCTGGACCTGGTGATCCACGTGCCGCTGCATCCGGACGACGCGCTGTTCGGATTCGTCTTCAACGGGATCGAGGGCACGGGGATGCCGGCGTTCGGCGAGCGCTACGGCGAACTGGATACGTGGCACATTATCAACTTCATCCAGACCCTGCCGGAAACGACGCGGAGCTAGGCGCGGGCGCGGCGGCGGGCGGTCCAGGTGTGGGCGGCGACGGCCGCGAAGAAGCCGCCGATGACCAACACACTGGGCCAGACCCAGTTGGTGGGGGCCAGATCGAGCGAGTGCGAGAGTTTGGCGGGTCCGAGGGCGCTGGAGATGTCCAGGACGAGGTTCCAGTGGACTTCCTCGGGGCTTTGCTCGACGAATTCGTAGACGGAACCTGACTCAAAGGCCGTGTATTGGGCGATGTTGACGCCGTTCTCGAAGACGGTCACGCGGACCTCGGCGCCGGGAATCCTGGCACCGGTGGAGACGTTGCGGAGATCGACGGAGTAGTCGAGCCAGCCTTCGGCCCAGTTGGCGAAGGCGCGCACCTGGTAGGGGCCGGCGGCGCCGGTGTAGACGAGGTCGCCGCCGTGGGCCAAGACTGGTGTTGACGACAGGGTAACGAGAGCTACAAGCACCGGCAGGAGGCGGGCGAAACCCCGCATTAGTTCAGCGGCGGACCAGCCACGGCGGCGACGGCGGGTTCGAGTTCAACCGCGCCGACCAGGCCCTCGAAGCGCGCGGCCACGCGCCCGGTAGTGTCGACCACGAAGACCCAGGGTTCGGTTTCGAGCTTCCACTCGCGGGCGGCGTCTGCCCATTCGAGGCGGCCCTCGGTGCGGGCGACGTCCAGATTGAACGGCTCGAGATGGATGAACCGCACGCGGTCGCCGAAGTTGCGGGAGAGGTTGCCGACGACGGCGGTAACAGGCCCGCACATGGCCGAGGTGCAGAAGCCGGGGGTGCTGAAGGTCACCACCAACGGCTCGCGTCGGGCCAGCGCATCCGCGATTGAGTGATCGTAAAGAGCGGGGAGGGGCGGATCGGCGGTTGTCAGAGTTTCGAGATTAGGTTCGTCCCGGCTCGTGAGGTTGGCGAATGCTGGCGCCGAGTCTCCGACCCGAGGGGCCGAGGTGCGCCGGCCCACCTGGAAGGCGGTCGACGCCGCGTAGGCCGAGCCGAAGGCCGGCTCCACTTCCAGGTCGGCGCGCCACAGGCCTTCCTCGAAGTCGGCGTCGGCGACGAGGTAGTAGGAGCGCGATGCGTCGTGGACGTGGACGGTGCCGTCCTCGTGCACGTGGTCGTAGCTGGCGCCGGCGAGGAGCTCCTGGGCCGTCGCTTCGAAGCGGAACTCGTCGCGCTCCCCGATCAGGCGAACGAAGCGCACGTTGATGTTCGCGCCGGTGACCAGCCCGCCGTCGCCGTCCGCCAGGACGAAGGGAAAGCGGTGGGGGCCGGGCAGCATTTCGTTGACGGCCAGGAGGACGCTGATCTGCGGATTGGTCGGCAGTTCGCCGCAAGCGGGCAGCAACGCGGCCAGGGCCGGCGCCCCCAGGGCCAACGCGCCGAGCAGCGTTCGACGTGAGATTTGGTGGGCGTGGCTCGGTCGCGGCTGACTGAAAGGGTCGGGACTGTCCACACCGGCAGTCTAGCCAGTCAAGGCCTGCCGCCAACCTGTTAGGTTGCGGACCCTCGCTATATTTGAGTCACGATGTCAGAGCCGCGGATTTCAGCCAGCGACCAGGACTACCTGCGGGCGATCTACGACGCGGGTGGGCACGAGCGGCGTGTGGGAACAGGTGAAGTCGCCGGTGAACTGAATCTGACGCAGGGGGCGGTGACATTCGCCTTGCAACGGCTGCACGAAAAGGGGCTGGTCAACTACCGGCGCTACCAGGGGGCGCGGCTGACCGAGGATGGCGAGCGCCACGCGCTGGAAATGGTGCGGCATCACAGGCTGATCGAACGTTTCCTGGTGGAGTTTCTGGACTACGACTGGAACGACGTGCACGAAGAGGCTGACCGGCTGGAGCATGTGATTTCGGAGGAAATGGAGCGACGAATTGCGGCCAAGGTGTCCGACCCGACGACCGACCCGCACGGGGACTCGATTCCCAACGAGGCGCTGGACGCGCTGCAGGCCGACGACGCCCGGCAGTTGACAGGGGCTGCGGACGGTACGGACTTTGTGGTGGCGCGGGTGCGGGACCGCGACCGGGCGGTGCTGGAGTACCTGACGGAAATCCAGCTCGTACCGGGGACGGAGGCCAGCGTGGTCCGACGACTGCCGTTCGATGGACCGCTGGTGGTGCGCATTGAGTCGGAAGAGGTGGCGCTGAGCCAGACGGTGAGCGACAGCGTGTTCATCCGGGACGCATAGAGTGAACGACAGCACACCGCGCCGCGCATGTTCCCTCCCGCGCGGCTGTACCGGCTAGCGGAGGGCGGCGGTGCGGGCTTCGACTCGGCCCTGGGGCGTTAAGCGGAGTTGGTCGTTTTCGAGGGTGATGAGGTCGCGTTCGGTAGCGGTTTGGACGACGCGGTTAGCGAAGGCTGCCGGCCAGCGCATGTGGCGCTGCATGTGGTCGGGGCGACTTTCGTCGGCTTCGGACGGCGTGCCCTCGTGGGTGGCGAGGTGGATGAGCAACATCTGGCGGGCGAATGTCCAGCGCTGGCGGCGCTGGCGTCGGGCGGTTGCGACGAGGCCGCGGTGTGGGGCGAGCAGCAAGACCAGGACGAAGGCGATGCCGACCACGGTGGCCATGGAGCCGGCAATGTTGGCATCCAGCAGGCGAGCCAGCCAGTAGCCGCCGGCGGCCGCCGCCGCACCTATGAGGACGCCAAGGCCCAGCATGTGGGGTAGGCGGTCCGTGAGCAGGCGGGCAGTGGCCGGCGGACCGATCATGAGCGCGACGACCAGGATCGATCCGACGGCGTCGAAGGCGCCGACGGCGGTGACGGATACCACCCCCATCAGACCGTAGTGGACAAGTGCCGGCGAGAATCCGAGGGCGGCGGCCAGGGCGGGGTCAAAGGTGGTCAGCTTGAGTTCCTTGAAGAACAGGGCTGTGCAAGAGAGGTTGACGATGAGGATGGCGCCCATGACCCACAGGGCGATGGGTCCGAGGTCGACGCCGCCCGGGGCGAAGCGATTGAAAGGCGCGAAGGCAATCTCGCCGAGCAGGACGGCGTCGCTGTCCAGGTGCACGTTGCCGGCCAGGCTGGAGATCAGGATCACGGCAATCGAGAATAGGGCGGGAAAGACGAGGCCGATGGCGGTGTCTTCCCGGACCAGACCGGTTCGGCTAACGGCCTCGACGAGCGCGACCGTTAGCAGACCGACCAGGGCCGCGCCGAGGATCAGGATGGGCGAGTTGAGGTCGGCAACGATAAAAAAGGCCAGGACGATGCCCAGCAGGACGGTGTGGCTGATGGCGTCACTCATCATGGCCATGCCGCGTAGGATCAAGAAGGCTCCGGGGATTGCGCAGGCGGCGGCGACCACCAGGGCGACCAGGAGGACGTCAACCTGGGCCGCGCTCATCAGACGTCGTCCGGCGCGCGTCGCAGCCGGGCCAAGCGGTCGGCTTCAGCAAGTCCACGGGGGGTGAGCGACCAGCCGCCGCTGACGTGGCGCTGGGCAAGGCCGTCGGCGGCGAGTTCGCTGAGGGCACTTTCGACGATGGCGCGACCGCGCAGCGCGTGCAGGGCGGCCACGTCATGCGGACGTGTGGCGTCAGTACTGTGCTGAGCCGCCAGGGCGGCCAGATCGGCCATGACCGCTTCGAGGGCCAGCAGGCGCTGGCTACGCCAGCCGCGCAGGCGAGCCCAGACCAGGCCGCGGGCTGGCGCGAAAAGGAGGGATGCGACGACGAATGCCGTGGCGACCAGCACGATGGTGGGGCCGGTGGACGTTTCGGCTGCGGTGCTTACGAGCGCGCCAAGCACGCCGGCGGCCGCGCCAAGCAGTGCGGACAACGTGACCATGACGCCGAGGCGGTTCGTCCACTGCCGGGCGGCGGCGCCGGGCGCCACGACCATCGCGCTCATCAAGACGACGCCGACGGTCTTGAGGCCGACCACGATTGCGATCACGAGGAGGCTGGTGAGAAGCACATCCAGGCGCCGGGTGGGCATTCCAAGCGTGGCGGCGAAGTCCGGATCGAAACTCAGCAGCTTGAACTCTTTCCAGAGCACCAGCACCCCGAGCAGTCCGACGGCGCCGACCGATGCCATGGTGATGACGTCGCTCTCGAGCATGGCGGCCGCCTGGCCGAAGAGGAACTTGTCGAGGCCCGCCTTGCCCGCAGCCGGCTGACGCTGAATGAAGGTGAGCACAACCAGCCCGGCACCGAAGAAGACGCTGAGCATGAGGGCCATGGCGGTATCGGTCTTGACACGTGAGGCGCGGACGACGCCGACAATTGCCACGGCGGCCAGCCAGCCGGTCAAGGCCGCGCCGATCATCAGGACCAGCGGCGCGCGGCTGCCGGTGATCAGAAAGGCGAGGGCCACGCCGGGAAGCGCGGCATGGGACATTGCGTCACCCAGCAGGGCCTGGCGTCGGAGCACGGCGAACGCGCCCAAGGCGCCACTGACGATGCCCAGGGCAGCGGAGCCCAGCGCGACGGTTCGTAGCGTGTAGTCGAAGACAAGATCGCTCAGAACGTCCACTGGCAATGCAAACCTACCGGTGCGCCGTCGCGCGGCTCATGCCGACAAGTCCGAGGCCCGACCGTTGCCGCGTCCACCGATGCCGGCCACGCGGCCGCCGTAGGTGAGGCGCAGGTTCTCATCTGTGAAAACGTCCTCGACGGATCCCGCGTCGATGCGGCGGACGTTCAGGAGCGTGACCTGGTCAAAGTAGTCGACGACGGTCTGCAGGTCGTGATGCACGGCAACCACAGTCTTGCCGTCAGCGCGCAGGGTGCGGAGCAGGTCGACAATTGCGCGCTCGGTGGTGGCGTCGACGCCCTGAAAGGGCTCGTCCATCAGATAGATCTGGGCGTCCTGCACCAGGGCCCGCGCCAGAAAGACCCGTTGTTGCTGGCCGCCCGAGAGCTGGCTGATCTGGCGATCGGCATAGTCCTGCATCCCGACTTGCGCCAGGGCCGCGGTGGCGCGGGAGCGCTCGGAAACGCCGGGACGCCTTACCCAGCCGAGGCCCCCATAGGTTCCCATCGTGACTATGTCCAGCGCGGTCGTGGGAAAGTCCCAGTCAACGCTTCCGCGCTGCGGCACGTAGGCCACCAGCCGACGCTGTTCCGCGTAGGGGCGACCGAACACGCGCACTTCGCCAGCGGCAGGCTTTAGCAGACCAAGTACCGCCCGCAAGAGGGTGGTCTTGCCGGCGCCGTTGGGACCCACAATTGCCATCAAGACGCCCTGGGGAACCTCCAAGTCGACGTCCCAGAGCACCGGGCGTTGCTGATAGGCCAGCGTGAGGTCCGTGGCCTCAATGGCCAGGGTGGCGCTGGTGCGCAGGCGCATTCTCACGTCCCGCGCAGCGCTTCGACGATGGTGTCGACGTTGTGGCGGATCATGCCCAGGTAGGTGCCTTGCTCGGTTCCCTCGGCACCCATGGCGTCGGAGAATATTTCGCCGCCGATGGTGACGGTGTGGCCGCGAGCGGCGGCGGCTTCGATGACCGCCTGAACGCCTTGGTCAGGCACGGAGGATTCGATGAATAGCGCGGGAATCTGACGGTCGCTGATGAAGCGAGCGAGTTCCTGCACGTCGGCGGTGCTGGCTTCGCTCTCAGTGCTAATGCCCTGGAGACCACGGACCTGCATGCCATAGCGGTTGGCAAAGTAGTTAAAGGCGTCGTGGGCGGTTACGAGCACCCGCACGCGCTCCTCGATCCCGAGGGTCCTAATCTTCACGTACTCGTCGAGTTCTGCTATCTGAGCCACATAGGCGGCGGCGTTGGCCTGATAGACCTCGGCACCGTCGGGGTCCATCTCGATCAGCGCGTCGCGAATCGTCTCCACCACGGTGGACCAGAGGTCAAGATCGAACCAGACGTGGGGATCATAGGCTCCTTCGAATTCAGGCGGCGCCAGCAGGCGGTCACGGTCGATGTCGTCAGTCACACGGATGGAATGGACCCCCAACTCCCCGATCCGTTCGAGAACCCCGGAAAGCCCGGCCTCCAAATGCAGGCCGTTCCAGAACACGGCGTCCGCGGATTCGAGCCGAGTAATGTCGCTCTCACTGGCGCGATAGAGATGCGGGTCCACTCCGGGTCCCATGAGGCCGTGGGTAACCACGCGGTTTCCACCGATTCGGCGCACTGCATCGGCTACCTGCCCAGTGGTCGCGACCACCCGAAGTGGTCGTCCGTCCACGCGGGAAACCGGCGCCAGATTGGACTCCGCTTTCGTTCCCGTTCGGTCGAAGGTGGCGCCGCACGCCGTGAGAACGCCAGCACAGACGGTGGTGGCTACTGCGACGGCTAGCACCCGCAGCGCACGCATCACTCTCCCTCTCAAGCCGATACCACCATAGAGCGCCGGCAGGCCCGCACCTCAGGCGGCCTGCCGGCTTGTTTATGGTATATCAATAAATGTTTTTGGTGAAGTCAAATCTCTGCAGCCCAATCGCCTATGACGAGATGCAGCGAATTGGCCCGCTTGAACGCCATGAGCACACGGGGCGTGCGATTCTGCCTGGTCTACAGGATGAGTGGTTTGGCCAGATGTGAATTGAGACTGGGATGGGGACCACCGGCTGGTAGCTGCCAGAGTAAGCCAAGACGCCAATCGTTTCCGACAAGCAAACCGCCCCGCCGGCCACGGCCGGCGGGGCGGTTGAGCAATCCGATGGTGAGGACTTAGTAGTCCATTGCTGGCGCGGGGGCCTCTTCCTGCTCGGGAACGTCGGCGATGAGTGCCTCGGTGGTGAGGATCATGCCGGCGATTGAGGCGGCGTTCTCGAGGGCCGAGCGCGTGACCTTGGCCGGGTCGATTACGCCAGCCGCCACCATGTCGGTGTACTCCTCGTCCACCACGTGGTAGCCCCAGTTCGTGCCCTTGGCAGCGGACTGTCGGCGAACTTCCTCGACGACCACCGAGCCATCGGCACCGGAGTTGGAAGCGATCCAACGCAGCGGCTCTTCGAGCGCGCGCCGTAGAGCGCGAACGCCGACGATCTCATCGCCAACGCACTCGGCTTCCACGCCTTCCAGCACGTGCGCGGCGTTTAGGAGCGCCACACCACCGCCCGGCACGATGCCTTCCTCGATGCCGGCGCGCGTAGCTGACAGGGCGTCCTCCACGCGGTGCTTCTTCTCCTTGAGCTCGGTCTCGGTGGCGGCGCCGACCCGAATAACCGCCACGCCGCCGGCCAGCTTGGCCAGCCGCTCCTGCAGCTTCTCGCGGTCGTACTCAGACGTGACTTCCTCAACCTGGCCCTTGAGCTGGTTGAGGCGGGCCTGCACGGCCGCTTCCTTGCCGCCACCCTCGACGATGGTGGTGTTGTCCTTGTCGGCCACCACGCGGCGGGCGCGACCCAAGTCCTCAAGGATCACGCCGTCCAGGCGACGGCCCATGTCCTCGGAGATCACCGTGCCGCCAGTTACGACAGCCACGTCCTGCAGCATTTCCTTGCGGCGGTCGCCGTAGCCCGGGGCCTTGACGGCCAGGCAGTTCAGGATGCCGCGCAGCTTGTTCACCACCAGGGTGGCCAGGCCTTCGCCCTCCACGTCCTCGGCGATGATCACGAGGTCCTTCTTGCCGGACTGCGTGACCTTCTCCAGCGTCGGGAGAATGTCACTCACCGCCGACAACTTCTTGTCGGTGACCAGGACCAACGCATCCTCGATCACGGCCTCCATGCGGTCCTGGTTGGTCACGAAGTACGGCGAGATGTAGCCGCGGTCGAACTTCATGCCCTCCACGTACTCGATCTCGAACTCGAGACCCTTGGACTCCTCAACCGTAATGGCGCCGTCCTTGCCGACCTTGTCCATGACCTCGCCGATCAGTTCGCCGATCTGCGTGTCGTTGGCGGAGATGGAGGCGATCTGGGCGATCTCGTCCTGGCTGCGAATCTGCTTGGCCTGGGCGCCGACTTCCTCAACCACGGCCTCAACGCCCTTGGCCAGGCCGCGCTTGATGATCATGGGATTGGCGCCGGCCGCGACGTTCTTGAGGCCTTCCTTGATGATGGCCTGCGCCAGCACGGTGGCGGTGGTGGTGCCGTCGCCAGCGATGTCGTTGGTCTTGCTGGCGGCTTCCTTGATGAGCTGGGCGCCCATGTCCTCGAACGGATCTTCCAGGTCGATGTCCTTGGCCACGGTCACGCCGTCGTGGGTCACCGTGGGGCCGGAGTACTTCTTGCCCAGGGCCACGTTGCGGCCCTTCGGCCCCAACGTCGTCTTGACGGCGTTGGCCACCACGTCGATGCCCTTTACCAGCTTCGAGCGGGCCTCTACATCCAGCAGGATGTCTTTCGGCATACTGTCGTCCCTTTCGACCCGGCTGACCGCCAGCAGAGTGCTTCGGTCTTCGTGTGGGGGTCGTGTCTGGTCCGCCAGTCAGACGACGCGCACCGAGTTTTCGGGACGCGCGCTGACGCGGATCGAATCAATCGCGTTAGCAGCCCATTGTAGAGATCGGCCAAAACGAGCGTCAAGAGTTTCCGCTGTTTTCGGAGGTATGGAGCCAGCGCGTATCCGGCGCTACGCATCGCCCGATTCGTCCGCTTTCGGCAGCTCGCGAAGCGACCGAATCGGCGATAGGAACAGCCAGAGAGCGACCGCAAACTCAAGCCCGGCGGCGACAAAGAGGGTCGGCCGCATGCCAAAGGCCTCAGCTACAACGCCACCGACAAGGGCGCCGAGCGGGACCAGCCCAATCTCCAGGGTGTTCATGATGCCGTTCATGCGGCCCTGAAGCCGAAGCGGCGTGGTGGCCTGGCGCAGGCTGCCCTGGCAAACCCCGTAAACCGTGGCGCCGATGCCGAACAGGAACATCGATGTGGTCAGCAACACGACGACGGCTGCCAGCGGCCCTCCCGCCAGCGGGGTCACCAGGTCGCTCAGCGCCGCAATGACAACCGCAGCGATCATGGCCGGACCGGCGCCCAGCCAGCGGATCAGCCGTTCCGCGACGAAGGCGCCGACCATGAACCCGACGCTGCTAACCGCGAACAGGAAGCCGAAAGCGAGCGGTTCGACCTCCAGCTGCTTGTTGACGTAGAGCAGCCACACGGCTTCGAACATCGCGTTGAAGACGGCGATCCCGCCAATGGCGACGGCAATGGGGAGCAGTATTCGGTTCCGGCCGACGACGACCAGCCCTTCGCGAGCCTGTGTAAGGAAGCTGTCGCCGGTCTCAGACGTTGCAGGCGCAGCCTCCGTGAGACGGATTCCTCGGAGCGCCAGCGCTGAAACTACAAAGGTCACGGCGTCGACGACTAGGGCCACGGGCGCCGTGACCACGTGGATCAGCACACCGGCAACCCCCGGGCCGGCGACCTGCGATGCTGACGTGCCGATCGCGAGCTTGCTGTTGGCTTCCACCAGCTTCTCCCGCGATACCAGCGACGGGAGAATCGACCGATTGGCGACGCCGAAGAACATCCCCAGCGTGCCGGTGCCAAGGGCCACGGCGTAGAGGTGCTCGATCCGCAAGACCTGCAGCCAGGCGGCGATTGGGACCGAGAGCAGCAACAGTGCGCGTCCGTAGTCGGCAAGGATCATTACCCGGCGCTTCCTGAGCCGGTCGACCCAGACGCCCACACCGACGCCGAAGGCGAGCGACGGCAGGCCGCCGATGGCCGCCAGGATGCCCATCTGCAGCGGCGAGGCATCCAGCACAAGTACCGCTGTGAGCGGCAGGGCAAGGAAGGTGATCTGCGATCCGAACGCTGAGACGGTCCCGCCAACCCAAAGCTTCAGGAAGTTGGGGTGGCGCCAGAGACCCTGAGGACGAGAAGGCATAGGACAGCGTTATCCTTTCCCGCTCGGGGATGCCGGTAGTCACAGTGGTCGTGGCGGCTCTGTTCGCGCGCCGAACCGGCAATCGCCGATCCTAACGAGGCTGGCCGATCTACGAAACACGCGGCCGACATCTCTCAGCGTCTACCGCAATCCCTTATCTTTGCGCCATGCCCTTCCACCTGACCCGTACGCAGCACAACCAGATCGTGGCCCAGGCCCGCGCCGAGGCCCCGCTCGAATGCTGCGGCCTGATTGGCGGGCAGGGCGAAACGGCACTGCAGATCTACCCCGCCCGCAACGCCGACCAGAGCCGCGTGCACTACACCATCGATCCGCGCGACATGCTCGACGCCACCCGCGACATCGAAGACGTGCAGGGCTGGGAGATCTCGGCGTTCTATCACTCACACCCGCGCAGCGACGCCTACCCTTCGCCGACGGACGTGCGCGAGGCCGTTGAGTCTGGCTACTCCGAGTACAGCCGTTTCATCATTGTTTCGCTCATGAATCCCGAACGGCCCGTGATGCGCTGCTTCTGGTTGCGAGGCGGAGCGATCAGCGAGGAGCCACTGCTCGTGATCGATCCGGCGGACGACGAAGGCGCGTAGGATTCGGGCATGGCAACCGCCGTCTACCAGCCGTCCATTGACCTTGAGGCCTCGCTTGAGGCCAAGACGCAGTTTCTGCAGCGGACGCTTGGCGGCTTGGAGAATGCGGTCGTGGCCTATTCGGGCGGCGTCGACAGCACCTTCCTGGCCAAGATGGCGTTCGATGCCCTCGGCAACCGGGCGCTGGCCGTGACCGCCGTTTCGCCAAGTCTGGCCCAGGCCGAGCGCGACGACGCCACTCGATTTGCTGACCAGATCGGGATCCGGCACGAATTCATCGACACCCGCGAACTGGACAATCCGGCGTACCGCGCCAACGACAGCTCCCGCTGCTTCCACTGCAAGGCCGAGCTTTTCGATCGATTGCGCGAGTTCGTGGCCGAGCGCGACGTGCAACACATGCTCTACGGGCCCGTGGTCGACGACCTGGGCGATTTCCGCCCAGGGATGGCCGCCAGCCGGGAGCGTGGCGCCCGCGCGCCGCTGGTGGAGGCCGGCTTGCGCAAGGCCGAGGTCCGTGAACTCTCGCGCCGTCTCGGCCTCCCCAGCTGGGACAAGCCGGCGGTAGCCTGCCTGTCGTCCCGCGTCGCCTACGGCAGCGAGGTCACCGTGGAGAAGCTTGGGCAGATCGAAGCCGGGGAGGCGCTGCTGCGCGCCGAAGGCTTCCGGGAGTTGCGCGTTCGACACCACGGCACGATTGCCCGCATCGAGGTTCCAGAGTTGGAACTGGGTCGATTCACGCAGGACTCCGAACGACGGCAGCGCATTCTCGATGGCCTGAAGTCGCTTGGCTTCACCTACGTGACCCTGGACCTGCAGGGCTTCCGCTCCGGCGCCATGAACGAAGCGCTGCCGGTGATTTCGACCGACGAGTAACGGCCGTCGCGGCGCGCGAGAACTGACGGTGCGGACTCAGATCAAGGAGCGGTCATGAACGTGGAGATTCGCGACGAGCGGTTCCGGCAGGTGGTTGGCTACGACGCTCCGGTTGAGGAAGTGGCCGCCGGATTCGACTTCACCGAGGGCGCGGTCTGGAACCACGTTGAGGGCTGCCTCATCTTCAGCGACATGCCCGGCAACGTCATGCGCAAGTGGACGGCCGCCAACGGGATCCAGGTCTTTCGGCAGCCCAGCAACATGGCCAACGGCAACACGTACGACCTGCAGGGTCGGCTGATCACCTGCGAACACGCCACCAGCCGCGTCACGCGCACGGAGCACGACGGCTCGATCACGGTATTGGCCACGCACTACGACGGCAAGGAACTGAACAGCCCAAACGACGTGATCGTCAAGCGCGACGGCTCAATCTATTTCAGCGATCCGTCGTTCGGACGGATGGAGTACTACGGGGTGCTGCGCGAGCCGGAGCTCGATGTCCGCGGTGTGTACCGGCTCGATCCCGAGAGAGGCACGCTCCGGCTGCTGGTCGATTACTTCGACCAGCCGAACGGACTCACTTTCTCGCTGAACGAACAGCAGCTGTACATCAACGACACAATGCGGGCCCACATCCGCGTGTTCGATGTGAATGCCGACGGTGGGCTTTCCGACGGCCGGGTGTGGGCCGAGTTGACCGGCGACCGCGACGGGCTGGCCGACGGCATGAAGATTGACAGCCAGGGCAATCTCTACACGGCGGGGCCGGGCGGGGTTCAGGTGTTTGGGCCGGACGCTGCCTGCCTCGGCGTGATTCACGTGCCCCAGGGAGTGGCCAACTTCACCTGGGGCGACGCCGACCTGCGCAGCTTGTTCATCAACGCGGGGTCCGCGCTCTATCGCACGCGAGTCAACGTCCCGGGCCGCACGCTCTTCTAAGGCAGCGATGACTCCGCGATTGCTGACGTCTTGTCTCCGGCGTTCTGTGCAGGTACCGCCCTGGTCGAACCGTTCGATTGCGACTTCACACGCCCTGGCAGTCCGTCTCCTCGTGACGCTTCTGCTCCTACTGGTCTTCGCGACCTGCGGCGAGACGCGACACGACCAGCCGTTGAAGCTCGGCCTGCTGACCTATATCAGCGAGGGTTCGGCGCAGAACGCCCAGGACCGGCAGCGGGCCTTCCACTTAGCTATTGCCCACCTCAACCAGGCTGGCGGTGTGTTTGGGCGTACGGTCGAAGCCGTGGTTGCCGACACGGCACAGAACCCGGATCGGGCGGTGAGCGAAGCGCGGCGCCTCGTAGAGGCGGAAGACGTACACGCGATTGTGGGACCCAGCACCAGCGTCAATTCGCTTGCGGTGGCTGAGCGTGTGACGGGGTCGGCCGGGATCCCTTTCATTAGTCCAGCGGCAGGCACCGCGCGCTTGACCGACGCTGCGGACAACGACTTCTTCTTCCGCGCCACCTTGTCCCACCGGGCGTATGGGCCGGCGCTGGCGCGATTAGCCGGTGAGCGTGGCTTTGACAACGTCGGCGTGCTCTACCGCGACGATCTCTGGGGCCAGGGACTGGCCCAGGCTTTTGATCAGGCCTGGGACGGCGCTATCCGGTCGGTGGCCGTGGAGATTGGCCAGAGCAGCGTGGCCGACGCCCTGCGGGAGTCAGCCGCTGGCGGCGCCCAGGTGCTCGTAGTCCTCTTGTATCCGGCCGAGGCTGTGACTGCCGCCCGCGAGTCGCTGGACCTTGGCCTCTATGACCAATTCTTGTGGAACGGCGCCCTGCGGAACCTGGATCTCATCGAAGCGATCGGCGCGGACGCGTTGGCCGACTCGTACGGCGTCGGAGCGTCCGCTACGGGCCAGCCTGCCCCGGCATGGGTGGAATCCTACGTCCAGGCCTACGGCGAGCCTCCGGTCGGCAGCTATGCCAGGGAGGTCTATGACTCCACCATCGCCCTTGCTCTGGCGGCCCAGGCTGGCAATAGCACAGACGGCACCGTCATTCGCGACCATTTGCGCACCGTTGTTTCGGGTACTGGCGAGACCGTCACCGCCGGACCTGACGGCGTGGCGCGTGCGCTCGAGGTGCTGGCCGATGGCGGCCAAATCGTCTACCAG
Organism: Chloroflexota bacterium; assembly: GCA_028875175.1. Taxonomy (GTDB): domain Bacteria; phylum Chloroflexota; class UBA11872; order UBA11872; family UBA11872; genus UBA11872. The sequence goes on along the minus strand of JAPPFO010000025.1, from coordinate 4,424 downwards.
GGCGCGTCCGGTCCGCTGGAGTGGGACGCCAACGGTGACTTGCGCCTGGGCTACGTGGGGGTCTGGCGCTACACCTCCGACGGTCGGATTGAACACGTCCGTCGAATCCTCTACGAGTCCTGACATACGTCAGCGCGGGTGGCTCGCTTCGGTCGCTTTGCAGCCCATCACCCGGCCGGTGGGAGCGCTAGGCTATTTTCAGACGCGTGACTGCGTTCTGCGACGCTGCCAGAGGAGCCAGACACCGTGACCCCTTCACCTTTGCGCATGGTTCAGTGGGGGACCAAGCATCCCCACGCCGCAGGCTGGCTGAGCGTGATGCTCGACAATCCGGATGTCGACGTGGTGGGCGTCTACGAGGACGACGCCGAGCGCCGGCAACAGCTCGAATCCGGCGGTGGCGCGCCCTGGAACCGGTCGATCTGGCTCGACGACCTGGGCGCCGTCCTGCACGACGCCAGCATCGACGCGGTGGTTGCGGAAGGCGATAACTCCGAGAACCTCCAGCAGGGCGAGGCCGTCATCGCGGCCGGTCGCCATTTGCTCCTTGACAAGCCGGCCGGCCACGACTTCCCCCGCTGGGAGCGCGTGCTCGAATCAGCCGCCGAGCAGAATCTCTACATCCAGCTTGGTTACATGTTCCGGCATCACGACGGCTACCAGCGCATTGCCAACTGGGCCCGCGGAGGGCTCCTGGGCGATATCTTCGCCATCCGCGCCCACATGTCCACGTACGTCGAGCCGGCCACCCACCCATTGCTGGCCAGCTTCGCCGGCGGCGTGTTCTATGACTTGTGCGGCCACGTGCTGGACCAAATCGTCTGGACGCTGGGCCGGCCTGATCGGGTAACGCCGTTCATGCAGCGCGTGCGTCCCGAGAGTGGGTTCGTTGACAACGGCGTCGCCGTGCTGGAGTACCCGGGGGCCCTGGCCTTTGTGGATATTGCCGGACTCGAGGTTCCGCCGCGCCCACGGCGCTACGAGGTCTACGGCTCGCGCGGCTGGGCCATCATGGAGCCGATGGAGCCTGCGGAGACCGTCCGGCTGTCCCTGGACAGCGCGCGCGACGGTTTCCTCGAAGGCGAGCAGACGATGACGCTCGAGGCCCGACCGCGCTACGTGGCCAGTCTGCAGGCCTTCGTACGCACGCTGCGCGGCGAGCAGGCGCCCGAACGCTCGCTCGAGCACGAGCGCGTCGTGCAAGAAACCCTCATGCGCGCAACCGGCGCTATCGCCTAGACCCGCGGATCGGTCGGCCGCGCTAGTTCCCCAGCCCCAGCGCCAGGCCGCCGAAGATCGACTGCAGCCGCGCTCGGTCCTCGGGCGGCAGCGGTCCGCGCGCCATGGCGGCCACATTGGCGTCCAGGTGGGCGGGGTTGGCGGTTCCCGTGAGTACGGTTGAAATGGTGCTCGGCTCCAGCACAAAGCGATAGGCCGCTTCCGGCACCGATTCCACGTCGTCGTGCACCAGCCAACCCAGCGGATCGTCGTCCGGCAGCGCGTCGGCCGCCAGGTGTCCGTCGGCCTTGAGTTCCGCAATCACTTCGCGAAGGCGTTCAGGGTTTCCCAGCGCGCGGCGCACGGCGATCATCACGATCAAGCCGATGTCGGCGGCCTCGGCTGCTTCCAACACGTCCTGCTCGGCCGTCTGGTGCAGCAGGTTGTAGCCGACCATGAGTGTGTCGAAGTGGTCGTCCGTCACCATCTGCTTGAACGTCTCATGGTGGACGTCCGCATGGGCCTGCTCGGTGACGCCCAGAAAGCCGACCTTGCCGGCTCGTTGAGCCTCAATCAGCACGGGCAAGTGCCGCTCCACGATGTCATCGTACCGGTCCGGCATCAGGCCATGCACCTGGATCACGTCGATGTAATCGAGTTGCAGGCGTTCCAGGCTTCGATCGATCGACGTCCCAACGTCCTCGGGACTCTTCAACTCGTCGTCGGCAAGCGGGCTGTACTTCGTGGCCACCACGAAGTCGTTGCGCGGCACGCCGACCAGCCCGTGACCCAGCAAGATCTCGCTGTCGCCGTAACTGGCCGCGGTGTCGAAGAAGTTGATCCCGTGGTCCAGGGCCCGCCGGGTCAGGCGCCGGGCGTCGTCCGGCGTCGTCCCTCGGTTCTGCCCCATCTTGCTGGGGCCGCCGGTTCCCAGGCTGGCCAGCGAGACTCGCAGATTCGTGCGGCCCAGGCGACGGTACTCCATTGTGGTGACTCCGGTTTGGTGGTGGCCTGCAACATAGCGCGAGCAACGCCATCGCGGAGGCAACCGACCTGTTTTGCAGAGCCCCCATCCGGGTGTAGGATTGAATGAACCACCCCACCTGGGGTGGGGTCTGATGGGCTAATCCAGCCTAGGGAACCTCAATGGATCAGGAAACCAGAAGCCTCCTCAACCGCTGGAAGTCCATCCAGGGCCACGTCCGCGCGGTCGAGAAGATGCTCGAAGACGACGCCTACTGCGTGGACGTCCTCAAGCAGACCCTGGCCATCCAGGGCGCGATCGAGAAGGTCAACGCCGGCGTCCTGGAACGCCACCTCCGAACCTGCGTCACAACCGCCATCGCGTCCGATGACCTGGCAGAGCGCGAGCGGGTGATTGCGGAGCTGATGGACGTCTTCAAAGGCACGGGACACCTGCGCCGCGTGGCCTCGGCCGGCGAGGCCATCGAACGTGTGGCTGCCACCCTGAACGCGGGAGAAAAGCCCCCGCACGCCCACGGCAACGGTGAGGTCCCATGACCGTCGAGACCGAGCGGTCCTTCACTCTCCCTGTCACCGGTATGCACTGCGTGGCCTGCGTAGGTCGCGTCGAACAGGCTGTCGCAAGAGTGGATGGCGTTCAGGAAGCAGCGGTCAATCTCGCGGACGAAAGGCTAGCGGTGCGAGCCGGTCGGGACGTCAGGGCGGCCGATGTCGCCGCCGCGGTCGAGTCAGCGGGTTACGAAGTCCCAACAGATGAACGCACGCTCCAGATCGAGGGCATGCACTGCTCGTCTTGCGTGGGCCAGGTCGAGAACGCCCTTGCCAGAGTTTCCGGGGTGCTTGATGCATCGGTAAACCTCGCCTCCGGCCAGGCCCTGGTGCGTCACGCCCTGGGACAGGCCGACCTTGGCGCGCTGCGGACGGGCGTGGAGCGCGCCGGCTTCAGCGTGCTCGAGACCGCCGGGTCCGAGGCAACGCCCGATGGCGCTGCCGCCGCAGACGGCGGGCTTGAGGAGCGCCGCCGCCGCGAACGTCGCTGGCTCGGCATTCAGGCCGCCTTCGCACTCGGCGTCGGGGCCCTGGCGATGTGGGGGGCGATGGACGTCATCCCGTGGGCGCCGGAGCTCCTGCGCAATCCCTGGGTGGTAATGGTCCTCGTCACGCCGGTTCAGTTCTGGTCCGGCTGGTCGTTCTACCGGGGCGCCTGGCTGGCGGCGCGGCGCGGGACCACCGATATGAACACGCTGGTAGCCATCGCAACCAGCGCCGCATACGGCTACAGCCTCATCGTCACCGTGTCGCCCGGGCTGCTGAGCGGCGTGGCCGGCGCGGATGTGCATTACTTCGAAGCCTCCGCGGTCATCATCGGGTTGGTCTTGCTTGGCCGGTATTTCGAGACGGGCGCCCGGGCGCGGGTGTCCGCCGCGATTCAGCGGCTGCTGGATCTGAGGGCCAGGATGGCCCGAGTCGAGCGAAGTGGACAGTCCCTCGAAGTCGCGCTCGACGACGTGCGGCATGACGATGTCGTCGTCGTTCGCCCTGGCGAAAAGGTCCCGGTGGACGGCCGGGTGCTCGAGGGCGCGTCGGCACTGGACGAGTCGATGATCACTGGCGAAAGCATTCCGGTCGACAAGGGTCCGGGCGACGAGGTGATCGGCGCGACGCTCAACACCGCGGGCAGCCTTCGCGTACGGCCCACCCGCCTCGGCCAGGATTCGATGCTGGCGCAGATCATCGCGCTGGTTGAACGCGCCCAAACCTCGAAGGCGCCCGTGCAGCGGCTGGCGGACTGGGTGTCGGCGCGGTTCGTGCCGGCGGTCATCGTGATTGCGCTGGTCACCCTGGGCGTCTGGCTGGCCGTCGGACCGCATCCGCGGGTCACTTACGCGCTGGTCGCCATGGTCACGGTGCTGATCATTGCCTGTCCCTGTGCGCTCGGCATCGCCACCCCCACGGCCATCATGGTTGGCGTGGGCAAGGGCGCGGAGTTGGGAGTCCTGGTG
>JAPPFO010000025.1:0-209 GCA_028875175.1 Chloroflexota bacterium | reverse complement strand
CGCTGGAGACGGCCGGCAGGGTCGACACGGTCGTGCTGGACAAGACCGGCACGATCACGAGCGGCCGAGCCGAGGTCACGGACGTCATTCCGCTCAACGGCGAACCCGAGTCGGAAATCCTGCGCCTGGTTGGCTCGGCCGAGCGTGACTCCGAACACCCGATTGGCCAGGCGATTGTGCATGACGCCGCTGAGCGCGGTATTGAACTG
>JAPPFO010000183.1 GCA_028875175.1 Chloroflexota bacterium | reverse complement strand
CGGCAGAAACCGAACGGCCGTGCGGCCGGGGCGGAAGCGCAGGGGCGGACCGAGAATCTCAGGTACGCGCTCGAACTCGGCTCGGAGGACGCGCGCGAGGTCGGGGTCGGCCCCGGCCTCCTGGCTGGTGATGGCCATGCGGTAGGCGTAGCTGATGAAGCGCTGCTCGAGGGCGCCGCCCTGGCGCATGGACGAGATGAGGTAGTTGCTGGTGCCCTGGCCGACGACCTGGGCGCGCAGGTGCGGCGGGTTGAGGGTGGCGAGGGCGCTTTGATCAGACCCGGCGTAGGAGGCGCCCATGGTGCCGACGCGGCCGTTGCACCATGGCTGGACGGCGATCCACTCGACGGAGTCGTAGCCGTCGGGGGCTTCCTTCGCGAACGGATACCACTCGCCGCCGGAGCGTCCGCGGCCGCGGACATCGTTCATGACGACGGCGTAGCCGCGACGTGCGTACCAGTGGGCCTTGCGGGCGTAGCGGCCAGCGTCCTTGAGGTAGGGGGTGCGCTCGATGAGGGCCGGGAACTGTCCTTCAACCTGACGGCCGTTGAGGGCGGGCAGGTAGAGGTCGGCGGCCAGCGGCACGCCGTCGCGGGCCGGGATGGAGACATCGGGCAAGACGATTGAGTCGTAGGCGCGGTGCGAACCCTGATAGCCGGTGTCTGTGGTGCGTCGGTCGAGCGGGTTCGTGATCAAGCGGTCACCTCGAGGTGCAGCGTGGGTTTTCGGCGGGGCCAATGATGCCGGGTTGCGCCGGGCAAGGTGAATGCACCCCGGCTGCGAAGCTCTGGCGCGTGGCATTCTCTCGTGAATCGCCGTTGAGGTAGCTGGCATGAACCTGGACGAGTTGCGACTGACTCCCGAGGACTATCGGCCAAAGCCGCCGAGCGGGCGTCTTTACCGGATTGGGTTGATCGGGTGCGGCGGGATTGCGAATGGGGCGCACCTGCCGGCGTACCGGGACTTTGGCTATGAGGTGGTGGCTTGCAGCGATATCGATCCGGCGGCGGTGGAGTCGACGCAGGCGCGCTGGGAAATCGAGTCGGCGGGAACGAATCCACGGGTGGTGCTGGAGAACGACCAGGTGGAGGTTATCGACCTGGCAGTGCATCCGCACGCGCGGCTGGAGCTGTGGCCGGGGCTGCTGGCAGCAGGCAAGCCGATCCTGTCACAGAAGCCCTTCGCCATGACCTGGGAGGACGCGGCGTGGATGTCGAACTCGGCGCGGGACGCCGGGGTGACGCTGATGATCAACCAACAGGCGCGATGGGCGCCGGCGCATGCGGCGATCAAGCTGCTGATCGACTCGGGGATCTGCGGCCCGCTGTTCAGCGTGGCGCACGTGCGGCGGAGTTACCAGGACCAGCCGGACAGGTGGTGGCGGGACGTGGTGGATTTCAACATCGTGGACCACGGGGTGCATTTCCTGGACCTGATCCGGCATTTCAGCGGACGAACGCCGGATGCGGTGAGCGCGACGACGGCGATGATGCAGGGCCAGAACGCGGTTTCGCCGCTGAGTCACACGCTGGCGCTGCATTTCGACAGCGGCGATCTGACGGCTATCGATCACTTCAACAACATCGTGCAGAGCAAGGCGGGACACTCGGAGTTCTGGCATATCGATGGGGCGGAGGGATCGATCAGCGGGACGCCGCAGTGGGTGGAGGTGACGCGGCGGGACGAACCGGAGCGAAGCGTGCGGTTTCCGATCGAGGGAGGGTGGTTCCCGGAGGCGTTTGGGGGGAGCATGGGGGAATTGATGGCGGCGCTGAACGAGGGGCGGGAGCCGCTGACCTCGAGCCGGGACAACTTGAACTCGATCCGGATCGCGGCGGCGGGCGTGCGGAGTAGCGAGGAGGGGCGGACGGTGAGGTTGGAGGAGTTTGTGGCGTAGGGTGACTGGGCGGTGAGGTTGTGGGCGTGGAATCGCTTCGCGCCGGCCGGGTTGCCGAGGCGATGCTGGTTGCCCGGAAGACCCCTCACCGGTTTCGGCCGAAGACGCCCGAATCTGCCTCTCCCCTCGGAGAGGGTGAAGATTGGCGCCCCACCCGCTTCATGACGCCGAATGCACCTGCTGACCCTCGAGGGAGAGGGAGGAAGAGAGGACTGCGGAGTGGGGGTTAGCGGCGGCGGGCTACGTAGTCGCCGCCTCGTTGGATGGCGGTGAGGTAGGGGGTGCAGCCGGGGCGGTCTTTGAATTCGGCGAACTGGGCGGGGATTTGGCCGCCGGCGTCGGCGATGGCGAGACCGATGAGTTCCTTGACGACGTCGGGATTGTCAGCGGCGACGTTGGTGCGGAGCATTTCGTCGTCGGGCAGGCGGTGGAGCAGCGGCTCTTCGCCCCAGATGGTGGCGTTGCACCACCAGTTGTCGGTGATGACGGTCATGAGCGGGCCCCAGCCAATGCTGACGTGGGAGCGGTGGGACGGCAGGTCTTCGCGGAGGGCGGGGCCGATGTCCCGGCCTTCGGTGGGCGCCTGGACGCCGGCGGCAGCGAGGACGGTGGCGGCGATGTCGGTGTTGGTGACGAGGCCGTCGTAGGTCTGGCCGGCGCGGGCGCGGTCGGGGTAGCGGACGAGTAGCACCAGGTCGGCGACGGCGCGAGTGAGGGGGTGGCCCTGTTTGCTGATGAGGTCCTTATCGTCGGGGTAGCGGAGGTTGTGGCCGTGGTCTGAGGCGACGATGACGATGGTTTCGTCGGCGCGGCCCGAGAGTTCGAGCTGTTCCATGAAGTGGCCGAACCAGCGGTCGCAGAGGGTGACTTCGCCGGCGTAGTTGGCCTGGATGCGCTTGACTTCGCGCTCGTTGAGGACGTTTCCGTTGGGGGCGTAGAGGGACTGGATGATGTCGGTGACGTCGTCGTCGTCGGGGTCGTAGAGGCGGCGGTAGCTGAGGGGCGGCTCCCAGGGTTCGTGGGGGTCGAATGAGTCGACGACGAGGAAGAAGCTGTCGGCGTCGTCGTTGTCGTAGAGCCAGCGGGCGGCGTCGTTGAAGAGGCGGGCGGGGTAGAAGTCGGCTTCCTCGCGGCGAAACAGGTTGTTGGTGAGGTATTGGGTGAAGAATTCGCGGCGCTGGTGCTTCTCCGGCAGCCGTTCGGGGACGTGGCGGCGGATGGCGTCGGGCGGAAGGGCGGGGCCTGAGCGGAAGCGGTCGGTTTCCTGGCCGCGGATCCACTGCCACTCGGCGAAGCCGCGGTGGAAGTTTTTGCTGGGCTTGAACTGGTGGTAGCAGTCGGTGAAGAGGGCGGTGCGGTAGCCGGCGTCGGTCAGGAGTTCGGAGA
>JAPPFO010000258.1 GCA_028875175.1 Chloroflexota bacterium | reverse complement strand
CGGTCTGCGCGACGACCTGATGTTCGTCAAGACCGCCGTCACCGACCGCTGGAAGCTAAACCTGTGGCTCTACGACATGCCGGAGCTATACGACCTGCACAACGACCCGCACGAGACCCGCAACGTCATTGACGACCCGGCAACGGCCGGCGTGCGAGCGGAGTTGGCGGACGAAATCGTGAACTGGCTCAGGGAAACCGACGACCCGCTGCTGCCAACGGTCGAGTGGACGATAGGTCGTGTGACCTAGAGCCCGGGCGGGAATTCGCCCGCGAGTTCAGCCGCGCTTACGCGCGATGTAGTGCGGGCTGGTGTTGAAGAACACCTCGGCCGCTTCCATCAGGGTTTCCGACGTGGTGGGGTGCGGATGGATGCTCAGCCGCAGGTCGTCGGCTCGCGCGCCCATTTCGACGGCTAGCACGCCTTCGGCAATCAGCTCACCGGCGCCACGTCCGCTGATTCCGACTCCGAGTATGCGCTCAGTCGTCGGCTCCAGGATCAACTTCGTCAGCCCGTCATTCCGTCCCAGCGTCGTGGCACGCCCGGACGCCGCCCAGGGAAACGTCGAGACCTTGTGCGGCCGGTCAGACTCGCGTGCCTCTGATTCGGTCAGTCCGCACCAGGCGATTTCGGGATCGGTAAACACCACCGCTGGGATGGCTTGGGCGTCGTATGTTGCCGCGTGGCCGGCGATGGACGCCGCGGCTACGTTCGCCTCGTACGTGGCCTTGTGCGCCAGCATTGGTTCACCCGCCACGTCGCCGATGGCGAAGATGTTGGCGGCACTCGTGCGGCGCTGGTGATCGACCTTGATGAAGCCGCGCTGATCGGATTCCACGCCCGCGGCCGCCAGGTTCAGACCGGCGCTGCTTGGGCGCCGTCCGACCGCGACCAGCACCTTGTCAAAGCGTCGCGAGGGCACTTCGACGCGCGCTCCCGCCAGTTCGACATCAACGCCGTCCGGCCGCACGTTCAGGCTCGCGACTCGTGTGCTTAGAAGGATCTCTTCGAACGCAGAATTCAGTTTCCGCTCCAGCGGCCGAACGAGATCACGGTCCGCTCCGGGTAGTAGACCGGTCTCCATCTCAACCACCGTTACCGTCGATCCGAGAGCGGCGTAAACCGAGCCCAGTTCAAGCCCGATGTAACCCCCGCCAACCACCAGCAGCGTGTCAGGGACATCTGCCATCTCCAATGCAGACGTCGAGTCCAGGATGCGGTCGCCATCGATCTGGAAGCCCGGCGGTGCCGCCGGCATTGAGCCGGTGGCGATGACGGCGTAGTCGAAGTTGAGACGTTCCGCGTCTCCTCCGTCTGATGGCTCGACGCTCAGCGCGTGCGGCCCATCAAAACGGGCGAGCCCGCGGGTGAATCGCACGCGTCGCGCTCGGGTGAGGAGTCCCAGCCCCGAGGTCATCTTGGAGATGACCTGATCCTTCCAGCTTCGCAAACGGTCGAGATCGATTTCCGGTTGGCCGAAGCTCACGCCCCACTCCGCCGCGTCCTCGGCCTCGCCCAACAGGGACGCCACGTGCAGGAGGGTTTTCGACGGAATACAGCCCCGATAGAGGCACACGCCCCCTGGATTGGCCTCGGGGTCGATGAGCGTGACCTCCATCCCCAGTTCGGCGGCGTGAAAGGCGGCCGGATAGCCTCCCGGCCCCGCGCCGATCACGGCTACGCGCGGCTGCCGTCCGTTCGTGGTCACGTCTCGGCTAGTCCCCCATCGCCAGCATCAGCGGTTGGGCCAGCGCCTCGACAATCCAGGTGAGGAAGCGCGCGACGTCCGCGCCGTCCACAGCCCGATGGTCGAACGACAGCGCCAGCGGCAGCATGAGCCGCGGCCGCAACAGTCCTTCGACGTACACGGGTCGCTCCACCGCACGCCCGACGCCCAGAATCCCGACTTCCGGCGGATTGATGATTGGCGTGAAGTGTCCGGTGCCCAGTCCCCCCAGGTTGCTGATCGTGAACGAGGCGCCCTCCAGCCGCTCCGGCGGGAGCTGTCCCTCGCGAACCTGGCCCGCAACCTCGCTCACTTCGATCGCCAACTCGGTGATGCTCTTCTCGTCGACGTCCCGAATGACCGGCACCAGCAGGCCCCGATCCGTGTCCGCGGCAACACCCAGGTGGATGTATTCCTTCAGCACCATCTCGTTGACGGTGAAGTCGGCGCTGGCGTTCATCTTCGGATGCGCCTTCAGCGCGGCGGCTACAACCTTCATCAATATCGGCGTGATCGTGAGGCTGCCGCCGGCGCTCCGAACACGCTCCTTTTGGCGCTGCCGCATCGCCTCGACGGACGTGATATCGGCCTCGTTGAAGAGCGTCACGTGCGGAATGCTCGTCCACGACTGCGCGATATTGGTTGCCGTTGCCCGACGCACCCGGTTCATGCGCTCGCGCCTGATCGCTCCGAACTTGCTGAAGTCAGGCAGCGGCGCAGCGACAAGGCTACCGGGGTCGGCGGACACCGTGGCCGGTCGAGACCGGGCGTGGGCCTTTACGTCGTCAACTGAGATGCGTCCGCCGGGGCCCGAGCCTTCGACCTCGCGAATATCCAAACCGATTTCGCGTGCGAACCCGCGGGTTGACGGCGATGCAAATACCGGCCCGTCACCGCCGGCCGGCGGCGGCGGCGGCGCTGCAGCTGGTTTGCGTTGTGGTCTCGGTGGAGTTGGCGTAGGCGCGGAAGTTGGAGCGGAGGCCTCAGTGACGGCTTCCGTCGACGCGTTCGCCGTGGCCGGCGGAGTGGCCACAGGCTTGACGTCCCCCGCCGAAGCGTTCTCTTCCAGTTCGAGAATCGCCTGTCCGACCTGCAGCGTGTCGCCGGCGCTGACCAGCACCTGCGTCACCGTGCCGGCCAACTCGGCGGGAACTTCCAGCGTCGCCTTGTCGCTCTCGATCTCAATGATCGGGTCGTCCTTGGCGACGGCCTGGCCGGCGCTGACAAGCACGCTCAGAACATCCGCGTCAGCAATGCCCTCGCCCAGGTCCGGGAGCCTTAGTTCAGTCGCCATGCCGGTTCCGTCGCGGCGGTGGCGGAAGCGTCAGGCGAGCCGGGGGTTGGCCTTGGCCGGGTCGATCCCGAGATCTTCAAGTGCCTCGGAAACGATTTCCCGATCAAGCTCGCCTTCGCGCGCCAGCGCATACAGCGTCGCCAGCGTAACGTACCGAGCATCGACCTCGAAGAAGTCGCGCAGGGCCTCGCGGTCCTCGCTGCGGCCGAAACCGTCGGTGCCCAGCGAAATCAGAGGCTGGGGAATCCACTTGGCAACCGCATCCGACATCGT
>JAPPFO010000041.1:29308-32687 GCA_028875175.1 Chloroflexota bacterium | reverse complement strand
AGTATAGGGAAACTGGCCGGGGGTCTCGTTACCATTGCGCGCTCGCGCCTCCATGGCCCCTGCCGCGTGAGTTCTCCAGAGTGCGTCTAGCGTCCGCCGGTCTTCGCATTGGCCGCCGAGCGGTTTTGGCAGCCACGGCGCTTGGCCTTCCGGCGTTGTTGACGCGCCAGGCGGGCGCGTTGCCCGGTCTGGGTAGCGTCACGATTCGGCGCGTGACCTTCGATTCAGCACTCGGTCACAACATCGCCGATCTGACGGTTCGTATTGACGGTGTCGCGCGTGTTGCCCCGTTACTTACGTACTACAACGCCTCGGGCGGGCTGCGGCGCTGGGGTCATGCGGTCTCCGAGCCGCTGATTGAAAATGGCCTGCTGGTCCAGTACTTCCAACGCGGCGTGATGGAGTGGTCAGGTGAAACCAGTGAACTTAGGCCGCGCCCGGTGTGGGACTTTATTGGGGGCGGGCTGGACGGGAGCCCCGATCTGGGCTCTGAAGCGGGAACTACCAACCCGTTCGGGGGCACGGCGGTCGGTCCCTTTGGGCACGTCGTGTCTAACCAGTCGATCGATGGGGACGACATCGGATTCCTGGACGCCTTCCTTGCACTGGGCGGCGCGGCCGGACTTGGATTCCCCAAGACTGAAGCCCGCCGCGACACGGGCGAGCCGGGGACGGTTTTCGACCCGACGGCCGAGCCCGGAATCATCCGCCAATACTTTCAGGCGGGCGTGCTGGAGTTCGCCCCCGGCCATGCCGAGCCGGTGCGCCTGCGGCTTAGCGGGGATGAAGTACGCAATCGCACCTATCCGGCGGGCCTGTGGACCCTGATTCGCAGCTTTCGCTCCGCCAGCCAGCTGCGGCCGGGAAACCGGATCGAATTGGAACTGCTGGAACGCAAGGTTGGGGCCGTCGCCGCGGGTGCGCCTCGACCGACGGCGGGCTTCACCATACGTCCGGTGCTGGATACGGCCGAGCTTGGGCTACCGGTTGCCCTGGCCTTTGGACCCGACGAGCGGCTCTACATCTCGATGTCGAACAACGCGATCCTGACGCATGCCGGCGTTGCGGGCGCCGACGGGCCAGTCGCCTTTGCCCAGGGACTGGAACCGCTGGGAGTGGACGAACCGCGCGGGGTGGCGTTTATCGGCAACGCCGTGTACGCCTCCGTGCGACAGAAGATCATCCGACTGCGCGACACGAGCGGGACGGGCGCGGCCGACGAGTCCGTGGAGATTGTGACCGGCCTGCCGGAGGAGGCCGAGCTGCTGCATCGCAACAACGGCATCGTCGCCGGACCGGACGGTCTGCTCTACGTGGCGGTCGGCAGCACCAGCAATCTGGGAGAAAAACCTGAGACCGAGCTTTCAGGCACAATCCTGCGCATCGCGCCGGACGGATCGCGCGTGGAGGTCGTGGCGCGCGGGTTCAGAAACCCGTTCGATCTGGCGTTCGCGCCCACCGGGCGGTTGTTTTGCACCGACAACGCGCCCGACGTTCCCGTGCGGGCGGCCAACGACGCGCCGGACGAACTCAACCACGTGATCGAAGGCCGCGACTACGGGCACCCGGACGTCTGGGGCGAGGCGCCCGAGGGCTCTGAAGTCGTGGGCCCTGTGGCCGCGCTGCCGGCCCACGCCGCGGCTACCGGGATCACGTTTTTCACCGGCCCGCAAGCGGGTGCGTTTGCCGGGGATGCGCTGATCGCCACCTGGGGGCCGGGCCTCGGCCGAAGCTCTTATACCCACAATGTCCTGCGCGTCCACCTGGAACCGCAGGGCGAGACCTATATCGGCGACGTACATCCCTTCGTGACCGGCCTCGACCGCCCCACCGACGTCGTCATCGCACCCGACGGCGCGGTGGTGATCAGTGACCACGTTGGCAGGGTCATCTACCGCGTTACGCGCCGCTAGGTCACGGACCCGCAGCGGATCCAAGTCAAGTGGATCAGGGGCGTGGCGACCTAGGTGCCGGGTTGCCAGTCAAGCGCGCGCTGGAGGTTTGCCAGATACTCGGCGAAGGCGCGACGGCCGATCGAGGTGGCCTGAATCCACGTGCGCGGCTTGACGCCGTCGAATTCCTTCTCAATGACCAGGTAGCCGGCATCTTCCAGCCTGCGCAGATGCGTCGTCAGGTTTCCGCCTGTGAGATTGAGTGTGTCCTGGATGAAGCCATAGGCCAGCCGATCCGTCTCAGGCTGACCAACCAACATCGTCATGATTCGCAGCCGAGTGGACTGGTGAATGGTCTCGTTGAGGACGATGGACCCGTCGGTCAACGGTTGTCGCTCCAGCGGATCCATGCCGCGCCCAGCGCGACCACGAGCAGCGTGGCCCCTGCCGAGATCACCATCGCGGCATCGCCCGCGAAGTGGCTGGACAAGAAGAACGGTGTCGCAAAGCCCAGGCCCACGGCCACCAGCACCGGACGGTGCAAGATGCCGAACAGGATGTAGCCCAGGGCCACGATGCCGATGGAGACTCGCGCGATCGTGATTCCCTCGACATCGGGCCTCCAGAGGCCGGCCGCGAGGGGAATGACAAACGCCGCGCCGGCGACCGTCAGCCAGAAGAAAAATACGCGGAGTCCCGCTCGCTGCGAGGCAGATCCCGCAGCGTTCCTGGCGCTGGCGCGGTGCCCAAAGATGGCGCTGCCGACCATTCCGGCCGTTGTCAACGCGCCCCACAGGGGCACGGGATACCACGGGTTTGTCACAGCAAAGTCGGTCGAAAGCGTTGCGATGGCGTATTGGCCAAGCAGGCCCACGGCCACGATGGCACCCCACAAGAGCAGGATCGGCTCCATGCCGGCGACGTACATGGAACTACGCGCGCGGTCCATGGTGTCGTGGATGGCGTTCCAGCTCTCGTCGGGCCGAAGAGCGGGCGATTTGCGCTCTGCGTTCCGCATTTCATGCCTACCAGTCGTAAGAGAGGCCGCGTGTCAGCCTTTGGTTTGCAATGCAAACTAGTTTATGGCACTGAAGGCGGCAGCGCAACTCTGTCGTCCCTGGCCTCTCGAAAATGCGGGCCCCGAGCTGTTGTGGTGCGCTACACTTACGAAATTCGGGCGGCGCATTGAACGCCTCCCTTCCGTGACTGAACGGCCCACGCTGGGCCGGCGAGAACGAAAACTACGAATGGTCGTTACCTCTCCCAAGCGCGAACTCCTTGATGAGCTTCGCCTGAACCCTGACGACACCGGCTCCGCGCCGGTGCAGATCGCGCTGCTCAGCGCCCGAATCGAAGAGCTCACCGAACATCTCAAGCAGCACAAGAAGGACAAGCACTCACGCTATGGACTGCTCAAGATGGTCGGCCGCCGGCGTCGGCTCCTGAAGTACCTCCAGGATCGCGACCCGGAGCGTTACCGACAGGTG
>JAPPFO010000041.1:0-29298 GCA_028875175.1 Chloroflexota bacterium | reverse complement strand
CGATACGCGGCACGCCGCCTCAGGCGCGGCGCGCACGCACGGATTGATGAGCGGTCCGCTCCGAAGCCGGACCGCTTTTCATTGTTGTAAACCGCTTCGGATCAGAACGCCGGGGGGACCTGACGGAAGAGCCAAGAACCGAGGGCGCAACGCCGGTTGCGGGCTCGCTTCTTTGCTCTTCGTCCAGACCGCCGGCGAGGAGTGACGTGTATGCATACCGTTGAGACCCAATTCGGGGGGCGCCGGCTCGCGTTTGAGACCGGCCGCCTAGCCCAGCAGGCGGATGGCGCCGTGGTGGTGACCTACGGCGACGCCGTGATTCTCGGCACCGTGGTGATGTCCGACCGCCTGCGCGAGGGAATCGACTACTTCCCGCTCTCCGTGGACTACGAAGAGCGCAGCTATTCCATCGGCAAGATTCCGGGCAGCGTGTTCCGGCGCGAAGGCCGACCGCCGCTGGCCGGCATCCTGGCCTCCCGGCTGACCGACCGACCGCTGCGGCCGCTCTTTCCGAAGGGCATGTGCAACGAAGTCCAGATCATCCTGACGGTGCTTTCGCACGACCGCACGACCGAGACGGACGTGATTGGCACCATTGCCGCCTCGGCCGCGCTGATGATTTCCGGCATCCCGTTCGAGGGGCCGGTGGGCGCGGTGCGCGTGGGGCTGCGCGACGGCGAGTTCACGCTCAATCCGACGCTCGAGGAAAACGTCAGCGGGGAGCTGGACCTGGTGGTGTCGGGGACCCGTGACGGCGTGGTGATGCTCGAAGCCGGCGCCAGCGAAGTCGACGACGACACCATGATTCGCGCCATCGCCTGGGGGCAGGAGCAGTTGCAGGCCGCCATTGATCTGCAACTCGAGCTCCGCGACCTGATCAAGCCCACGCCGCGCGAGGTGAAGGTCGAGAAACTCGACGAGGCGATCCTCAAGGCGGTGAACGCCCGTTTCGGCGACGCCATCGCCGAGGCTGCGCGCATCACCGACCGCTCGGCCCGTGTCGAGAAGCTGGCCGCGATCGAAGGCGAGGCCGAGGAGGCCTTCAACGGCGAGCACGACGGACGCGACATCGGCGAGGCCTTCCACGACCTGGAGAGCGCCTACACGCGCCGCGCCATCGTGGACGAAGGCATCCGACCGGACGGCCGCTCGGACGACGCCCTGCGGAAGCTCTCCGCCGACGTGGGGATCCTGCCGCGGACACACGGCACTGGTCTGTTCGAGCGCGGTGAAACCCAGGTGCTCTCGATCGTGACGCTGGGCACCCAGCGCGACGAGCAGAAGATCGGCCTCCGCGACCTTGAAGAGCTGGCCCAGCCCAAGCGCTACATGCACCACTACAACATGCCGCCGTTCGCCTCCGGCGAAGCAGGCCGACTTGGCTCGCCGCGGCGGCGAGAGATCGGGCACGGCGCCCTGGCCGAGCGCGCGCTGCTACCGGTGGTCCCCAGCTACGAGGACTTCCCCTATTCCGTGCGCGTGGTTTCCGAGGTCCTCTCGTCCAATGGCTCCACCTCCATGGCCTCCACCTGCGGCAGCACCCTGGCGCTGCTGGACGCCGGCGTGCCGATCAGCGCTCCGGTGGCCGGCATCTCGATGGGCCTGGTGACGTCCGATAACGGTGACTTCAAGGTGCTGACCGACATCCAAGGCGCCGAGGACCACTTTGGCGACATGGACTTCAAGGTGGCGGGCACCGAGAAGGGCATCACCGCGATCCAGCTGGACATCAAGGTCAAGCACTTGACGCCGGAGATCGTGGAACTCGCGGTCCGGCGCGGACGCGACGCGCGGATGAAGATCCTGGAAGTCATGAACGGCGCCTTGTCCGCTCCACGCTCAGAGGTTGGCGAGTTCGCGCCCAAGATCATGCGAACCCAGATCAACCCCGAGAACATCGGCACGGTTATCGGCCCCGGTGGCCGCATGATTCGCCAGCTTGAGGCCGACACCGGCGCCTCGATCGACATCCAGGAAGACGGCACGATCATGGTCGGCTCGCCGTCGCGCGAAGGCGCCGAGCAGGCCGTCCAGATGATCCGGGACATGACCGGTGAGATTGACGCCGGCCGCACCATGCTCGGCAAGGTGACCCGCATCTTCGGGTTTGGCGCGATGGTCGAGTTCATGCCTGGTCGCGAGGGTCTGGTTCCACGCCACGAACTGGCCGAGGAGCCGCCCGGCATGATTGAAGACGTGGTCAACGTCGGCGACGACATCATGGTGATGGTGATCGAGACCGACGACCAGGGCCGCGTTAACCTGTCGCGGCGGGCCGTACTGATGGGTCTTTCGCCCGAAGAAACGCTGGCTACCGCCGCCCCCGCCCCGCGCGGCGGCGGACGCGGCGGCCCACGCCGTGATGGCGGCGGTCGCGATGGCCGTGGTGGCCGCGGTCGCTTTGACCGGAACGGTAGAGGCGGACGTGGCGGCCCACGCCGTGATGGCGGCGGTCGAGGACCACGACGAGGCCGCTACCGGGACTAGAGGAGCGCTGTGATGGGAACGCCGTTGCAAGTCGCCGTCTTCGGGGCCTCCGGCCGCGTGGGGCAGACCGTGGTGGATGCCGTCAAGGGCGCGCCCGACATGGAGTTGGCAGCCGGCGTTAACCGGATGCATCGGGACGTCGACTTTCCATGGTTCACCGACGTGGCGACGGCCATCCGAGAGACCCAGCCCGACGTCGCCGTTGACTTCACGGTGGCTGACGCGGCGGCCGAAAACGCGCTGATGGCCATTGCGGCTGGCGTTTCACCCGTCATCGGAACTACCGGGATGTCGCCCGACCAGATCGAAGCGATCCGCTCAGCCGCCGCACGCGAGGGCGTGGGCGCCTTCATCGCCCCCAACTTCGCCATTGGCGCCGTTCTGATGATGGCGATGGCCCAACTTGCGGCCCCGCATCTGGATCACGTCGAGGTGATCGAGCTTCACCACGACCAGAAGATCGACGCCCCGTCTGGCACGGCCGCCCACACGGCCGACCTTATCGCGCAGGCCCGCGGCGGCAAGGCCTCCATCGATGCGCCCACCGAGCGCTATACGCTCGACGGAGTGCGCGGCGGCGTAAACCATGGCGTGCGCGTGCACAGCGTGCGGCTGCCCGGGTTCGTGGCTCACCAGGAGGTGATCTTTGGCGCGCTCGGTCAGACGCTTACCATTCGACATGACTCCACGAGCCGCGATTCGTTTATGCCCGGCGTGTTGATGGCAGCCCGCCGGGTGCGAGACTTGCCCGGCCTGGCCATAGGCCTTGAGCACCTGCTCTTTGAGGAAAGTGACGACGCATGAGCCGCAGTTTTGGTATCGGGGTTGTTGGCGCCACCGGCGCCGTGGGCCGCGAGTTCCTGAGCGTGATGGAGGAGCGCAACTTCCCGGTTGGCGAGTTGCGCCTGTGGGCCTCGGAGCGCAGCCGCGGCAAGCAAATCGAATTCAACGGCGAGTCCCACACCGTCCAGGTGCTGGACGACGACAGCGACTTTTCGGGCCTGGACTTCGTCCTGATCTCGGCGTCCGGCTCCATCAGCCGCGCCGTGGCGCCGCGGGTTGCCGCCGCGGGCGTGATCGCCATCGACGACAGTTCCGCCTTCCGCTACGACGACGACGTGCCGCTGGTGGTTCCCGAGGTGAACGCCGACGATCTGAAGGATCACAAGGGCATCGTGGCGATTCCCAACTGCTCCACCACGCCGATCGTCCAGGTGCTGGCGCCGCTGCACGAGCACAGCCCGGTGCGGCGCGTGATTGCCGACACCTACCAGTCAGTCTCGGGCGCCGGCGGCAGTGCCATGGGCGAACTGGCCGAGCAGAGCGCCGCTATGTCCAACGGCGCCGAGTTGGAGCCGGACGTGTTCCCGCATCCGATCGCGTCCAACCTGATTCCTTCCATTGACGACCCGCGCGACGACGGCTACTCCAAGGAGGAATGGAAGGTCTCGGCCGAGACGCGCAAGATCATGCACATCCCCGACCTGGCGGTGTCCGCGACTTGCGTGCGCGTGCCGGTGTTCCGAGCGCACTCGGCTGCCGTTCACGCCGAATTCAGCGATCCGATTGACGCCGATCTGGCCCGCTCGCTGCTGGAAGACGTGCCGGGCGTCGAGATCGTGGACGATCTCGCTGCCGAGGTCTACCCCATGCCCACGACCGCCGAAGGCAACGACACTACCTGGGTCGGCCGCTTGCGGCAGGACATGTCGCATCCCAACGGCCTCGTCTTCTGGGTGGTTTCAGACAACCTCCGCAAGGGCGCGGCCACCAACTCCCTCCAGATCGCCGAGTCGATGATCGAGCAGGGGCTCGTCTAAGCCCGACGCGTCCCTGGAGGCCAGTCGCTGGCCAAGAGTTGGCGCCGCCCCGGCTAGGATGGGGCCATGGCGCTGGTGTACTCGATTCAGACGTGGTGGCGCGACGTTCGGCGTCCGGCGGACCGACGCGACGATTACCGCCAAGCCCAGCAGGCGCTGGTGCGGGCCGGCATGTCGCCGGAGGCATCGCAGGAAGAGCTGGATGTTTACCTGGAGGAGATTCGTGCGGCTCGAACGCCGACGCTTGATCTCCTGAAGTGCGGCTTCCTGGCCGGCATGGGGGTTGTCCTGGCGGCCTTGGTGCTCTTCATCATCATGATTGTCGCGACGGGCGTGGTGGAGCTGCTGATCGACCCGGAGGGCAAGGGCAGCCGGGCCGTGGCCGAGGAGCAGATTCCGCGCGAGCGCGACGGCCCGCCGGTTGGTACGCCCGGCGGCGTCATCATTGCCGCCGGCTTGGCAATTGCCGCCGTGTTCGGCGTCATGGGTGCCGGACTGGCCCTGCTAGAGCGGGCGCGCTTTGAGCGGCAGCGGGCACCCTACACCTTTGCCCATCGCCGCCGGACGCGGCGCATTAACACGCAGGTTGAAATCCTTCTCTGGGTGGCCATGCTGGCCCCACTGCTGCTGGCGTTGACCCCGTACTTGCACGAATCCAGCGCCGTGCCCGTGCTATTCCTGCTGACGCTGGGGCTCCTGCTGTTCCGCTCGCTCTGGCGTTCGGCCTTTCCCGACATCCTGAAGGCGCTCAGCCCCTATAACGCCGCCGGCCTGGCCTCGCAGATCCTCACCACCGAGGCCGTCATCATCGAGCGCCAGGAAGAGGAGTTTTACGGCAAGGGCGTCTGGCGCCGCTGGCACCGCTACTTCAGTCGTCGGGTTAACTGGTAGCGACAGCTGCTCAAGTCCAGCGGGCCACCGGCGAAGTTGTCGTAGCTCACCTGCCGTTAGCCTCCGACGGTGCGGCGGCAGGGTCGTGTACGATGACCGCATAGTTCGCGCACTGGAAGCAACGACCTCTCGCCATGAGCGCCGAGTTGGTCGGCATCCTGAGCGTTGGCGCGACGCTGGTTGTGGGCGGGCTAGCTACCGCTGGCGTGGTTGTCGGCCTGATCTTGAAGATTGAAGGCCGTCTGAGCGCCCGCATGGACCGCATGGGCGCCCGCATGGACCGCATGAGCGCCCGAATGGACCGCATGGAAGCGCGAATGGACCGTATGGAGGCGCGCCAGTACGAGCTTGTGCAGGTTGTCGCGCGAATGGATGCAACTCAGCAAGCCATGCTGGCCACGCTGGCTCGCATCGAGCAACGCACTCGCCCGCCCGGCGATCCGCCAGGGCAGCCAGCCCCCTTCGAGACCGGCGCCTCCGGGGGCGGCGAGCCGCGACAATCCGTGTCAACTCCCGCCTAAAGGCTCTGAACGCGGGCGCCCGCAAGCGGAGTGCCCCACGCAGGAATCCGTACCTTATCGCTAGGTACAATCAACCTCCACAGCACGGCGTATCGCGACCATTCGTACGGTCGCGGGCGGAGGCTGTCGCATGTTGACCTTTGGCCGGCTCATTACCGCGGTGATTACCCCGTTCGCCGACGATGGATCGGTGGACTACGAGACGTTCGGACGGCTTGTTTCCGGGCTGGTCGACGCCGGCAACGACGCAGTTGTCGTCACCGGCACCACCGGCGAATCGCCGGTGCTCACCGACGACGAACGCTTCCAGCTCTACCGCGAAGCGCTGTCGGCCGTGGGCGACCGTGCCCAGGTGATCGCGGGCACTGGCGGTTACAACACTGCCGAAAGCGTGCACCTGTCGCGCGAAGCCGCCGACATCGGCGTCCACGGCCTCCTGCAGGTCACGCCCTACTACAACAAGCCGCCCCAGGACGGGCTGGTCCTCCATTTCGAGACCATTGCCGAGGCCACGCCGCTGCCCAACATGCTCTACAACGTGCCCGCCCGCACCAGCCTCAACATGACCGCCGACACCGTGGCCCGCCTGAGCGCCGTGGACAACATCGTTGCGGTCAAGGAAGCCAGTGGGGACTTCGACCAGATCGCCGAGATCGCCCGCACCGCCGAAGACGGCTTCGACATCTACAGCGGCAACGACAGCGACACCTACCTGCTCATGGCCCTCGGGGGTGTGGGCGTCGTGAGCGTGCAGTCCCATGTCGTCAGCGGCGAGACCCGCGACATGATCGACGCCTTCGTGGAAGGCGACCTTGAGACGGCGCGTCAGAAGCACCTGCACCTGTTACCGATCGCCCGGGCGCTGTTCCCCGCCGGCTGGCCAAACCCCATCGCCGTCAAGGCGGCCGTGAATCTGAGCGGATTCTCGGTCGGTGTCCCTCGCTCGCCGCTCATCGAGTTTCCGGCGGCCATGCAGGAAGACCTCAAGTCGGTGCTTGACCTCTACGAACTGGACGCCTTCCTCCAGCCCGCCGCGGTGCATGCGTAGGGCGTGATCGGCCTTCCGACTTTCCCGGATCTCGCGAGTCTCGCGTCGGTCGTTCGAGCCTGTGAGCGGTGCGGCTTGCACCGTGGTCGAAACAACGCGGTCCCCGGCGAGGGTTCGCCAACGGCGCGTGTCGTCTTCATTGGCGAGGGTCCCGGCTTCCACGAGGACCGGCTCGGCCGTCCGTTCGTGGGACAGGCGGGGCAGTTGCTGGACGAGATGATCGATGGCATCGGCATGCGCCGGGCCGACGTGTTCATCGCCAACGTGTTGAAGTGCCGGCCGCCCAACAATCGCGACCCGCTGCCTGACGAGGCGGAGGCCTGCCGTCCCTACCTGGACCAGCAACTCGAGCTGATCAATCCTGACCTGGTCGTGCTGCTGGGGCGCCACGCGCTCAACGCGTTCTTTCCTGAGGCGCGCATCTCTAGGGCCCGCGGCGTGGCGCGACGGCTGCATGGCCGCGTGTATCTACCCGTCTACCATCCAGCGGCAGCGCTGCGGCAACTGCGGTTGCGCGACATCCTGTCGCAGGACTTCCAGATGATTCCCAAGCTGCTGGCCGACGCGACCGCGGTCGAACCCGACCCGCCGCCGCCGCCCGACACGCAGCAACTCTCATTCTTCGCCTAACGCACCAAACCCCGGAACCTTAACTATGACAAGTGAATCTTCGACCAAAGTCGTGCGCGTCGTCTCCATCGGCGGCATTGGCGAAATCGGCAGGAACTGCACCGTGATCGAGTACGGCGATGACGCCATCGTGCTCGACTGCGGCATTACCTTCCCCGACGCCAACATGCTCGGCGTCGATCTTGTGTTGCCGAACTTCAACTACCTGCGCGAAATCCGGCACAAGCTACGCGCCTTCGTCATTACCCACGGTCACGAGGATCACATTGGCGCGCTGCCCTACGCTCTGCCCGAATTTGACCTGCCAATTTACGGCTCCAAGCTCACGCTTGGCCTGGTGGGCGTGAAGCTGGAAGAGCCCGGCCTGCGCGACCAGGCGGATCTGCGCGTGGTCAAGGGGCGCGAAATCGTCACCATCGGGCCCTTCCGCTGCCAGTTCTTCAATGTCTGCCACAGCATTCCGGACGCCATGGGCGTGGCCATTCATACCCCCATTGGCACCATCGTCCACACCGGCGACTTCAAGATCGACCACACGCCGGTGGACGGCGTCCCGCTCGACATCCAGACCCTGGGTCGTCTGGGCGACGAGGGCGTGCTGCTCCTGATGTCCGACAGCACCTACGCCGACCAGCCCGGCCACACGCCGTCCGAGGCGGTCATTGCCGAGACGTTCGACCGGGTCTTCAACGACGCGCCGGGCCGAATCATCGTCGCCACCTTCTCGTCCCTGATCTCACGCGTTCAGCAGGTGGTTGACGCGGCGTATGCCTACGGCCGCCGCGTGTGCTTCGTCGGTCGCAGCATGGAGCGCAACGTGCGTGTGGCTCGCGACCTGGGCTACCTGCACGTGCCTGACGACGCCATGGAAGTGGATCCTCGCGACCTGCGGGACTATGCCGCCGACGACCTGGCCATCATCTGTACGGGATCGCAGGGGGAACCCCGGTCGGCGCTCGTGCGGATGGCCAACCGCGATCACCGATTCATCGACTTGCTGCCCGACGACACCGTCGTGGTCTCAGCGTCCGCGATCCCGGGCAACGAAGAGGCCGTGAATCAGACCATCGACCGCCTTTCTCGCCAGGGCGCGCGCGTGCTTTACGAGCGCCTGCTACCGGTGCACGTGTCGGGCCACGCCGGCCAGGAAGACCTCAAGTTCATGCTCACCACGCTGCAACCCAAGTTCTTCATGCCAGTGCATGGCGAGTTCCGGCACCTGGAGGAGCATCGGCGCATCGCGCAGCGCGTGGGGGTGGATGCCGAGCACGTGCTGGTGGCCGAGTCCGGGTCGATCGTCGAGCTGTCCGCGGACGACATCAGCGTCGTTGGCGAGACCGACGTGAGCAACGTCTACGTCGACGGACTAACCGTTGGCGAGGAGAGCGATGCCACGCTGCGCGACCGTCGACACCTGGCTGAAGGCGGCCTGGTGATTACTGTTGTCAACGTGGACCGTCACACTGGTCAATGCTTGACAGAGCCGGATATCATCACAAGGGGATTTGTGTACGCGTCGGACGCTCAGGACGAGTTGCTGAAGCGTGCTCGCGACACCGTGCGGTCGGTGGTGGACACTGGCGACCATGCGGACGCATCCCCGGAGCATCTACAACGAAAGATCCGGAACGCACTCGGGAGGCGTTTGTTCCGGGAGACCCGGCGGCGACCGGTGATCTTGC
The DNA here is from genome assembly GCA_028875175.1 of Chloroflexota bacterium. Classification (GTDB taxonomy): domain Bacteria; phylum Chloroflexota; class UBA11872; order UBA11872; family UBA11872; genus UBA11872. Next base: position 20,219 of record JAPPFO010000041.1, on the reverse strand, counting down.
CGATCGTCACTGAGGTCTAGCTAAGGGGCGGGCGACAGCTCGCACCGAGGAGGGCCTCCCGTGGCCACGAGCCGAAAGGCCGCCGCGCTGCCAGCGCGCGCGTCGCGGCCCGAACATTGGGACATTGCGGGTTTTGGCGGCTTCATCGTGGCCGCCTTTGGCGTGCTGTCGTTTGTCGGCCTGATCGTCGACGACGCGTTAGTGGTAACCGGCGCCGCCGCAACCGTGGCCGCCGGCCTGGGCCGTGCCGCGCCCTTGGGCGCATTGGCGGGCGCGTTGATTGGCGCCGCCGTTCTGGTTGCCGGCGCGCGTCGGCGGTCCATCATTGACGTCACCCACTTCGTCGCTGCGGCCGTGTTCGTGGCCGCGCTGGCGGCCATGACCGACCTTGCCGCCACGGCTGCCAACCAGGGCCAGCCCGCGGGCGGCGGCGCAATCGGCGGGCTGATCGGGTCGGCCGTGCGAGCCGCGATTGGTGATGTCCCAGCGTTCCTCGTTCTGGCCGTGGCCGCTGTGCTGGCCCTGGCCTACGGCCTGGCCGCGTCGCCCTGGGGCGCCGAAGCCGTGCTGCGGCCCGGGCGATTCCTGATCCAGGCCATTCGCTTCCTGGGCGGTGGTCTGTTGCAGGTAATTTCTGCCGCCAACGCCCGCGCCCGCCCATGGTTCGCTCCGGCGGATCGCGCCGACACCCAGCGGGAACACGCCGCTGCCCAGGATGCCGTCGGCGACACGCCGGTCGAGGAAGAGGCCGACGAGGTGCCCGCCTGGGGCCAGCAGCCGCTGATTCGCGTCGCCGACCGGATGCCCGCGGCCGCCGCGCCGCCGCCGCAGGACGGTCGCTGGCAACTGCCGGGCATTGAACTGCTCCTGCCCGCCGAGGACTCCGGCGAGGTTCCCGAAGACGAGATCGTCAGCAAGGCCGCCTCCATCGAGGAGACCCTGGAGTCCTTCAAGGTGCAAGTCAGGGTTGCCGAGGCCGTGCCCGGGCCCGTCGTGACCCAGTACCTCCTGGAGCCAGGCCCCGGAGTCAAGGTCTCACGCATCACCGCGCTCTCCAACGACCTCGCCCTCAAGCTGGCCGCCCGCAGCGTGCGCATCGAGGCGCCGGTGCCTGGGCAGCCCTTCGTCGGCCTTGAAACGCCGAATGACAACCCGGCCGTCGTAACCCTGCGCGAGGTTATGGAGAGCCAGGCCTGGGCCGCGTCCGACGCCGACATCAAGGTCGCGCTCGGCCAGGACGTCGCCGGCAACGTGCGGGTGGCCGATCTGGCCAGGATGCCGCACGTCCTGATTGCCGGCGCCACCGGCGCGGGCAAGTCCGTCTGCCTCACGTCACTGATCACGGGAATCATGTTCACCAAGACGCCCGAGGAGATGCATTTCGTCCTGATCGACCCCAAGATGGTCGAACTGGTGGCGTTCGAAGGCATCCCGCACCTGCGCATGCCCGTCGTGACCGACGTGAACGAAGTCGTCGACGTGCTGACCTGGGTGAGTAACGAAATGGCCCGGCGCTACCGCACCTTCAGCAAGGCCGGCGTGCGCAACCTGGCGTCCTACAACGCGGCGCCGCCGGAGGACTCCGACGGACCGCTGCCCTACATCGTGGTGGTGATCGACGAACTGGCCGACCTGATGATGACGGCCCCCGGCGACGTCGAACGGTTGCTGGCCCGCCTGGCCCAGATGGCCCGCGCCACCGGTATCCACCTGGTCATTTCCACCCAGCGCCCCTCGGTGGACGTTATTACCGGCCTGATCAAGGCCAACTTCCCCACCCGCATTTCATTCATGGTCAGCAGCCAGGCCGACTCGCGAACGGTACTGGACGCAGCCGGCGCCGAGCGGCTCATTGGCCGCGGCGACATGCTTTATGCGCCGCCCGAGGGCGGCAAGGCTCAGCGCATCCAGGGCGTGCGGGTCACCGACGAGGAAGTTCGCGCGGCCGTCCAGCACTGGCGCGATCAGGGTGAGCCCAACCAGGTGTCCAGGCAGGAACTTCAGCAGTCGGAGGAGGACGAAGAGGACGAGGTTTTCGTGGAAGCCACCGAGTTGGTCATGCGCCACGACAGCGTCACGCCCGACCAACTGGCCCGTGAACTGGGAATCGGCCGTTCGCTGGCCCTCAAGCTGGGGCATCGGCTGGAAGAGGAAGGCTTCGTCGGCCCGCCCCTCCCCCAGTCTCTCCGCCGCCCCGTCCTCCAGCGCCAGCCCGCCGACTAGGCCGCAGACCCCACAAGTGGCCCAGGCTGCGTGCAGGCCGGTGCCCCAGGCTGCGTGCAGCCTGGGGCCCTCCGGGTCTCGTCGCCTAACCCGCCACCGCGACCGCTGCTCTGGCCGTTGAGGCGCCGCTGACCAGCACGCCCGGCAGCCGCACTTCCAGGAGCTCGCTCGTCCGGCCTTCGGCGGCGGCCGCCAGGTACTCGACGCCCTGCCGGCCCATCTCCTCTTTCTCGAACGTGACTGCCGTCATCGGCGGTGTTGAGTGCTCGCTGGCCGCCGGCGCATTGAGCTGGACGAACGTGGTCCCGAGGAGGGAAACGTCGTCCGGAACGGCTACGCCGGCCTCGGCAAGCGTCCGCAGCGCGGCCAGCGCCATCGGCATGTTCTGCACGTAGATGGCATCCGGCAGGTCTCCGCGCGCCAACATGGCTTCGACCGCCGCCTGCCCGGTCGTCCCAACCTTTTCGCCGAAGTAGATGTCCGAGTCATTCAGCGGATGGCCGGCGGCCGCGGCTGTGTCCCGAATCCCGGCAAAGCGGGAGCCGTGATAGCTGTCCAGGTTGGCCGGATCGCCCGGCAGCACCACCGCCAGCCGCTGGTGCCCCAGGTCCAGCAGATGCTGTGCGGCCGTGCGCCCGATATCGAAATTGTCCGGCGCCACATAGGCGCAGCCGGGCGCGATGCGCTCGCACACCACCGACGGTCGCAAGTGCCCCCGCAGAAACTCCAGGTCCGCCTCTCCCGTGGCGAAGGCCAATAGCCCGTCCACCTCGGGCGCGCGCTCCGCTGCGTCAGCAAGCGAACCTGCAGTGAACTGGTGAATGCTCAGCCCGTGCCCGCCGCGCGCCGCTTCCAGCTGCGCGTGATACAGCGCCACGGTGTACGCCCCCGGATCGAACCCCTCGCAATAGAACACCCCGATGTGCGCCATCAGCCAGCCTCCTTGCCGAACCCGATCAGGCGCAGTCTACGTAGCCCGCCGCAGCGTCGGGCGCGCCAGCCACACCGCCGCAAACACCGTCGCCACCACGGCGGCGCCGATCAGGGTCGCCGCCTGAATGCCCACCGTCTCTGCAATGGACCCGATGACCAGCGCCCCCACCGGCGACAGCCCGATGAAGGTGATCGTGTTCAGGCTCATCACGCGGCCGTAGTAGGCCTCGGTCGCCTCCAGTTGCAGCATCGTCCGCACGCAGGCCGAGAACACGGTAATCAACAGCCCTACCAGCACCAGCAGCACCAGCGAAAGGCCGAGGGACGTCGAGACCGCGAATCCCACCAGCGCCGCCAGGTACCCCGCCACGGCAATGCCGGCCAGGCGCCCGTTGGCTGGCAGCCAGTTCACGCTCGCCACCACGAACGCACCGATCACCGATCCCAGGCCCGGCGCCGCGATCAGCCAGCCCAGGCCGGTTACGTCGGCAAACAGCACTTCCCGCGCAAATACCGGCGCCAACTGCTGGAACGAGCGCCCGAACAGGCTGGTCACGGCCGACACCAGCAGCACCAGCACGATCAGTTCGCGGCTGAACGCAAACCGCAGGCCGTCCCGCACACTCTTCAGGACCGCCTCGCGGGGCCGAGGCTTGAAGGGCGGCAGGTTCAGCAGCGCCAGCGCCACGAAAACCGGCAAGGTGCTGGCGGCGTTGATAAACAGCACCCCGGCCGCGCCGATTACGGGGACCAGCAGTCCGGCAATAGCCGGGCCCAGCAGGGCCCCGCCGGTAAAGACCACCGCATGCAGCGCAATGGCCTTCCGCAGATCCTCGCGGGGAACCAGCGCGGGCACGATGGCCTGTCGGGTGGGTTGATCGAAGGCTCCCGCGATCGAGGCCAGCATGGCGATTACGGCGAAGTGCCAGACCTGCGCCACGTCGGCGGCAACGATGATTGCCAACACCAGGCCCAGCAACGCCTGGCTGACCTGGGTGATCCACAGCAGCGTCCGGCGGTCCATCCGGTCCGCCACCACGCCGCCAAAGAAGGGCAGCACCACCATGGGGACCCCGCGCGCCGCGGCCACCATGCCGACCCAGAACGCCGAGCGGGTCATCTCGTCGGTCAGCCAGCCCACCACCAGGATCTGCATCCAGGTTCCCGAATGCGAGATCACCAGGCTGAACCAGAACAGCGCAAAGTTGCGGTGCCTGAGCACGCCCATCCGCGGCCATTGGAGCCACCCGCGTGTCGGTCGCGCGGGCTGGAGGGTCCGCCGTGGGCTCATCGTGGTTGGCCGCGTTCGTGTCGTATCAGGGAACCATATCGGGCGGCCTCGTCGGACGAAACAGCGCCGCCCCGGCGCCGGCCGCTCGTCGGACTGGCGACCGGCCCGACCTAGATACCCTCCGGAGGTACTGGCTCAAAGTCAGGAATCGCCAGCGGTTCATGAACATAGACCGCCGGCGCGCTAAAGGTGTTCTGCACGACCCGCCCGTCCGGATAAACCTCCAGTCGCTGGCTCCGGTGGCCAAACGCGAACGTAATCGCCGCTTCGAGCTCCCGGCCGTAAATGGACTCGAACGCCGCGGCCAGGACCGGCTCGTTGAGGCCGTAGGCATTGATCCAGTAGTCGTTGCCGGCTTGCACCACCAACGGATAGGTCTGGCCGCTATACATGAATGCCAACTGGGTTGCCGTGCCCTCCGCGGCCGCTGCCAACCACGCGTCGCCTTCGAGCTTGACCGTGTCCTCGATCGGCCGTCCCAGACTATCGAGAAGACTCAGGTGGCCCACCGGCCGTATCCCGTCCACCGCCACCTGCGCAAAGCGCTGCAACATTGCGCTGTCCCGGTCCGTGGAGTTCCAGTACACAATCTGCGCCGCGTCCGGCAGCGCGGCCAGCACCGCGTCAACGGTGCGGTCGATAGCCATGCTGACCACCAGGTCATACGCAGCCAGCGCGTCGGCCGTGGCCTGGTCAGGAGTCATGAAGTCGGCCTGCGGCACGTAGCGCCGTAACGTGTGGCGAATATGCAGTCGCTGGCTCTCGAACAGCCGGTTGGTATTCGCCGGATAGGCATCAACCGGATCGCCGATGATCACGGCGCGCGGCAGGTCGTCCACGCGGTTTGCGGCAAGCTCGTCCAACTGCGCCTGCGCCAACTTGTAGCGGCGCCACCCGTACGTATCGTCCGGGAAGAGATGCGAGCCTTCCCAGAACTCGTTCCAGCTATAGATGAACACCAGGCTCGGTCGGGCGTGCGCCGCCAGCCAGGCGGTCTCCTGTAGATATCGGTTGTCATCGCGGACGACTCGAAGCAGCCCGTCCCGCGCCGCGACGCCCCGGTTGTCGAAGATGTAGTTCCAGGTCACCACGTGGCGCCCAAACTGCCACTGCGGCGTATCCACCACGAAGTTGAACGGCGCATAGTCGTCCGGCCAGCGCTCGAACGCCAGTTCCTGGACGCGCGACGCGGCCGACCAATCGAATATCACGTCCACGTTCAGGGCTGCCTCAACGCGCCGCACCAGTTCGGTAAAGAACCAGGTCCAGGCCTCCGTGTCGTCCAGAGCGTCCGGAAAGCCGTAGGCGTAGACGATCACGGGAAGCTGGCCGTCGGCGTCGTAGAGCCACAAGTCCCGTGGAATGTCCGCATAGAAGGCAATCACTTCGTCCGCGATCTTGCTCAGACTCTCCTCGTCCGCCGCGATATAGGCACGGTCGCTCAAGACAGCCTGGCCGCCGGCGTGCAGCACTTCCCAGTCGTAGAACAACCCGATCCGCAAGTCGTGGCGGCGTAACGAATCCAGCACAACCTCGGTGGGCGTGAGCCGGTCGCCGAAGAGGTACCACTCCCACATCACGCCGTCGACGCCCAGGTCGCGGATTAGCCGGAAGTTGGCGTCGTAGTAGGCGGGCGATCCGACCTGTTCCCGCGTGAGGCCTACCCGTTCCCAGCTCAGCCCGTGCGTGAGAAACTCGCTCGGCAGGTAGTCGTGGCGCCACCAGTCGAAGAACTGGACCACGCTGACGGGACGCGGCGGTTGCCTGAAATCCCGGCCATGCGGCACGGTGGCGCGCCGTGGGATGAGATCGGTGCCCTTCAAGAAACCGGTGATATCCACCCGCCGCGGTGCGCTGTCCACCGCCGGGTCGTACACCCAGGCCGCCCGCTGGGCCCGCAGGGCATAGCCGGCATGCGTCTCCGCCACCGCCATGGGCAGACCGTGCAGCAAGATTGCCGAGGCGGCGCTGGCCAGTGGTTCGCCCGCCGTGTAAAAGGCTTGGCGCAGCGATGTCCGCCAGGGTTCGGACCCGTCCAGCAGCGACATGTGGCGGCGCTGAACCGTCGGCCAGTCCTGACCGGTGTCGCCCGACCAGTCGGCGGATGCCGGGATCCCAAAGTCCGCGAGCAGGCGCTCGTTGTATCCCCGTGTGGCCAGCAGGTCCAGAGCGTTGACGACGGATACGGTGCTGTTGGCGTCCCAGCGCAGAACGCCGCGCTCGAATACTTGGGTGAGTCTGCCGTCGAGATGGAATCGTCGCGAGAGCGGCGCGCCAACTGTTCGGATCCCGCCCAGGTCCAGCCACGACGACCAGAAGCGCGCACCCCCGTGGTCGGTCACGGCAAACCCGCGATCTGACGAGCCGGCCGCGAAGAACTCTCCACTGACATTCGACGTGGTCGGCTCGGTCGCGTGAGCGACCGGGACCATGCTCGCGGCAAGGCCCGCGATGCACGCCACCAGCACGACCGCCCGCAGCCGGTCCGCGAAGCGGCGCCGACCGGCGCTAACCACGCTCGCGCCTACCTACAGCCGACTCGTGATCGTCACGCGTACCGTCGACTCAGTCGAGCGGTAGGTTGACTCGCCGCCCGTCCCGCGCCGACCGCGTGGCCGCCTCCATGAACTCCATGTACTTGAAGGCTCTGGCGAAGCTAGGCGCCAGTCCCGTGTCCTGACTCCCCGTGCGGATGGCGTCGATGAAATCCGTTTCCACGTTCGGGTCGTAATGCTCGTCGGCCGGGATGTCGATCGGCGACAACTCGTCATCGTCCGACGTGCCGCCGGCAATTGTGTCGTGGTCGAAGTCGTAGACCAGGGTGCCCTGGTCACCGTAGAGCCAGACTTCGGTGGCCGGCTCGTGGTGCGCCAGGCCCGACCACTGGTACACGTAGTCCGCGCCTGAAACCAGTTCGCCCATGGCGGAAAACGAGTCTGGCACCCGCACGGGCTCAAACGCGTCGGTCTCGGGGTTGCGTCGCTCCTTGATGTGGACGCGCGTCATCGCCTGCACGTCGCGCTCCGGCCCCACCCAACGCTGCAGGGCCTCGACCATGATTCCCACGTTCATCACGTTGTAGCCGCTGATGTCGAAGTCGTGCCGCCAGTGCAGCAGGTCGTTGACAACGGCGGTGTCCCCAAACGACGACATGCGAACCTGCCGCAGCGTGCCGATGAAGCGGTCCACCTTCAAGAGACGAAGCATCGTGCGATCACCGGCCACACCGATACCCGGAGGGCACACGGCGGCGACGAGGCTCGGGTTTCGCTCCGCGGCGTCCAGCATTTCGCGCGCCTCGGCCAGGTTGCGCGCCATGCGCGCCTGGCAGAACACGTGCTTGCCCGCATCCAGGGCGGCCACCGAGACCCGCGCGTGCATGTACGGCGTGGCGCCGATCCAGACGATGTCCACGTCGGGGTGTTCCACCACGGCCCGCCAGTCGTCCACCACATTCGGCACGTCGTAGTCGGTGGCAAACGCCTCGGCCGTTTCGCGACGTCGGTTCGTCACCGCCACGAAAGCAATGTCGTCGACATCCGCCAGGTTGGGCATGTGCCGCGTACGGACGATGTCACCGGCGCCCACGATGCCGATGCCGAGGCTGCCATTGGACATGGGAGTTCCTGATTCGGGGAATCGTTGCCGCGGCATCATGGCACGCCCTGCGCCGGTTCGCGTACCGGGCCTCCACGGTCCAGAATATGCATGACGGCACCTGCCCAGCAGAAACCCGCATGCGCTTCAGCCGACGCAGCCGGCAGCACTCGGAGCCGCCGCGTGGCTGAGCCCGCCTCCGTCCCCCTCCGTGTCGCCATCGTCGGTAGCGGCGGTATGGCCGTGGCTCGGGCGGAGCGCATAGCTGCCCGCTCCGATATGCAGCTCGTCACCATCGCCGGTCGCAATCCCGACACCCGGGCCGCGCTGGCCACCCGCTTCGGCGTTGAGCACACGCATGACTGGAAATCCACCGTTGCGCGTTCCGATGTCGACGCGGTCATCGTCGCCACCCACCCCGACACGCACGCGCCAATGGGCGCCGCTGCGCTAGCGGCCGGCAATCACCTCTTCAGCGAGTCCCCGCTGGCGCTCACAACCCTTGACGCCGTCCGGCTGCTCCGCCTGGCCGACCAGCGAGGACTTGTCATTCGCGTCGGCCACACAAGCCCGCTCCGCCCTGGACCACGACTGGTCCGCGAGCAGGTCGCCGCGCTGGGCGGCGCGCTGCACGACGACCTGGTGGTCCACTTTCCCTACGATCTGCGCGCCGGCCGCGACGCCGGTTTCGATCAGCGCATCAGCGGGCATCCCCTCATCTACGCCATCCTCCTGGGCTACCCCGCCATTTACGCTCGCGGGCCAATCACCCACATCGCCGCTGCCGCCACCATGGAGCCGGCGGGCCATGCCTTCGATCGCGCTGTGGCGGTCGTCAACCTGCGGTTCCGGGACGGCGGCCTGGCGACCATTACCTATCGCCGCGGCTTCGACGGTGATTCCGAGTCGGGCCGAACGGTCATCTGCCGGCAGGGAGTGGTCGACTTCAGCGAAGCCGCGGATCACATTGGCGTTACTGACGCCGACGGTGGACGGATGCTGCTGATTCCGGACGGAGACCCCTGGAACGACGAGCTGAGCGAGTTCGTCGCCGCCATTCGCGAAGGCCGGCCCATGTCAGTCTCCGCGCACGAGGCCGCAAGGGTCGTCGACATCATCGACGCCGCCCGGCGGGCGGCCGATGCTGGCTCAGCCTTCGCTGAAATCTAATCCGGCAGTTGGCGCGCGCGCGCCAAACGTGAAAGATTAGGAAAGGCGGAACAGATTGTAGGGTTTTAGGCTGGAGAATGCGCCCAGGCCTGATCCATGACCAGCGATAGCCCGGCAGTCCCGCCCCCGCCGCTTGAAGCTCCCACCGGCCGGCGCTCGCGCCTGGCCCGCCACCGCGACCGCCTCGCGCCCTCGTTCGCTCACCGCGACTTCGTCCGGCTCTGGCGCGCCAACCTGGGGACCATGATGGCGTTCTGGATGCAGAACGTCGCTCAGGGCTGGCTGGTCGCGGTCATCACCGAATCTCCCCTCATCCTGGGCACCCTGGCCATGATTCGCGCGATTCCGATGCTGGTGCTGTCGCCGTTCGGCGGCGTCCTGGCCGATCGCGTCAGCCGCACCAAGCTGCTCATCACCTCTCAGCTGCTCTTCACCGTGGCCGGGCTGGCCATAGGCGTGCTGGTCGCCACCGGCCGCATCGAAGTCTGGCACCTGGCGATTTCCAGCATCATGGCCGGCACGTCGTTCGCCATCAGCGTGCCGTCGCGCAACGCCCTGGTGTCGGACCTGGTGCCGCGGCGCCACGTTAGCAACGCCATCGCGCTCACCAGCACCACCATGAACGCCTCCCGCATCGTTGGCCCGGCGCTGGCCGGCTGGCTGATCGGCGTCATCGGCATCGCCGGTACCTACTTCGTGCAGACCGGCGGCTACCTGTGGGGCATGGCCAACGTGCTGTCGGTGCGCGGCGGCGATCAGCACCCCCGGACCCGCGGCTCGCCGTTTGTGGCGCTGCGGGACGGATTCAGATTCGCCTTCAGCACGCGTCCGCTGGCCGCGCTGCTGCTGCTGGGCCTCTCACCCTCGCTCTTCAGCATGCCGATGATCATGATTCTGCCCATCTTCGTAAAGCAGGACCTGAAGGCGGGATCGGAGGAACTTGGGTTGGTGCTGGCGGCGCAGGGCATCGGGGCCGTCGTAGGGTCGGTCGGCGTGGTCGCGTATTCGGGCAGCCGGCGCAAGGGTCCGGTGGTCATGCTCAGCGCCGCCGCCTTTGGCGCCGCGATCGTGGTGCTCGGCCTCACCCGCACGCCGCTGGCGGCGGGCGTGGTGATGGCGGTCGCCGGGTTCTTCTCCGCGGTCTACATGGCGAATAACCAGACCATGATTCAACTGCTGGCGCCCAATCGGCTGCGGGGGCGCGTGATGTCGATCTGGATGCTGGGCTGGGGCCTCACGCCCCTGGGCATGATGCCGATCTCCATCGTGGCCGAAAATCGCGGCATGCCCACGGCCATGGTCCTCGGCGGCGGTCTCAGCGTGGCCGTCGTGCTCTTCATCATGGTCTGGGGCCGCGAGCTCTGGACCCTCGACGCCGAGGCGTCCGTGGACCCGTCCGACCACTGATCGCAGGCCGCCGTACTAACATCACCTGGCCCACGACGAACGGAAGCGGCATATGCGTAGCGGCGTGGTCGGACTGTTGCCGTCGGATCCCCCCTCAATCACCGCGGCCGACGCGCGACGCGCCCGCGAACTCGGCTTTACCGGCTCCAGCGTGCAGCTCGGCCAGCCGGACACCTATTCGCTCGACGAGTTTCGGCGCGTCGGCGACCTGCTCAGCGCTGAGGGCCTGACCGTCGCCCAGGCAAATGGCCAGTACCCCTCGCTGATCTCCCTCGACCCCACCGTTCGCCAGGCCGGCATTGACGGCATGCAGCGTCACATGCAGGCCGCCCACGCGCTGCGGGCCGAGACGCTCTACATCCGCCCGGGCGGCCTCAACCCCGTGGGTCCCTGGTATCCCCATCCCGATCACCACCAGCCGGCGGCCTTCGAGCGCGCCGTCGAGAGCATTGCCGCCATTGCCGATGCCGCCGAGGCCGAGGGCATCACGCTCACGGTCGAGGGCCACGTCCTCTCGGTGCTGGACCGGCCCGAGCGCATCGCCGAGCTCTTCTGCCGCCTTCCAACCCACGCCCTCGGCTTCAACCTGGACCCCGTGAACTTCATCGGCAGCATCTGGGACGCCTGGAACCCGACCCCCGTGTACGAACGCCTGCTAGAGGCGGCGGCCGGGCGCATTCCGGCCGCCCACTGGAAGGACTACACCCTCGAAGACCGGCTTGTGCTGCACATCGAGGAAGTCCCGCTCGGCCAGGGCGTCGTCGACCACGCCGCCTGGCTGGAGGCGCTGAACGAGATCGCCCCCCGCGCCTGGGTCCTCATCGAACACCTCCCCCCCGAACTCATCCCCGCAGCCAAACGCGTGCTTGACGCCGCCATGGCGGAGGCCGGCCTCAGCTGGGACCCTGCCTGACTGCGAATCAGGTGGCTCTACTCGGTCTGCTTGTAGCCTGCCGAAGCGGTGAGCGCGAATGGACGCCGTCGGTCCACGGATGTCTCGACGCAAAGTGGGCGGTACTTCTCGAAGCTCTGATCCCGAAGACTTCCCTCGGAGTCGTCGGGCGCGGCCGCACTGATCGCGACCTTGATGGAATTGAAATCTGCCTTTAGCTCTCTGACATCCGCTTCGAGCGCAGCCAGCCGCTGATCCATGCGTTCAATAATCTGAAGAATGGTACGGAGCGTCTTGTCGTCCAAGTCCGCGCGTGGCTCAAGCCGCGCGTCGCGCGTTTCATGCGTAGGAGTAGTCAGGCGAGTCCCCCTTGTGAGAATGGGTGTGGTTCCCCGCCCTGCGTCGATTGTAGCGACCCGAACGAATCTCGTAGATTCCGACAGATGACCGCCCTGACCGGCAGTCGGCCCACCAAAGAACAGCGCGAATGTTTCACGTGAAACATCGCGGCCGCCACGAGGACCCTGTCCGATGACCACCGACTCGCTCCAGGATCGCGTCATCATCGTCACCGGCGGCGCATCCGGCATCGGCCGTGCCACCGTCGAACTCTGCGCCCAGCGCGGCGCCCGTGTGGTCCTGGCCGACCTTTCGCAAAGTGAGGGCGCGGCCATTGCCGACAACCTGACCGCCGAGGGCCACGCCGTCCGCTTCGTCGCCTGCGACGTTTCCGATGAGTCCGAGGTGGAAAACCTGCTGGCCGCCACATCGGAGCTTGGCCGCCTCAACGTCCTGATCGCCTGCGCCGGCATCCTCCACGGCGCCACGGTGCCGATCGAGGACTTCGAGACCGCTACTTTCGACCGCGTTCTGGGCGTCAACGCCCGCGGCATGTTCCTCTGCGCCAAGCACGCCGTGCGCGCCATGGGCGAGGCCGGCGGCGTGATCCTGCTGCTGGCCTCCGGCGCCGGGGTCACCAGTGGAAGTTCGTCGTACGCCTATGGAACCAGCAAGGGCGCGGTGCATGGCCTGGGCCTGGTCATGCAAGGACGCATGGGCTACTACCCCATCCGGGTCAACACCGTGGCCCCGGGCAGCATCGCCACCGCCCTCAAGCTGCAGAACGTGATCGATGTCGGCCAGGCCGCCGGCGTCTCCGACGACGAAATCCGCCGCCGCCACGCCGCACTCGGCGACCCCATCGGCGTCGCCCGCGTCCTCGCCTTCCTGGCCTCCGACGAAGCCGACTACGTCCGCGGAACCGTCTTCACCCGCTAGTCCCGAAGGAACCACGAGTCCATTCCGACGACTCCGTACCGGGAGCACGATTCGGCGGCCAGCGGTCTGCTAGTCCCTTCGGCCTAGCGACCGACGCAAATAAACACGCTGATATGCCGATGTCGGCGCCACCTGCCGACCTGATTATTATCTTCAGAACCCCACGCTAGGGAGTGCACGCCGTGACTGGCCGTTCCTTTCCTTCCTTCCGCGGCCGACGCTTTCCAAAGAACTCGATGAACATTCCGACAGACCCTCGCCGATTCGGCGTTGAGAATTCAGACGGAACGGCTCCTATGTTTCGCTCGGAGATGCCAACAGGGAACCCGGAGTCAGGCGTCGTCTCGCGCCGCTCGCTGCTCCGCAGTGCCGGCTGGGCCACCATTGGCGCATCGGCTGCCGCCCTGCTGGCCGCCTGCGGCGACCCGGAGTTGCCCAAGCCGGCGGCCTCCGGCCGAACCGCCGCATCCGGGTCGCGACCCGTCACACCCGTCGTCGCGGCTGACGAACGCGAGGCCACTCCCCAGCCCGGCGCCCCGATCACCATTGGCGTCCCCACCGGCAATCCGCTTTTCGACCAGGTGAGCCTGCGTGTCACCGGCCTGGCCGCCGACGCGACGCGCACCGCCGAGGCCCCGGGCGACCTGAGCGTCGTCCAGTTCGATCAAGCCCTCAGCTTCAATGCGGCGGAGATCGCGACCGCCGTCGAGGCCCTGCTGGCCAACCACCCGCAGCTCGACGCGGTGTTGCTCCTGAATGCCGACCTGGCCCTGCTGCTGGCCGCCCGCGGACACCTGGCCGCGGTCAATGGCCCCGCCGCGTCCGCGCCCGACTTCAACTCGGCCGACTTCCTGCCCTCCGCCATCGACGCGCTCACCTGGGACGACGACCTCTTCGGGGTTCCGCTCTGGACATCCGTCAACCTGCTGCAGTGCAATCCGGAACTCCTGGAGGACGCTGGCGTCGACCTGGAAAGCCTGCGGGACTGGGACTGGGACCAGTTCCGGGACACCGCCCGCCGGCTCATGCAGGTGGATGCCGCCGGCAATCCCTCGCAGTGGGGACTCTGGATTCCACCGACCATGCTGCCCAGTCAGCAGTGGATCTGGCAGAACGGCGGCTCGGTCGTCGACCTGGAGGCACGCCAGGCGGCCCTGGACACCACCGCGGGCCTGGAGGCCGTGCAGTTCCTGCGCGACCTGGCCAACGACGACGTGAGCCCGAAGTTCGAGCCCGACGCGTCCGGTGAAGGTGCCGTGGCCGTGCAGATCACCGACGGCCGGATGACCATCCAGGGCGCGCCGATCGCCATGTCCGGCACCCCCATCGGCGGCCTTCTTGGCGGACTCTTCGGCGGCGGCGCCATCGGCAACCCGTTTGGCGGCGGCGTCTTGCTCGCCCCGCCCCGACGGCGCGTCGCGGCTGTCGAATCGGAAGTGTTCGGCGTGCTGAGTCTGCTCACTACCAGCCCTGACCCAGACGCCGCGTTCCGGACCCTGGACTGGGTGGCGGCCCAGATCGCTCCCGCGGCCACCGTGCCCGCGCGCGGGGCTTCGGCCGAGCAGTTGCACGGCCAGGGCGGCTACGGAGACGCGGACGCCGGGGCGATCATGCAGGCGGTCCAGGCCGCCCGCGCCATCCCGGGACCCTACGCCTCGCCAATCAAGGGCGCCTTGCTGCAGCACGTGGACGGCCCGATGACCCTGGGCCAGGCGGACCCGGCGGAGGCGCTTTCGAATGCCGCCGCCGCCATCGACGAACTCCTTGAGCAGGACGCCCAAGAGGCTCTGTCCCAGACCGCCGGCGCGGGCATCCAGATAGGCGCCAGCAGCACCCAGGTCCGCGGCGGCTGACCCAGCGACACGACGACGACATCCGCAGGACCGTCGTCACCCGGGCGGCGTCACGGCTGGTAGGCCAGATCTGGAAACTCCGCCGCCGCCCGCACGAACCCTTCCCAGCCCTTGCGCGACACCGGCAGGTAGGGCCGGCGCGTCTCCCAGGTGGTTTCCACCAGGAACGGCGAGGCCGCCGACATGGCCTTGCCGATGATGCCGTGCAGGTTGCCGTCTTCCACCAGGTGGCGCTTGGCGATGCCGCCAAAGGCGTGCAGCCGCTCGTTGCGCCGCGCCGCCGCGTCCCAGTCGCCCCGCTCGATCTCGTCCCACCAATCCAGCATGAAGGTCGGGTTGTAGCCCGCCATCCACGAGTAGTTGCCGCGCGCGCCGTGCATGGCGAAGGCCGTCAGCACGTGCTCCCCGGCAAAGCAGCTCAGCTCCGGCGCCTGCCGACGCACGTCCATGAAACCGTCCACCCCCTACTGCACGTACTTGGCCCCAACCAGCTTCGGAAACTTCTCGGCCAGCGCCCGATATTCCGCGCCGCCCAGCACGTGCGGCTGCCGCGGCGTGTTGTATTGGATCAGGCCGAAGTCGTCAGGCACCGCGTCCGAGACGTCCTCCCAGAACCGGTCGAAGGAGGCCGGCGTCATCGGCATGAACACCGGATGCCCCACGTGCGCACCCATCACCCCGCTGTCGGCCGCGATCCGCAGGCGGTCCACCGTGCCCTGCGTGTTCAGCCAGGTCACCCCCGCCTGCGAGGGCATGCCCACCCTCTGGCACTCGTCCCCGAACGCCTCCACCAGGGTGCGAAAGTCGTCCAATTCGATCGCGTAAAACTCCCCGTCGCTATCGGTCGTGTACGCCCCGTGCAGCCCCGCGGCATGGCAGCGCCGCACGTTCTCCCGCACCACCCCCGTATCGATCCTGTTGTCCCCCGTAAACGGCGTCGTCAGCGCAATCCAAATCCCATGCAGGTTCTCCCGCGTCTGCCCATCCGCCATCTCCTCGCGTGCCATAACTCGACTCCCTGGTCTCGCGCGCCAACGCTCCCGCCCATAGTGCGCCTTCTCAACCATTGACGTGTGCGCCGTAGAATTGAGTTCGCGAACGTAGGCGATGCGTGAGCGTGATCCAATCTCTCGCCTAGTTCGATCTGGAGGATTCGGGGAGCTAGATGCCCGCGACCGCGTACGTGGCCATGACCTTCGAGTTCCAACGCGAGGGTGACCAGTGGCTGGGCCAATGTCTGGAACTAGGAACTGCGACCTTTGGCGACACGGTGGACGAGGTTGCTGACGAGTTGGCGGACCTTGTGCAGTTGCATCTGAACAGCTTGGAGGACGTTGGAGAGCGCGAGCGATTCTTCGAGAGGCAAGAGATTCCCGTCTTTCTCGACCGCACGCCTCAGAAAGTCACTAGGCCGCTGCCTATCAACGCCGGATCGGTCTTTACACAAGTCCGGCCAATTGCTGTGGACGCCGGCACCCAGCCTCAGAAGACCGCGCTTGCCTAGGGCGGCACCGAGATAGCGCCTCGACGAGAGCGCCTCCCTGCGATCACATGCTCACAGTTGGAACGGCTGCTTCAGCGAGACGGCTGGACGCGAAGACGCGAGGCACGGCACGGCGTCGCCTACGCCAAGACCTTTAGCCGCGACGGGGCATCTGAGACTCGCGTGACCATAATCCCGACAAAGAAACACCGCGGGAGCCGGCCCATCCCGCAAGGCACTCTTCGCGCCATCTTGGGTCCCAGGCAAACGCAAATTGGTGTTTCCGGCCTGCTCAAGCTCATTGAGTTGCACGGGCTGCGCTAGCACGTCTGGGCCCTCAACCGAACCCGAGTCACTGCGGGATTACGAAGTCACGGCTTGGACACGCTGGCGGACGCCTACACCTCGTTCTACTTGTCCGGGCTGGGACTGCTTCCTTTCCAACTTCACCGATACCACCGCCTGCCGCGCCGCCATCCTGGCGGGTACCCAGGTTCTCACCGACGGCGCCGACCTCGGCCGGAAATGGCTAAGCGCGAACCCAGGGACACGCTAATCGACTTCCAACCCGTTGCCTCGGCCGATCCGGCGCGATCAGCCGACTCGCCAACGCAGGCGCCGCTCAACGAACCAGAGGACGACCACGGAAAGGCCGGCCAGGACACCCAGATCCAGTGCGAGCCGGGCGCTGACAGGACCCAGCAGTACCTGTCGCAATGCCGACGCGGCGTAGGTTGCCGGGCTCGCGTAGCCGGCCAGGTTGAGGGCCTCCGGCAGCCGTTCAGGGGGCACCAGAACCGGTCCCAGCCCCAGGAGCAGTAGCGCCAACAGCAGGCTGACCGAGCCGGCTTCCTCGGGCGTTCGCGCTAGCGACCCAACCAGGGCCCCGATGCTTGCCAGTGGAATGGCGCACACCGGCACCACCAGCAGCACCCAGGGGCTTGGCGCCAGTGCGACGCCCAGGATTCTCGAGCCGGCCGCAATCGTGACAACAACCGCGGGAAGGGCCAGCAGGAGAAAGGCCACGACGGTTGCCAGGATGAGCGCCGACTTGTGCACCGGCAGCGTGGCAACGAAGTGCAACGTGCCCTTCGCCCGCATGTAGGCAAAGTTGCTCGACACTTTGTTCTGGTTCTCGAACATCAGGGCCAGGACCACGTTGCCGACCAGCACGTATTCGAGCGCCACCACCCCCGAGTCGCGGATGAGGATTCCGAGCATGGTGATGCTGAGCAGCGGTGCCGCCATGCCCAGCACCACCATGCTGCGCCAGCCCCAGCGCCAATTCGCCAGTTGCACCAGCAGCAACTCGGCCAGTTGAAGGGCGAAAGCCTGCCGGCCACGGCGATCATTCACCCGCGCGCTCCGCGTAGTGGAGGTACAGATCTTCAAGCGTGCAGGAATAGATCCGGAAGTCCTCGTAGCGTTCGAGGTCCAGGCGCTGTAGCACCTCAGAGAGTTGGTCCTTCGGTACAAGAGCAAGCCATCGGCCTGAAGGCAGACGTCGGAACCCGAGTCCCGCACCGAGCGCCGGCGGATCCTCGGCGCCGGCCTCGAGTTCCAGCCGCACCTGCCGGTCCACGCGTCGCTTGAGCGAGGCGGGTTCCCCAATCGCGACGACGCGGCCGGCGCGGAGGATGGCCACCCGCTCGATGATCTTTTCGGCTTCCACGGCGTCGTGAGTGATGAAGATCACCGTGGTTCCCTGTTCCCTGTTGAGCTGACGAAGGTTCGTCCACACCAACTGCCGGCGCTGGGCATCGAGATTGGCCGTCGGCTCGTCCAGGATGACGACGGGAGGCGTGGTAGCGGTGGCCAACGCCAGTTGCACCAGGCGTAGCTGCCCGCCGGACAGATGGCGACACGGCCGGCGCCGGACCGCGGTCAGTTGCCACAGGTCAATCAGCCGGTCCCGCTCGCTTCGCGCCCCGGAACGGCTCTCACCCCGCAAGCGGGCAGTCACGAAGAGAATCTCGCCAACGGTCAGGCTGTCGAGCACCGCGCCGTCCTGCGGCATGAAGCCGACTCGGGTTGTTACCGCAAATGGATCGTCGGCAACGGGTCGTCCGAAAAGGCGAATCGAGCCCGACGTCGGCTGCAGCAGGTTGACCATCTGCCGTACCAGGGTGGTCTTGCCGGCGCCGTTGTCCCCCAAGATGCCAAAGATCTCGCCGCGACGAACGTCGAGCGAGATGCCGTCATTCGCTCGTTCCTGTTGACCGGAGTAGATCATGACCACGTCGCGCAACTCGTACACGACGTCCTGCTCGCGGCTCGGAACTTGGCCGGTCAACGCACGCTCCAATTGCCCGCGGTCACGCCCTCTGGAAACGTGGCGCCCAGGGCAGCGTAACGGGCGGTTTCCGTCCAAACGAAGTCGAGCCGCCTAGAATGGCAGGCTGCCTTTCAGGACTTGGCCTCGCTGGCTCTTCCCCATGACCACCGACTTCCGTCCCACCGATATCGATCCCAAGTGGCGCGCCCGCTGGGCTGAGCAGGACCTGTACCGCACGCCCGAGCCGTCCGACCGCCCCACCTTCTATTGCCTGGACTTCTTCCCCTACCCCTCGGGCGACGGGCTCAGCGTCGGCCACCTGCGCAACTACGTGCCCACCGACGTGATCTCCCGCGTCATGCGCATGCGCGGCTACGACGTGCTGCACCCCATGGGCTGGGACGCCTTTGGCCTGCCCACCGAAAACGCCGCCATCGAGACCGGCCGCCACCCGGCCGACCTGACCCGCGAGTGGAGTGCCAACTACAAGCGGCAGCTGAACCTGGCCGGCGGGTCGTTTGACTGGAATCGCGAGATCAACTCCACCCACCCCGAGTACTACCGCTGGACCCAGTGGATGTTCCTGAAGCTCTTCGAGCGCGGGCTGGCCTACCGGGCCTCCGGGCTGCAATGGTGGTGCCCCATCTGCGGCGCCCTGGCCAACGAGGAAGTCAACGCCGACGGCACCTGCTGGCGTGACCACCCCGACGTCACCCAGCGCGAGCTGACCCAGTGGTTCTTCAAGATCACCGACTACGCCGACCAGCTGATCGAAGACCTGGAAGGCTTGGACTGGCCGGACGAAACCCGCGCCGCCCAGGTCAACTGGATTGGCCGCAGCGAAGGCGCCGATGTGACCTTCACGGCCGAGACCGGCGACGAAATCCCGGTCTTCACCACCCGCCCCGACACCCTCTTCGGCGCCACCTTCATGGTGCTGGCCCCCGAGCACCCGCTGGTCGCCCGCGTCACCACGCCGGACCGCGCCGACGAGGTCCAGGCCTACGTGGCCGCCGCCGCCCGCAAGGCCGAGCTGGACCGCGTGGCGCTGGACGACGACAAGACCGGCGTCTTCACCGGCGGCTTCGCCATCAACCCCGTTAATGACGAGCGCCTGCCCATCTGGATCGCCGACTACGTCCTGATGACCTACGGCACCGGCGCCATCATGGCCGTGCCGGCCCACGACGAGCGCGACTTCGACTTCGCCACCCGCTACGGCATCGAAATCCGCACCGTCATCGCCCCGCCCGACTGGGCCGGGGAGCCGCTGACCGAGGCCTTCGTCGGCGACGGCCCCATGGTCAACTCCGGCCGGTTCGACGGCCTGTCGGTTGCGGACGGCGTGCGGGCCGTCACCGAGTGGCTGCGCGACCGGGGCACGGGCGACTTCGCCGTCAACTACAAGCTGCGCGACTGGCTGATCTCCCGCCAGCGCTACTGGGGCACCCCCATCCCCATCGTGCACTGCCAGGCCTGCGGCGAGGTCCCGGTGCCCGAGGACCAGCTACCCGTCCTGCTGCCCTACGTCGAGCAGATCGACCCGCAGCAGCTGGGCGGACGCTCGCCCCTGGACGCCGTCGAGGACTGGGTCAACATCCCCTGTCCCACCTGCGGTCAGCCCGGCCGGCGCGAGACCGACACCCTGGGCGGCTTCGCCTGCTCCAGCTGGTACTTCCTGCGCTTCTGCAGCCCCAACCAGCATGAACAAGCCTTCGACCCCGACACCGTCCGACGCTGGATGCCCGTGGACCTGTACGTCGGCGGCGCCGAGCACAGCGTCATGCACCTGCTCTACGCCCGCTTCTGGACCAAGG
>JAPPFO010000069.1 GCA_028875175.1 Chloroflexota bacterium | reverse complement strand
GCGTGGGCATGAGCACGGCGATGCGGGAGGTGGCGGTGCCGCGGGGCGGGCGGACGCAGAAGGGGAGGTAGTCCTCGTCGTCGCCGGCGCGGAGGCGGGCGGCGTAGACGCCGCTGGGCAGGTCGGGCGGAATGGTGAGCTGGAAGTCGGACTCCCAGCCGACGTCCTCCACGTCGTCGTCGTGAAAGTAGATGGCGCCATACTCGTGGGGGGCGAGGCGGAAGCTGGTTTGGGCGCCGGTGAAGTTGTGGCCGGTCATGCCGCGGGTGGGCATGTTGACGGCCTGGCCGTGCAGGCCGTGGGGGCCGATGTCGGTGACGCGGTAGTTGCCGATGTCGAGGCTGAAGTCCCAGTTGGCGACTGGGTCCGTTACGGAGTGATTGGCGTTGGTGTTTGCGAGCGTGGTGAGTTGGTCGGTGGAGAGGGCGTGGTTGTAGAGGCGGGGGGTGTCGAGCTTGCCGTTGTAGGGGAAGGCGATGGGGCCGGGGCGTTCGGGTGGACCGGCGGTGAGGGCGGCGAAGAGGAGGGGGGTGCCCGAGGGTCCGCGGATGTTGGCGGTGGTGTCGTGGGTGACGAGGGCCTGGTCGGGGGCGACGGGCCAGCGGTGGAGGGGTTGCTGGATGAGGACGATGCGGCCGGTGGGGGCGTGGTAGCTGGCGCCGACGAAGGTCCAGACGCGCTCGGTGAGCGGGGCGCCGGTGGCGGCCTGGACCGGTGGGTTGCGGCCGTCGGCGAGGTGGAGGGCGAGGTCGCCGTTGGGGCCGATGACGAGGGCGAAGCCGTGGGGGGCGGGGTCGTCGGTCCAGCGGGTGATGAGGCCCTGGAGGCCGTTGGCGGGGGTGGTGGGGTAGATCCAGGCGGTGACGGTGAAGCTGGTCAGAGCGTCGAGGGCGGGGTGGGCGGGGATGTGGACGTAGGAGCCGCTGTGGATGGGCTTGGGGCGGCCGGGATATTCGCCGGCGATGGCCGACGGGACTTCGCGCTCTTTGTAGCCGGGGCCGGCGGGGGACTCGTCGCCGTGGATGAGCTGGACGAGGTCGGCGCGGAAGCGGGGGTGGTGGCTGCTGACCATGAAGCGGACGGTGTCGCCGGGGGCGGCGGTGAGGCGATCGGTGTAGCCGACGAGGTTCATGCGGCCAAAGCCTCCACCGGGTGCGCCACGGTCCGTGTGAGCAGCGAGTGTAGGCGCTGCGGGGGGCTGGAGTGAGGCCTCGCGTGCGCAGTAAGAGTTTTTTCCAAAAAACTCTTGAGGCGCGGCGGCCGTCCATTCGGCCTGTGCGGGGCCGGCCGTTGGGGCGTGTGAGAGCAGCAGTGGGGCGAGGGTGCAGAGCGGTGATGCGGGGGCGTTGGGGGTGTGCCGGTGCGGTGGGAAGGCGGGCGCCCATGACGGGCGCTTTGACGTGAAGACCGGCGAGCGATCGGAGTGGGCGTGCACACTCGGAGTACGACGGAGGGCAGGGCGGTGACGAGGGTGAGCAGGGGGTGGGCCAGGCTTGGCATTGGTGGGGTCTCCGAAGGGTTGTGGTCCGTCTACGAAAAGTGTACAGTGGTGTACACGACAAGGCAACACTCGGGATTGCGGCAGGGCGGCGGGGGCTGGGATCCGGCGAGGCCAAAGGAGAAGTCATGCTCATTCCGCCGTTGGACGGGACGATTCGAGTCCCTAGCGTTTTTGGCGTCAGCCGCGGCAGCTACGGCCAGGGCGGGAGTGACCTGGCGCAACTGTACGAGGACCTGGAGGCGCTCGAAGCGCGCGTCCGTGAGACGAATGCCACCAGGAGCCTTTTGCGTAACCCGAGGGTTGGGTGCGCGGAAGATTCCTCATCCCAATCCTCTCCCCAAAGAGAGCTTTGCGTAACCCGCGGCTGGTTGCGCGGAAGACCCCTCACCGGCTTCGGCCGAAGACGCCCGAACCTGCCTCTCCCCTTGGAGAGGGTGAAGAGCGGCCCCGTCTTCGAGGTTGCAGCGCGTTGTGCAAAGGTCTCCACCAGGGAGAAGTTTCTCGCGGAGCCGGGGGCGATCCGGACGGTGGTGTGTGGGGCGGTCGGTACCCGGCTATCCGGCGTGGTGGGGGCGGGGTTGGGGGTGGGGCTGTGATGATGCGGGTTGGGGTGCATTGGGCGGATATGGGGCGGCGGTACCCGGACGGGACGCCGTTCGTGGAGTTGGTGTACCTGGAGGGTGTGGCTCCGGATGATCCGCATCACCTGAGCCAGGCGATGCGGCGGATCGAGGCGCTGGCGGAGCGGCATCCGGGGAGCGAGGTTCTGCTGCGGGTGGACTGGCGGCGGGGGCAGGCGTATGCGCGGACGGAGGCTGAGCGCACGGCGTATCGGGCCGCGCTCGGGGAGCTGAGCCGGCTGGGTGGCCTGGGCGGGCGGCTGATTCTGCAACCGGGCAATGAGCCGCAGTTGGAGGGCGCGCGGGACTGGCGGCTGGTCGAGGGCGCGTTGCGGGTCTTCATCGCGGCGTGCCAGCAGGCGCTGCCCGGCGCGCGACTGGCCAGCGTTCCGGTGGCGACGTTTCACCCCAGCCGATTGGGCGCGAGGGCCGGGCAATCGCCGGAAGGCTCGCCCTGGGCCGATCTTGACCATGCGCTGCTGGATGCGTGGAAGCGCATTGCCGGGCCGCCCGATGTGTTGAGCGTGCACGTGTACGGCAATCCGCGCCATTCCGTGGCTGACGACATGCAGACCCGTCACGAGGCGGGCTGGCGATTCGGGCTGAATGTGGCGGAGACCTGGGCAGAGAATCACGCCGCGCTTGGCCTGGATCACCTGCCCGTCTGGATTACCGAATTCAACACGGCGGCGCGCGGTACGGACCCGCCGAACCGGCCCGCGGTCAACTATCACGCGGGCTGGCTGCAGGACGCGGCCCCCCTGGTGGCCCAGGCGCTGCCGCAAGCACAGGCGCTGTGCTGGTTCGTGGGCCAGGGGCGCGGCGGCCACTGGCATGACTTCGCGCCGGCGGCCCACGCTGAGCTGGAGCGCGACCTGACGACGGCGATGGCGTTGCCGGTGGGGCGGGCGGGGCCGGCGCCGCCACCCGAGCCGGCGCCCGTGCTGGGAGCGCTGATGCCACCGCTGGACGGGACGGTTCGGGTTACGAGTGGGTTTGGCGTTGATCGGGGGAGTTATCGGCATGGGGGGCTGGATTTGGCGTTGGCGGCGGGGTCGGTGTACCGGCGGCCGGTGAGGGCGCCGGTGGGAGGCGTGATGGCTGCGGTGTGGACGACGGAGCAGCCGAGCACGCGGGATGCGTCGGTGCGGAACGGGTTTCCGTATGGGAATGCGGTGGCGCTGCGGGATGGGG
>JAPPFO010000050.1 GCA_028875175.1 Chloroflexota bacterium | reverse complement strand
CGCCAGAGGACGCCTCCGGCGTCGCGGACGATGAGGCGGTCATCGGTGATGGCGTTGGGGGGTGTGGCGGCGATTTCGGCGGCGACGGCGTCGGGGTTCTCGTAGCCGATGTTCATGCGGGCGCAGGCGTCGGGTGGGATGGCGGTGGCGATGCGGACGTCGATGCGGGGCACCTCGCGGTCACCATCCATGCGGCCCTCGCCTTTGACCAGGGCGCTGCCATTCAAGGCCAGCGGGGTGGCGCCGGCGCGCTGCCAGGACTCGGGCCGCGACAGGAAGTAGGCGTAGGTGTGGTAGCCGATGGCGCTGATCAACTCGCCGTGGGCGTCGGAGATCGTGTCGATGTTGGGCGCCCAGACCACCAGTTCGCCACCGTCCGCCACGGCGTCCTCGGTCTTGAGCACGCCCTTGGCGCCGGTCCAGAAGTCCGGGTAGAGCCAGCTGCCGTCCTTGCGCCTGGGCAGGGCCGCGACCACCCGGCGGACGCGCCGCGGGACGTAGCGGATGTTGACGGCGGCGCTCAGTTCGGCGGCGAGCTCGACACATTCGCGCCAGCCGTCCGGCTGCACGAACGCGCCGTTGATGGCGTCGCTGTCGTCATCGATTACCAGGCCGATGGAGGTGATGGGCACGGGAAGGTTCAGCGCCATGTCGTCGATCAGGTCGCGGACGGGGTTGGGCATGACGCCGTGGATGCCGCGGTTGGTGCGCAGGCTGCCGATGGCGTGGAGGAGGCTGATCATTTCGGGGCCGGAGACGCCGGGGAAGATCTGCTTGGCGCCGCCCGCGAAGCCGGCGACCTCGTGGGGTTGCACGCGGGTCAGCAGGACCAGGCGGTCGTACTCGAGCAGTTTGGCGTTGACGCGGATGCGCATGTCGTTGTCGAAGCCGAGGAGCGAGGCGTACCGGCGGTTCTCGCCGAAGCGGTCCAGCTGATCGTCCAGCGGGACCACGCCCAGCGGCGTGAGGGCGTCCGGGTTGTCCCAGTCGTGGTCGAAGACGGTGCTAAGGGGGTAGCGGTTCTCGCCGAAGACCCAGGCGGACTTCTCGGTCTCGGACATGGGGCCGTGGGTGCCCTGGGCGATCATGGCGTCGACGCGGTCGGCGCGGCCGTCGACGGCGTCGTGGATGGCGCGGAAGATGTCGGCCACGGGGGCCTTGCGGGTGGAGTCCGGCACCAGCACCAGGAAGCGGCGCTCGCCGGAGGGTGAGGCGCGCAGGGCGTCGGCGACTACTGCGCAGGCATCGTCCATGCTGATGGCGGGTGAGCCGACGGCTTGCAGGACGCCGTTCTGCATCGTTACCTCCCGGCCTCGGCGGCCATGGCTTCGGCTTCGCGGACCAGGTCGCCGAGGACGCGGACGCCGCCGTCCCAGAAAGTGGGGTCGGCCAGGTCGATGCCGAAGGGTTCGAGCAGCGCGTTGGGGCTGACGGAGCCGCCCCTGGAGAGCATTTCGATGTAGCGCGGTTCGAACTCGTCGCCCTGTTCCTGGTAGCGCTGCAGCAGGCCCAGCACCAGCAGGTCGCCGAAGGCGTAGGCGTGGACGTAGAAGGGCGAGCCGATGAAGTGGGGGATGTAGCTCCACCAGATGCGGTAGTCGTCGCGCAGGGTGACGGAGCCGTCGAACATCTCGCCGTTGGCCTGGAACCAGAGGTCGCTGAGGCGGTCGGAGGAGAGCTCGCCCTCCTCGCGGCGGGCCTGGTGGGCCCGGAACTCGAAGTTGTGCATGGCGATCTGGCGGAAGACGGTGGCGAAGTGGTCCTCGATCTTGCTGGCCAGCAGGCCCAGACGGGCGGCGGCCGTGGGCTGGGCGTCGAGCAGGCGGCGGAAGACGATCATCTCGCCGAACACGGAGGCGGTCTCGGCCGTGGTGAGCGGCGTGTGGGCCTGCAGATAGCCGACGCCGTAGGACAGGTACTGGTGGACGGTGTGGCCCAGCTCGTGGGCCAGCGTCATCACGTCGCGGACGGTGTCGGTGTAGCTGGCCAGGATGTAGGGGTGGGTGCTGGGGGTGCCGCCCATGCTGAAGGCGCCGCCGCGCTTGGCGGGACGGAGTTCGGCGTCGATCCAGCGCTCGTCGAAGGCCCGCTGGGCGATGCCGCCGAGGGTCTCGGAGAAGGCGTGATAGCTCTCCAGCACGACGTCCTTGCCGGTGGCCCAGTCGTAGGACGGCAGATCGGCGCTGAGCGGGGCGTAGCGGTCGTAGTCGAACAACTCGTCCAGGCCCAGCAGGCGCTTTTTGAGCCGGTAGTAGCGCCCCACGATGGGGAAGCCGCGCACGCAGGCGGCGACCAGCGCGTCGACTGACTCCTGGGTGATCTGGTTGGCCAGGTTGCGGGACGACATGGCCGTGGGGTAGCTGCGCAGACGGTCGTCGGTGGCGTGGTCCTGGAGGCGGACGTTGAAGACGTAGGTGAGGGGGTGGAGGCTGTCGCGCAGGGCCTGCGTCATGCCGGCGGCGGCGGACTTTCGGGTTTCGCGGTCGGGGTGGTAGCTGAGGGCCAGGGTTTCGGCCTCGGTGAGCGTGCGGGTTTCACCCTCCAGGGTGACCTCGCAGGTCAGGCGGCTGGTGAGTTCGCCGAAGAGGCGGCTCCAGGCGCGGCTGCCGGTGTTGGCCTTCTCGTCCAATAGCTGCTCTTCGCCCTCGGACAGGCGGTGGGGCTTGTAGCGGCGTTCCAGGCGCAGCAGGTAGGCGAAGTCCTTGAGAATCGGGTCGGCCAGGAGTTCCTCGGCCCGCTCGTCGTCGACCTCGATCCACTCGAGGTCGAAGAAGATCAGGTGCTTGTTGATGGCGGTGCCGCGTTCCTGCGTGAGGGCCACCAGGCGGCCGTGGGTGGGCTCGTCGGTCTGGCCGGCGTGCAGCAGGTGAGCGTAGATGGCCGGGTGGTCCATGGCCTCGTGGATGTCCTGCAACTCGGTGACGGCATCCCGCAGGCCGGCGGCGTCGAGGCCGGCCACCTGCCCCCGGTAGCGCTTCTCGAACGCCGCGGCGCGCTCGGTCACCGCGTCCAGGTCCGATACGACCTTCGGGTCGTCGGGGTAGTCGTAGAGGATGCTGAGGTCCCAGGTCACCCCATCCGCGCTACTGCTCGGCGCTGTGGCCGTCGTGCTCATTGGTGCTCCCTAGCCGGCGGGCGTGTAGCCAGTGTATGGCTGCATTATCGGCGGTCTTCCGGCGCCGCGGCTTTGGCGGGGGTGAAGGGGGGAGCTGTCACTGGCCCCCCCCCCCCCCCCGGGGGGGGGGGGGGGGGGGGTTCCTGGGGGGGGGGGTTGTGGGGGGGGGGCGGGGGGGGGTTGGGGGGGGGGGGGGGGGGGGGGGGGGGGGGGGGGGGGGGGGGG
>JAPPFO010000273.1 GCA_028875175.1 Chloroflexota bacterium | reverse complement strand
CCTACCGCAGCGTCATGCCGACCGGCCGCTTCCCCGTGATCGTGCTGAACCTGACCATTCCCCCCGAGGAAGTCGACGTCAACGTCCACCCCTCCAAGGCCGAGGTCCGCTTCCGACGCTCCGGCGAAATCTTCCGCCGCCTCTCCGCCACCGTCCGCCGCGCCCTCGCCTCCTCCACCGAAGTCGCCCCCGCCCGCCTCGACCGCCCTGTCGTCGACCAGTTCTTCTTCCCGTCCGGCAACGCCCGCTGGGACTCCGGTCCGCCCCCGCCCAGCCGCCACCTCGGCGCCGGCGGAGGTCCGCCCCCACCGCCGGACGACCAACAGCCTGAACCCGCCCCCGGCCTCCGCTCTCCCGTCATGCGCCCTCTCGGCCAAGTCGAAAACACCTACATCGTCGCCGCCGGACCCCGCGGCCTCTACCTCATCGACCAGCACGCCGCCCACGAACGCGTCCTCTTCGAGCGCCTCGGCAACATCGCTGACACCCCGACCCAGCGCCTCCTCGATCCCACCAGCGTCGAACTCAGCGCCGAGGAAAGCGACTGGGTCGCCGCCCACGCCGACGATCTCCGCACGCTCGGCTTCGACGTCACCGCCTTCGGTCCCTCCGCCTGGCTCCTCCGCGCCGTGCCGTCGGCTCTTGGCCGCATCGACGCCGCCACCTACCTCCGCGAAGTCGTCGCCGAGGCCCAGACCCCCGACTTCCAGCGCCTCGCTGCCGCCGACCGCCTGCGCTGGTCCCTCGCCTGCGGCGCCGCCATCAAGTCCGGCGCCCCCCTGGCCTTCGATGAAATGTCCGCCCTCATCCGCGACCTCGAAGCCTGCGACCTCGGCCTCACCTGCCCCCACGGCCGCCCAACCGTCATCCTCCTCAGCCGCCAACTCCTCGACCGCGAATTCGGCCGCACCTGAGGTAACGCTTCGCATCTGGCGCGTCGACATAACAAGCTCTCACTGGCTAAACTCTCCCCGGCTTGGTCGGCTCGCCCACGCGGGCGGCGTGGGTGCAAGAGCGTTGACGCGGAGGCTCGCCCATGCACGTTCTGACACAACGCCGCAACCTCAGCGCCTTCGAACTCCTCATTGGTGCCGCCTTCATCGTCGTCGCCCTCTTCACCTGGAACCACCACACCACCGTCGTCGACCCCGATGCCCTCGCGACCGAAAACTGGCGCTACCAGCTCTGGCAGATCGGAACCCTCGTCATCGCCTTCGCGGGCGCTACCTGGTTCTGGTCCAACGGCCAAAGTCAACCCCGCATTCGCGCCCTCGCAATGGCTCTGCTCGTCCCTATCATCTTCCTTAACGCCTATACGGAGGAAATCTTCGGCGACCACGTTGGCACGGTTTGGGAAGTGGTCGATGGCCTCGTGGTCGCCCTTTCCGCCGTCATCGGGGTTTCGGTGTTGAGATCCGGCTGCAACAGCGGCCGCTTCCTGGCCGCGATTTCGGCCATCACCGGCGTCCTCGTGTTCATCAATTACCTCTTCATCAATAACGAGACCCTCTGGAGCGCCCTTGACCCGATCATGATGCTGGTCGCCCTGCTCTGGGCGGTCGTCGGCCTCAGCTCCGATATCGGCGGCCCCTGGAAAGTGACTGAAACCAAAGAGGCGACCACATGAGAGAGCAGCCCATTGCGTAATCCAATCCGCCCCCGCGATCTCGGCGCCGCCGAGGCCCTCCTCTACGCCGCCATCCTCTTCGTCGCCCTCTTCGCCTGGGGAACCTCAACCGACATGCTCGACCGCGAAGGCCTGCCCTCCACCTCCAACTGGGCCTGGCGCCTCTGGCAGGTCGGCGCCCTGCTGATGGGCATCCCCGGTGTCTGGTGGATCTGGCGCGGCACTCGGCGCGTGGTCTGGACCCGTGGCGTCGCCTTGGCGGTCCTCGCCCTGGCCGTATTCCTTAACGCCTACGCGTACCGGTTCTTCGAGGGCCACTACGGCGACGTCTGGAAGGCAACCAATCCAATCTTCCTCGGCTGCACGCTCATCGCCGTTCCCGTGCTTTGGGCACGGGGAGACCTGAACGCACGAGCCCTGGCGGTGTTCGTGGGCGCCCAGGGTGTTGTTCTGTTCATCAACGCCTACTTCGTCAACAACGGCACAATCTGGGACGCGCTTGACCCCTTGCGGATTCTGACCTTGTTGGTGTGGTCTGGTGCGGCGCTCGCGAACGGAGTTCCGCGCAGCGCAAAGACGGGAGGTTAGGGCGATGAAGTGCTGGCTGGATCGACAGAATCTTGGTGTCGCCGGTTCACTCGCGGCGGCGGCGGTGGTTGCCGCCATGCTCTATGCCTGGATCGATGCCGGGTCCGTCGTCTCCGAAACCCGGATCAACGTCGACAGCTGGGCCTGGAAAATCTGGCAGTTCGCCGCGCTTCTGATTGCCATTCCCGGCGTCTGGTGGCTCTGGCGCAACACCCGCAGCGTCAAGTCCGCCTGGGCCCTCATCCTCGTGGGCTTCGCCGTCGTCGTCTTTGTCAACTACTACGGCGACCACTCCGACGACTTCTCGGCCTCGCCCTACGGCGAAAACACGCAAGCCGTCTGGGAATCCATCAACGCCCTCGTCGTCGGATTCGCCGTCGCCGGAGCGCTCGCCCTCTGGCAACGCGGCGGGACCGCCTATCGCGTTGGCGCCGTCCTCGCGCTCGCCTTCGGAATCCTCGACCTGATCAACGCCACCTTCCTCCAAAACGGAATCCTCTGGCAGATCCTCGACCCCCTCATCATCCTGGCCGCCCTCTACTGGGCCGTGGATGAGGTCCGACCCGCGGCTTCCTCCTCCGACGGCGGCTAGCTGTACTGGCAACTTAGCCGCTAGAGACCCGTGAGCCGCGGAACCGCCATCGAGACCTGGCGTCACCAACCGGCAACACCGCGCTGGGGGTTCTGACGGCTACGACGTCGACACGCCCGTAGCGGATGCGCAGTTCACTCAAGTCGAGCTGACGCCGCTACCGCGACAGTGCCTGGTGAAGCTCCAGACGTCTGATAAGGTTCCTATGCCTCAGGTCGGAGTCTTCGCGATTCCGCAAGGCACCCCGTTGATACGTCACACGCCCCCGCTGATTCCCGCCGGGAGTTTGCTGCCTCGCAGCGCCGTCGCCTAGACGCTCCTCGCCGCTCGCGCCAGGAGACGCACGACCGCCGAGCGACTCGCGTCGTGGCTCACTGCCCTTCGTCCGCGGCGACTGAGGCTTGACGGCATCCAGCCGAAGGTCATGCCTCGTTCTGACTCTCGCTTGACCAACCACACCTTCAACAGAGGGATCCTCCTGTGTTCTTGCCTGCCATCCGCATCTTGTCGGCCAGCGGCCAGCGTCAGGGCTCTTACCGCCTGACTCCTGGCTCGCGCTCCCGATCGGCAACGT
>JAPPFO010000194.1 GCA_028875175.1 Chloroflexota bacterium | reverse complement strand
TAGTAGTACTCCTCGCTGAGCGCCCACCCGACACCCTGCGCCGAATACGTCGACATCACCCAGGGCCGTCTCAAAGAGCTGTACTACGACGCTGAATCCACCAGCGGCTACATCTTCGACACCTGCGTCTTCAACTCCGAGAAAGACACCGTCGACCACGCCAGCGCCAGCATCGACTACGAGGGCGGCAAGCGCGTCTCCTACAGCCTCTGCCTCTTCGCCTCCTACACCACCCGCGAAATTGGCGTCTGGGGCGAAGATGGCAAAGTCGAGGGCCGCGACGGTCAGGATGCATTCCGGCTCACCGGCCGCCGCGACGACCGCGACGAGGAACGCCCCGTCGAGGTAGCCCGCGGCGGCCACGGCGGCGGCGACACCCGCCTGCTGGCCGACGCCCTCTCAGTCTTCCGCGGCGAACGCGATCCCGTGGCCGGCCTCGACGCCGCCTACTGGGCCGCCGTCCTCGGCATCGCCGCCGAGGAATCCGTCGCCCGCGGCGGCCAGCGCCTCACCCTGACCGAACTCGGCGCCACACCATGACCGGCCGGGCGGCCGTCGTCCCCGAAGCCAACGTCGTCCACCTCGAAGATATCGAGATACCGGGCCCCGTCGGCCCCAACGAAGTCCTCGTCCAGACCGAGTGCACCTTCATCAGCGCCGGCACCGAACTCGCTAACTTCACCGGCCTCGACCCCGGCGTTAACGTCCCCGGCAGCTGGAACCACTTCCCCGCCCGCCCCGGCTACGCCAACTGCGGCCGCGTCATTGAGCTCGGCTCCGACGTCGAATCTCTGACCGTTGGTGACCGCGTCTTCACCCAGCGCAAGCACGTCTCCCACCACCTCGTTCCCGTGGACGACCCCAACACCATCGTCGTCCCAGTGCCTGAAGATGTCCCCAGCGACCTCGCCGCCGCCGTCCGCATGGGCATGGTCGCCATCACCGCCCCCCAGGTCGCCGACAACCACGTCAACGACTGGGTCGTCGTCTTTGGACTCGGCCTCGTCGGCAACCTGGCCGCCCAGTTGTTCCAGCTCGACGGTGCACGCGTCATCGGCGTCGACCCCGTCCTCGCCCGCCGCCAGCTCGCTCACCGCGTCGGCATCCAGCGAGTCATCGGCGAGGACATGTCGACAATCGTCGACCAGCTACGCGACCTCACCGGCGGCGGGGCCCAGACCGTCGTCGAAGCCGTGGGCCACGCCGGCGTGGCCCAAACTGCCATCCATGCCGCCGCGCCCTACGGCGAACTCATCCTCCTCGGCTCCCCCCGCGCCCCCGTCACCGCCGACCTCAACGACTTCCTCCAGCCCGTCCACAAGTCCTGGGTCACCATCAAGGGCGCCCTCGAACACCGCGTCCCCGTCAACCCGGCCCGCGGCCATCCCCTCTCCATCGCCGGCAACGCCCGCACCATCCTCAACCTCGTAGCGTACGGACGCCTCCGCCTGGCCGAGCTCATCTCCCACCGCCTCCCCGCCAGCCGGATAGCCGCCGCCTACGACGGCCTCCTCAACCAACCCAACGAGTACTGGGGCGTCGCCCTCGACTGGCGCTAGCGTCGGCACCGGTTTCGGCCAGGTGCGTAAGCCCCGCGTATCGATTCTTGGCTGGCAGACGTCCAGCTATCCGCTGTCCACGTCCCGATTGCCCGTCGCCGCTGTCCCTTCCCGGGCCCTGATCGCAATTGGACGCTGCTAACATGCGCCGGGATTCGGGCAACGTCGCCAGGACTCCCCCTCCGTGATGCCTCCGACCTAAGAAGCTGGACAGAAGAGTATGCGCTACGAGCCCGCCGAGCATTGCCCGCCCCGGCAGGCGCTCGGCGCGGCGCTTCTCATCTTCATTCCAAATACCATTAGCATCGTTCTCCTTACAACCTTCGTAGTTCGGGCTTCCGGAGTATCAGACAACTATCTGGCCTGGGCCACGCTTACCGGGCTCGCAATCTCCGGTTTAAGCATGGTTCTTCACGCCTTCCCGTTCCGCTACATGGGATCGGGAGGCCTCGTTGTCACCAACTTGAATGTCCCGCTTCTTGCCGTCTCGGTTCTTGCCCTGACGCGCGGCGGACCGAGTCTCCTGGCCAGCTTGGTGATTACTTCAACCCTGCTCCAATTCCTGCTTGTTTCCCGCCTCGCCTCGCTCCGGCGAGTTTTCACGCCAACCGTCAGCGGAATCGTCATCATGCTCGTCGCGGCTTCCGCGGTGCCGTTCTTTGTGGACCGAACGATAAGCCACTCGCTCGGCGAATCGGGCCTCGTCCTCGTGCCGGGGATCGTGGCCCTCGCCGCCGGTCTTTGGGGCGCCGTGCAGTCGTCGGAAGCGCGGCGGCTCTGGACGCTGCCGATGGCGGTTGCTGCCGGCTTGGCGGTGGCCGTCCCCATGGGGCTCTACGACGTCGACCAGGTAGCCGCGGCGCCATGGCTCAGCTTCACGGACCTCCAATGGCCGCTGCGCGGACTCGACTTCGGGATTCAGTTCTGGTTGCTGCTGCCGGCCTTCCTGGTTGTCAAGCTCACGGCCTTCCTCAAGGTCGTCGGCGACCTCTCCATCATCAACCGCGCCTCCTACCGCAATCCTGCGGCGCTCGACTTTCGGAAAATCCAGAGCGGTCTGAACCTCTACGGAGCCACCACTCTCCTGACCGGGCTCGTCGCGTCACTACCCGTCTCCGCCCCCTGGTCGTCAACCGCCGTCTACATCGGCTTCACCGGAATCGCTGCTCGCTCCGTCGGAATCTATCTCGGGCTCCTGACGATCTTGATAGCGCCGTTCGCCAAGCTTGTCGCCATTCTCGCCGCCACTCCTGACGCCGTTGTTGCCTCGGTGTTCATCATTATTTTCGGCCTTCTCTTTATCGAGGGATCCAAGGCAGTCTTTACTTCGCCAATGGACTACCGGAAGGCCGTCATTGTCGGCGTTTCCATGGTGCTGGGTATCTCGGCAGCCAGCTTTGGCCGGTTGAGCGAAGGAATCTGGGGCGATTTGTTGGGCAATACCATCATCGTGGGCGGCGTTACGGCCATCGGTATGACCGTGGCCACCGGCCTTCGAGGCTTCTGGCGTCGCAGGCTCGACGTCGACCTGACGCTTTCGTCATTGACCGATGTCTCCGAGTTTCTGCAGGCCTTCGCTTCCAGGCACCGCTGGAGTGACTCGGCCAGCATGCGATTAAATCTGGCTGTTGAAGAAGTTCTGCTTACGCTCTTGGATCAAACCGGCGAGAACGACTCTGATCAAGCGCGGCGCCTGAGTGCCTCGGTTCATCCGGACGGCGACGCAGCCGAGATTGAGTTGATCGTGTACTCGCATGAAGATATCGAAGGACGCGATTATCCCCTTGTGGTAGGTATGCTATACTCAGCCATCGGCAAACAGGAAT
>JAPPFO010000180.1 GCA_028875175.1 Chloroflexota bacterium | reverse complement strand
GGGCCGGCGGGGGGATAGGTCGGGCAGGAGTTGGACGGCGTCGGGGAACATGGCGTTGCGTTGGCGGCGTTCGCGGCGGAAGCGGTTGGCGAGGTGGTCGGCGAAGGCGGGATCGTCGACGCCGTGCCGGGCGAGGGCGCGGGTCCAGGCTTCGCGGCGGTAGTCGGGGGCCCAGGCGTAGAGGCGCCGGAGCTCGGGGGCGTCTCCGGTGAAGTCGGCCCAGAGGCCTTCCCAGGAACTGATGCCGATGGACTGGCAGTAGGCCGCGTGCTCGGAAGCTCGCCAGAGCTCGCGGGCGCCGGCGCCGGCGGACTGGGCGCCGGCGGCTGGGTGGAGGCTGTAGCGCTCGGCGACGGGGGCGCAGGCGGCGAGGAAGGCGGCTTCGGAAGCGCTTTCATCGGGGATGAGGGTGTCGTCGAGGTCGAATAGGAGGGCCCGGAGGTGCATGGAGGGCATGGTCACATAGGCGGGGTGCGACCGAGGGCTTGATAGGCTGGAGACATCCAGGGGCGGTCATCGGGTATCGGAAGGGTTATGGCCGCACTTGAGGGACGCGTGAGCCAGGTCGAGCGCGAGGTCAGCCACCTGCAAGGGGGCTACGAGCACCTGGCGACGAAGGCCGATCTGGCCAATCTTGAGAACCGGCTCATCAAGTGGATGGTGGGGCTGGGCGTGGGTGTGGTGGTGTCGGCGGGAATGTCGGCGCTGACGCTGATCCTGCGGTTGGTCAGTTGAGGATGGGACGGCACCCGGAAGGGGACAGGACGGAATCTCGCATCGTCATCACCGACGAAGCGACTTGCCGGCTGGCCAACGATTTGGCGCGGCTTACCGGCGAGACGGTGAACGAAGCGCTCACATTGGCGCTCCGGGAACGCTTGGTGCGAGAGCGGCGAAAACGCGGCGTGGAGGAGCGGCTGAAGAAAATGCGCGCCATTTCCAAGCGCTGTGCGAGGAGTCTTCGGGACGGACCGTCAGCCGTAGAGCACGGAGACTTTCTGTATGACGAGCACGGGCTGCCGAAGTAGTCGTTGAACGACTGCTGACCAGGAAGGCGCCGGGGTCGGCGGTAGCGAGTGGGGATACGCGCGTTGCCTGCGGGTCGCGGGGTCTTGACGGGTGGGGAGTTGGTGGCGAGTATCGGGCGATAAGGAGGGGGTTCCATGGCACAGGCTGTCCTTGACGCGCCGGCGGCTGCGGAGGCCGCGAACGGCCGTACCTCGCTGACGGTAATCGACTGCGACGTTCATCCGTATCCGAACACGATTCACGACCTGACGCCGTTCATGTCGGACCGGTGGGTGCAGTACATCAAACAATCCGGCTTTGCGGCGCCGCCGGGCACGCAGTATCCGAAGGGCTACGAGAACGCCGCGCGACGCGACGCGTGGCCGCCGAACGGGCTAAAGCCCGGTGCGGATCCCGACTTCGTTCGTGAGCAGCTGCTGGACGAGTGGGACATGCAGTTTGGGATCCTGACGCCGCTGTACGCGGCGGGTCACGTGCATAACGACGACTTCAGCATCGCGCTGGCGCGGGCGGTGAATGAGTGGCAGCGCCACGTGTGGCTGGACAACGACGAGCGCTGGCGGAGTTCGATCACGGTGACGCCGCAGATTCCGGAGGCGGCGGCGGAGGAGATCCGGCGTTGCGGCAAGGACGGGCGATTCGTGCAGGTGATCCTGACGGTTCGCGGCAACGCGCCGTACGGGAAGCGGCACTACTACCCGCTGTTCGAGGCGGCCGCGGACATGGACCTGCCGGTGGGGATTCACTTCGGCGGGTGGGGGAACCACCCGATTACAGCGACCGGCTGGCCGTCGTATTACCTGGAAGACCACACGGGGATGACGCAGGCGTTCGAGGCGCAGGTGTTGAGCCTGGTGTCGGAGGGCATCTTCGAGCGTCTGCCGAACCTGCGGATTGCGCTGATCGAGGGCGGGTTCTCGTGGATGCCGCCGCTGATGTGGCGGTTCGACAAGAACTACAAAGGGCTGAAAGAGGAAGTGCCGTGGCTGCGCAAGTTGCCGAGCGAGTACATCCTGGAGCACTTCCGGATGACGACGCAGCCGATGGACGAGCCACCGAATCCGCAGCACCTGCTGCAGATCTTCGACATGATCGGGCGGGACGACTTCCTGATGTTCGCCACGGACTACCCGCACTGGGACTTCGACGCGCCGGACCGCGCACTGCCGTCGGTGGTGCGGGGCGAGTTGCGGCAGAAGATCATGGCGGACAACGCCACGGCGTTTTACGACTTCGAGCGTGCATGACGTAGGGGCGGAGGCCGACTTCGCGGTCGGACAGCCCACGCGCGTGGAGATCGAGGGCCGCGGCTTTGTGGTGGTGAATTCGGGCCGGGAGTTCTTTGCCGCCCGCGACGTGTGCGCACACCAGGGGGCGCGGCTGTCATCGGGCCGGTGCAAGGGGAACGTGCATGCCGAGTCCGTGGGCGGTCATATCGAGTACCAAACGGGCGGACGAACGTTGCTGCAATGCCCGTGGCACGGATGGATCTTCGACCTGGCTACCGGCCGCGCGCTGGCCGATCCGGATCGGGCGCGAGTGCGCGTGTATCCGGTGCGGGTGGCGGACGGCCGGGTGCTGCTGGACCTGGCTTAGTTCAATCGTGTCCGCCGTTCAAGGCGGTTTGGACGGGCTCGTCCACTGCATTCACTCGTCGCGGACGGCGGCGGCGCTGGTGCTGGCGGGGGGCGGGACGGGGGCGATTCCGTTGTTACTGCGACGGCCGGGTGGGTCGCGCACGGTGCTGGATGTTGCGGTGCCGTATGGGCCGGCGGCGGTTGCCGATTACCTGGGCCACGCGCCTGCGCGGGCGTGCTCGGCCGAAACCGCCGAGGCGCTGGCGCGACGGGCATTTCAGCGTGCGTGTGAGTTTCGGGCCGACCGGTCGGTGCCCGTGGTGGGATTGGGGGCGACGGCGGCGCTGGCCACGGATCGGGTGCGGCGGGGGGCGGACCGGCTGCACGCGGCCACGTTCGACGGGTCTCGAACCATTGCCCTGGAGTTTCCGTTTGAGCCCCCGCATTCCAATCGGCAGGCGCAGGAGACCGCCGCCGAGCGAGCGATCGTGGCGTTGTTGGCGGACGCAGTGGGCATCGCCCCGTGGAGCGAGTTGGCCGGACTCGAGCTCGCGCCTGCCGCGCGCACGACTGGCGAGGAGGATGACGAGCTGGCGTGCGTGCGCGACGGGTTGCAGCCGTGGCTGACTGCCTGTGCGGACTGTCGGCGGCGGCCGGGCGGCCAGATCCCGACGGCCCTGGTGCCGGGATCGTTCAATCCGTGGCATGAGGCACACCAGGCGCTCTGGGAGGCTGGGCGGCGGCGGTTTGGCGATCCGGTGGCGTATGAGTTGTCGATCACCAACGTGGACAAGCCG
>JAPPFO010000269.1 GCA_028875175.1 Chloroflexota bacterium | reverse complement strand
GCCTCCACCGCCTCCAGACCGACTACATCGACCTCTACCAGTGCCACATCCGCGAGCACCCCCGCCACGATGTCTTCCTGGAAGCCTTCGAGCGTCTCCTCGAAGCCGGCAAGATCCGCGCCTACGGCACGTCGTCCTTCATCCCGAGCGAAATCGAGTTCTTCGATAGCCACGGCCGCTGCCAGGTCGCGCAGATCCCCTACAGCGTGCTCGAACGCACCTACGAGACCGACGCCCTGCCGCTTTGCCACGAGCGCAACATCGGCGTCCTCGTCCGCGGCCCCCTCGGCCAGGGCGTGCTCGCCGGCAAGTTCCCGCCCGACCACCAGTTCACCGATCCCACGCGGACCGGCTGGAACACCGGCGACGCGCAGCAGCGCTTCCAGGAACGACGAGCCGCCGCCGAAGCCCTGCGTCCAATGTCCGGCGAAGGCCGCAGCATGGCCCAGGTCGCCCTCGCTTTCGCCATCGCCCACCCGGCGAATACCTGCGCCATTCCCGGCGCCCGCTCGCCCGAACAGGTCCGCGCCAACGCTGAGGCCGCCGACCTCACGCTCACCGACGACGAACTCGCCACCCTCCGAACCATCGCCCCGCCGGCGTAGGCGGCCCGGGACTCAACCGTCCTCGGGTTCGATCTCCCAGTAATCGCGGCCGGCCCGAGCCCCACGCCGTAACGGATTGATCGTGGCTGAATCTGCGAGGTCCCGGTCCACGTAACGCGACCGTCGCCCGTCATCCCTATCTGGCCGAATGCCCAGCCGCAACGTGGCAATGATTCGCGGCGCGGTCCGGCGCGCCTCGATGTAGAACCGACCCGGATCGAACTGCCGGCCCGTCCACTCGGCCACCGTCAGCCCCAACGACCGGCACAGCAGCGTCTGCCCCGCGCACAACCGCGCCTCGAGACGCCGCGACTGGCCATCCGGCGCCGGATTCAGCCGGTGCATCGCGTCCAGCGCGGCCTGCGGCGAGCGCTTATCCACCACCGGCGCCCCCGCCTTGATCAGCACCGCCTCCGGCCCCGTCCCGCAACTCACGTTCAGCGACGCCCCGGCCCGCGAGTGATACATGTAAATCGTCCCCGGCGGCGCCCACATCGGCTCCCGGCTGGGCGTCCGCCCCAGGTAGGCGTGGCTGGCCGGGTCGTCCAGCCCATAGGCCTCGGCCTCCACGATCTGCACGCCCAGCCAAAGCCCATCCAGCCGCCGCCGCAGCACGCACCCAATCAGGTCGCGCGCGACATCGTCGACCGGCCTTTGGAAAAAACTCAGATCAAGCAGAGGACCGCAGAAGGCAATCGGGCCGCCGATGTTAAGCGGCTAGGTAGCTCGACTCCCTCCGAACCCCGCCAGAGCCGCAGCGTCTACCAGTCCGTCCGCCCGCCCTGCGGTACCTCGCGCCCTTCATCCAGGTCCAGCCGGTCGTAGTGCCGCCGGATATCCGTCCGGTGCCCCTGCCCGCACTCCTCCAGGAACTCGCGAAACCGCGGCCAATCCCAGTTCGAGCCTTCCCTGGGTTCATCCGTGGCCATTTCACGGTTGAAGTCGTCAATCTCCTGTGCCGACCGCGGCTGCATCTGCTCCTGCACCCAGGCCAGCACGTCCTCGTCCGTCGGACGGGTACGCAGCGCCTCGATGAAGTCGTCGACCGCGATCCCCAGGAAGTCCAGCATGGTCTCGGTGCGTCCCCAGAGGACCACGTACTCGCCCATCGTGGCCGCCAGGTGGGCCCGTCCCTTGTCGATCGAGCGCGGCAGAAACCCAATCCCGCCCAGCTTCTCGTACCCGCTCCGCGGAACGTCCTTCGTCAGGTCCATCGCACTTCAACCCACAGCGCCAACCCCGGCACCGTAGCACGGCCCGGAAGCTGTCGAAGATTCGGCGGGACACGCTGTGGTGAGGATTCGCTCCACCACCACCAGGGAATCCCAGGGCTGCCCGACCAGCGTGCGTTTCGCATGAATTCGAAGCACAGTCGATGTGGGCCGTTCGACTATCGAACGGCGCTCACTTCAAGTTGGACTCCCTCGTGCTGCTGAATGCGACTGATGACCTCGAATAGGTTGCGAGCCTGGGGGTTGCCGGACGGCCCGAACATGCGCATCAGGCTCTTGGGGGGCTTGCCGGTGAGGGAAGCAAGCTCTTCGAACCCGACTGTGGCGTTGATGTAGTCACGCAGGAGGATCTTGCCCGTATCGACATCCCCGGCAAGCAGACACTCCACACCGTCCTTCAGCAACCCTTCTCGAAATTCCGGGTCGCGCTCAGCGCGGGACTGCACGGTCTCCTTGAAATCGCGGGTGAGCGGCATCCTTCAGACCTCCTTTTCCCATGAAACATCAAGCTCCATTCCCATCGGCCACAAATTCCGACGCAGGACCGGCGACCAGAGTGGATACGGAGCTTTTCGTACAACGCACGCAGGTCGGCTGTGGTGGAGACGGGGGGACTCGAACCCCCAACCCCCGCCTTGCAAAGGCGATGCTCTACCAATTGAGCCACGTCCCCTGCCGCGATTCTACGTCTGGCGCGGCCTGCTGATAGGCCTTCACTCGCGCCGTATACTGCGGACACGCGCCACCAGGCCTGCACAGGCGCCGGTGGTTCGCGGGCTCTTAGCTCAGTCGGTTAGAGCGCGCCTCTGATAAGGGCGAGGTCCGTGGTTCGAATCCACGAGGGCCCACCAGTAACTCGCATACCCATATTTGCCGGGCT
Organism: Chloroflexota bacterium; assembly: GCA_028875175.1. Taxonomy (GTDB): domain Bacteria; phylum Chloroflexota; class UBA11872; order UBA11872; family UBA11872; genus UBA11872. Next base: position 692 of record JAPPFO010000269.1, on the reverse strand, counting down.
GCTGCAACAAGTCTTCGACTAACCCCGGGCGGCGGGCTCTCTTACCTATCGGACACGCTCAACCACCGGATGCACCGCCCGGTAGAACCTCCCGTCGGCGGTCCACAGTTCGCAGCCCAGCGTCTCGGCGAGGGCCAGGTAGTGGGCGTCGTACGTTGCGCCTTGTCCAAGTTGGCCTGCCAGTGCCAGCGCCCTGGCGTATATGTGCGGTGGCTGATGCAGCTCAAGACCCGATGACAGCAGGCTCGCCAGGCGCTGTGTCGCCGCAGCCACGGTCAGTTCGCCCCGCACAACGCGCTGGTGCAGGGCATTCGTCAACTCCGCCGGCATCAGATACGGCGCCGCGACTCGGACTCCCTGGCTGTTCCACAAGCGGCCAAGGTAGTTGGCCTCGTCGGTGTAGATCTCCTTCACCACCCACTTGAAGGCCAGGCTCGCATCCACCACCACGTAATCGTTCAGGAAACGTTCCTGGACTCGCGCGCCTTCCGGATGCACTCGGCCCCGTCGCCTGGAAGAACTGTGTCTCCAAATGCCTCGTCCTGAAGGGCGACAAGTGACTCGATATTGAAGCTGCCGGCGACCACGCCGTTGGCCGCGTCTCGAGCGAGTTCCCGATCTATGGCGGTCAGGCAGTAGCGGCGCATGCTGATACCCTTGAGCGCGGCCACCGCCTTCAGGCGCCGTTGCAC
>JAPPFO010000147.1 GCA_028875175.1 Chloroflexota bacterium | reverse complement strand
GAGCGTTCGTAGGTCAGGCGACGGCGATCATCGCGACGCCGGCGGCGACGAGGACAGCGCCCCCGATGCGTTCGCGGCGGAGCGGTTCGCCAAGGAAGAGGATGCCGAGGAGCGCGCCGATGACGATGCTGAGTTCGCGGGCCGCTGAGACATAGGGCGTTGGGGCAATGGTCAAGGCGAAGAGCACGAGGGAGTAGGCGGTAATGGACAGCACGGCCAGGGCGGCGGCCTGAACCCAGGGGCGAGGCTGCCGAAGTGCGGTCCAGTCGGGCGGGCGGACGGCGAAGATGATGAGCATGCCGACGATTGACAGGGCGTACATGAAGTAGATGTAGACGAGGGGATGGATGATCGAGACGCCCTGGTTGTCGATCAGGGTGTAGGCGGCGATGGAGATCCCGGTGGCGGCGGCGTAGCGGCCTTCGGGGCGGGTGAGGGCCTGGATGGGGGCCAGCCAGGAGCGTGACTGGTTGCGCTGGATGTTGATGGTGTAGATGCCGAGGATGACGGCCAGAACGCCGGTGACGCCGAGGGCTGAGACGGGTTCGCGGAGGATGCCGACGGCGACGACCAGGACGAGGGCGGGGCCGAGGCCGCGGGCAATGGGGTAGGCGACGGAGAGGTCGGCGCGGCGGTAGGCGGTGGCGAGGGTGCCGAAGTAGAAGCTGTGGATGATGCCGGTGAGGATGATCCAGATCCAGCCCTGGGGTGGAAAGGGGTTCTGGATGAGGAGAACGATGAAGGGGCCGAGGAAGATGACAGTGGCGGCGACAAGGGCCTGGAAGAAGAAGAGGGAGCTGCCGCGGTTGAGCTTGGCGATCAGGTTCCAGCTGGCGTGGAGGACCGCGGAGATGAGGATGAGGGCTAGCGCGCCAAGGGGCACGGGTCGCTCCCGGTGGGTTGGCCGCCGGAGGGCGGTGTCAGGTTCGCTGGATTAGCCCTCCCAGGGGTTGCCGCGGGATTCGAGCGGCAGGTCGAGGCGGCGGCCTTCGAGATGGCTCCGCTGGGGGCCGATGATCATGTCGACGACGACCGCGGCGTCGTGGATGCCGCTGGCGTCGACGGGCGCCCGGTTCTCGCGGAGGCAGCGGACGAGTTCGGCGCCGATGGTGCGGTTGCTGCAGGCGGTGGATTCGCGGCCGGGCCAGTCGGCCCAGTAGGGGGCGCCGGGGTCGTCGGCGGGGGGCGTCCAGTCGGAGGCGAGCAGGGGTTCCCAGGCGCCGAGTTCGGCCTGGGGAAAGATGTCGCCCTGGGGAAAGATGTGAATGGCGGCGTCGGGCTTGGCGCGGGTGGTGACGACGGCGTTGCGGAAGAAGAGGTCGCAGCCGAGGGCATCGCCGCCGTTGGAGCCGTCGCCGATGGGGAGAGATTCGTAGGTGCCGATGATGCCGTTGGGGAAGGTGTACTGGGCGTAGACGCGGTCGCCGACCTGCGGGCCGGATTCGTACATCTCGTCGGCGGCGGCGTCGCTGAGTTGGGCGGGCGAGCCGTGGGTGAGGACGGTGCCCCAGCAGGAGCTGGGGTTGGCCTCGGCGAAGTAGAGCATGGTGTTGAGCTCGTGGGTGCCGAGGACGAGGGCGTCGACGACGCCGCAGCGGTGGTCGCCCTTGCCGCGGGCCTTGATCTGGACGAGGGGACCCCACTTGCCGGTGGCGGCCTGGCGTTTGACTTCGCGGACGGCGGGGTTTTCGCGGCCGCGGTGGGCGAGGACGACGTGGGCGCCGGCGGCGTCGGCGGCGGTGACCATCTGGTCGGCATGGGCGGGCTGGGAGGCGATGGGCTTTTCGATGACGACGCCCTTGACGCCGGCGGCGATGGTGTCGAGAAAGGCGTCAAGCCGTTCCTGGTGGTAGCGGTGGACGGCGATGATTGCGATGTCGGGGGACTCGGCGGCGAGCATGTCGCGGTAGTCGGCGTAGCCCGTGGCGGCGCTGCAGTCCTGGCGCCATTGATCGCGGTGGTCGTCGGAGGGGTCGGCGAGGGCGACGGTCTGGACGTCGGGGTTGATGTCGAAGGTGCGGTGGAGGCCGTGGGAGGGTCCGCCGCGGTCGTTGGTGCTGTCGGTGATGACGACGGCTCGGAAGTCAGGCATGGGGCATCGGGTTGGTGAAGGCGCCGCGGGGATTCTATGCGGATGCGGGCGGGTGCGCTGTGGGGATGGGGGGCGAGAACGGGCGTCGCGTGCGCTTTAAGGGTCTCTGCTAAGAAACTCGTGAGGCTGCGCGGGGCGGTTTTCCGGCGGTTTTTGGGGGGCGTCGGCGATGGAGATGGATAACCGGCGTCGGAGGTTCGTTGGGTGCGGAGTGCCGTGGGGTGACGGGTGATGGGGGTGCGTGGGCTGCCGACGGACTCTGGGATGGCCCGTTCCGCAAGTTCAGGACGGGCCCAGCACGAACGGGCAGGTGGGAGCACTTGGTCCCTCGGGGTGCCAGCGGTGGTCTGGGTGTGGCTTGATGGTCGGGTGCTGCATCGGTGAGTGGTTCGACTCGGTTCCTTCGGCAAGCTCAGGACCGGCCTCCGACGGACTCCGAACCGGCTCGCCGCGAACCGATGGAGGAGAAGTGACTGACGCGAAGTGAGAGTTGCGAGGAGGAGCGGCGAAGACGGGCGGGTCGGAGACTCCGCCCCCATTTGACAAGCTCAGGGCAGGCTCCACGAAGGATGAGGCGGTGCTTCTTTCGACGCTTTGAGCTGGTGGTGGATCCAGGTGGCGGTGGTGGTTGTGGCTTCGAGGATGGCGTCGTGGTGGGTTCGGTTGGCGTTGGGTGGGAGTTGGAAGGCGTGGTCGGCGTCGTGGATGACGTGGAGGGTGTGGAGGTGAGAAGTGCGAGCGGGAGGAGGAGCGCCTTGGGGACCGGGAGAACGGGATGGCGGGGTGCGCTGGGATCGAGCATGGTGCTGGGTCCCCGCCTGCGCGGGGATGACGGGGGGCGTGCGACGCTGGTCGAGGACGGATTGGAGTTGGATGAGGTCGCAGTATTCGGGGTCGCGGGCACCCTGGATGAAGAGCATGGGGACGGGGACGCGCGGGAGGTGGGCGAGGGTGTCTGGCAGGAGGGCGCGCCAGCGGTTGGGGTAGACGTAGCAGATGAGGCCGTGGACGTGGGGCAACGGTTCCCGGGCGAGAAGGAGGGACATGACCTGGGCGCTCATGGAGCGTCCGGCGAGGAAGAGGGGGAGGTCGGGGGCGAGGTCCTGGGCGGCCTGGATGGCGGCGCGGGTGGTGGCGAGGAGGACTCCGAGGGGGTCGATGAGGTCTTCGGTGTAGCCGGCCTGGAGGCGATGGCTGTAGGGGTAGTCGTAGCGGAAGGTGGCGATGTGGTGGTGGGCGAGGGCCTGGGCCATGTGGTGCATGAGGGGAGCGCGCGTGGGGGTACCGGCGCCGTGGCCGAAGACGAGGAGGGCGAGGGGGTTGGTGGGTT
>JAPPFO010000093.1 GCA_028875175.1 Chloroflexota bacterium | reverse complement strand
ATGCTCGCCCTGATTTTCCGTAACTGAGCGAACGCGCTAACATTCGTTCGGCTCTAACCATGTGCCGCGGGTCCTTCGGGACGCAGGAGGGGATATGCGGAATCTGACACGTCGAGAAATGCTTCGAGCTGGTAGCGCCGGTGCTCTTGGAGCCGCTGGCGTTGCGGTCTTGGCGGCCTGCGGCGAAGGCGAAGTCGTAGAGGTCGTCAAGGTCGTCACCGAGGTCCGGCAGGTCGAGCGGATTGTCGAGAAGGAAGTCCCGGTCACCGTTGAGCAAGTCATCACGGTGGAAGCCGCCGAACCTGCAGCGGCCCCGTCCAGCGTCCGTTTCGCGACGGACCACACCTCCGGGCCACGCGGCAACGCCATGAAGTGGGGCATGGAGCAATACGCGCGACAGTTCCCCAACCACCCGGTCAAGATCGACGTCATCGGCGGCGATTACTTTGACGCCCTCAACCTGCAGTTTGCCGCTGGCAGCATGGCTGAGGCCATTCTGTTCGAGGGCAACCTCTACCAGGCGCATTACTCGGCCGGCTTCTTCCCGGACATCACCGACCAGGTGAACAAGCTTGGGTTCTCCCTGGACGACTACTGGGTTCTGCCCACCGGCTGGCTCCCCTGGGAAGGTGCCCTCTACCAGGCCAACGGTCGTCTCCACGGCCTCCCCTTCCAGGGTGGCATGAACGGCATCGTCTTCAACGTCGACCTCTTCGACTCCAATGGCGTGGGGCAACCCGCCGAGGATTGGAACTGGAACGACGCCATGGAAGCCGCGCGCCAGCTCACCGACGCCGACGACGACCAGTACGGCATGTGGGCGCCCACCAGCGACCAGTTCGGCTGGGGACCCATGCTCTGGTCCAACGGCGTCGAGTACTGGTACACGCAGGACGGCGTGTCCCAGTTCGACACGCCGGAAGCCATTGAAGCGCTCGCCTGGACCCACGGCACCATGCACACCGAAGGTGTTGCCTTCACTCAGGAAGTTCAGCAGCGCGTGGCCGGTGAGTTCGGCGACCCGTTCTCCGCCGGCAAGGTCGGCATTTGGCCCGGTGGCCGGGTGTACAGCAGCGGCTACGGCATTCCGCGGATCAAGGACCGCTTTACCTGGTCCATCGGTCCCATGTACGCCTCGCCCAACACCGGTCACGTGCGCCATGGGTGGAACGACCAGCCGCACATCGTCACCATCGCCGCTGAGCGGTTGGGCAACCTCGAGGAGACCGTGCAGTTGGTCACCTTCCTCGCGGGTCCGGAATACCAGGCACGCGTAGGCATCGACCGCGGCCACTTCCCCGTCTACAAGGAAGTCGCCGATCTGCCCGAGTCGTTGGCAGGCCCGCCCGAAGGCATGCACTGGCTCAAGACCTACGCCACCACGCCCGAACCGCGCACGCCAGGCTACTTCCCGTACTGGGACGAGTTCATCGGCGCATACAGGACCGTGGCGTCCAAGCTCTGGGTCAACGAGGTTGGCCCCGAGGAAGCCGGCAAGAAGATGGCCGACGACACCAACGCCATCTTCAACTCGTACGACGACTGGACACCGATCCCGGCCTAAACGAGCACTCGGCTTTCAAACGGCCCGCCGCCCCCGCGGCGGGCCGTTGTCGCTTAACCGTGGTCCCGACATCGGCGGGGACTATCCCTGCCGCCATCGCCGCACGACGTACTGCGTCCGACCTGCAGGCTGCAATCGCAATCCCAGCATCCGTGGCCTTCACTGCCGGCAACGCGTGCATTCACGTCATAGCCGGCGCCGGTCATCACTGGCGCTTGCTCGACCCACCACCCCGGCTCAAGCGCCCCGCGCCCCTGGTCCTCGTCTGCGTCAGAGGGCCAGAGCCCGCCCCGGACTCAATCCGGGGGTGAGGGTCTTCCGGGCACCCATCCTCGGGTTATGCAAAGGTCTCCTTGAGGGAGAGGGCTGGGGTGAGGGTGGCTGCCGCCCTTGGCAACCGAATCCTGGCGCAGCGATCTCGATCCCTCGGCGCACTCCCCAGGACAGCAGGAGGGACATTGCTACCCACAGGTCGCAACTACCCGCTTCCCGAGCCTCGTCTAGCCCGCCGCCTCAATCCTCGCCAGTTCCCCCGGCAACCAGTCCGCATACCGCAACTTCCCTCGCTCCGGATCAGGCTCCGGCAGCCCCGCCTTTGCCAGCTCCTGGCGCAGCGGGTGTTCGCCCCGCTCCAGTGGAAAGTCCACCCGCGACCGGCTGAAGTGCGAGACCCACGCCCCATCCATCATCTCCATCACGGCCCGGCCCTCGATGCCGCTGCACTCATGCTCCCGGTCCTCGTCCAGCACCCGCACCGTTTCTTCCGCCATCCACAGGTCGCCGCCTGCGTGGTCGTAATAGTCGTGCCCGTGCAGGTACCGGTCCTCGTCGGCCAGCTCGTACCGCTCCCACGGCGTGTCGTCCACGACCTCGTCGCGACCCCGACGGATAAACAACTCCCGCGAGTTGTACAGGCACACCGCCCCGTCCTCGCCGTAGATCTTGATGTGGACCCAGCCGCTGCCCGAAACGCTGCGCCGGTGCATTTCCGCAAAAGCCGTCAGGCCGCCCTCGAACTCGTAGATCGCCGAAATGTGCTCGCCCGCCAGCAACCCGAATCCGTACGACCCCTCCACGATGTCCGCCGCCGTGGTCGGACGGCCGCCCGTCACGCAGGTCGCCAGCACGCTGCGCGCGTTGCCCGCGTACCGGCGCGTGCCATTCAGCATGTGCGTGCCGATATTCAGCATGTCGTAGCCGCCGTAATAGCCCTTGCCCCGGATCTTGATCGTCGTCAGCGGCCCGATCTCACCCGCGCTGATCAGCCGGTCCGCCACGTTGAACGTCGGCGTCGTCCGCATCTGGTGGTGGATCGCCAGCCGCGTCCCGTTCGCCTCCGCCAGCTCCTGCATCCGGTCCGCGTCCGTCAGGCTCGTCGCCATCGGCTTTTCTACGATCACCGCCTTCGGCGCCTTGTGCTCCAGCACCCCAATCGTCAGCGGCGCGTGCAAGTCCGTCCGCGTCGGGATGTTCACAATGTCCAGGTTTTCCGTGTCCAGCATCGCCCGGAAATCGCTATACGTCCGCTCCACCCCAAACTCCGCCGCGGCCGCGCCCAGCCGCTCCGGGTCCACGTCGCACAGCGCCGCAATCTCCACCCGCGGATGCAACATGTACGCCCGCGCCTGGCTCAATCCCCGCGGCCCCACACCCAGAAAACCAACTCGGTACGTAGTCATAGCCATTCCCCATCCCGCGCCCTACCGTTAGTCCGGCACCGTAACAAACCGATGCGCTTCCAGCGGCGTCGCCGCTTAAGAGAGACCTTTGCAAAACGCCCCTCGACCTCGAAGCCGCGGCGGTTCTTCACCCTCTCCTGGGGGAGAGGCAGATTCCGCCGTCCTCGGCGGAAATCGGTGAGGGGTCTTCCGCGC
>JAPPFO010000288.1 GCA_028875175.1 Chloroflexota bacterium | reverse complement strand
GTCCTGCTCTATTCGGTGGCGGACGCCGCGGCAGTCGAAGCGGAGATGGGGGCGCGCCACGTGGCGCGCACGCGCCTGCCGCTGGCGCCTGAGCCTGATCTGAGCCGTCCCTTCTTCCTGGGACGGAATGGCCGGCTGCCCGTGGAGAGTCCCGAGGCTCGTCCGCAGTTCGATTGGTCACAGGAATCCGGTGATCCGCTGGCGCAGGTCCAATTGCGCGGTCCGGTTTGGGGCGCGTTGCTGGGAGGGCTCTGGCGGGAAGGCGACCCACTGCGCCAAACTCCGCTGCACGACGTGCATGCCAACGACCTGGGCGCGCGCATGGTGCCCTTTGCCGGCTGGTCCATGCCGGTCTACTACGGCGGCATCGCCGAGGAGCATGCGGCGGTTCGGACGGCGGCGGGCCTGTTCGACGTTGGCCATATGGGCGTATTTGCCGTGGAGGGCGAGCACGCCGGCGAGTTCCTGGACCTGGTTACGACGGCCAATGCGTCGCGACTGCCGAACGGCCGGGCGGCCTACACCTACCTGCTGGATCCAACGGGACACCCGCTGGACGACCTGATCATCTATCGGATGGGGCGCGAGCGATTCCTGGCGGTGGTCAACGCGGCCAACACCGAGAAGAACTGGGTGTGGCTGAATGGCGTCAACGAGCGGCAGTATGAGATCGAGCCCGGCGATCCGTGGGCGCAAGCTCCAATTCAAGTCAAGCTGCTCGATCTGAAGGCCGAAGCCGAAGGCGATCAGCGACGACTGGACCTTGCGCTGCAGGGCCCACAATCACGCCACGTGCTGGGTCGCCTGGCACCTGACGAGGAGTCGCGACGTCGCTTGCGACGGATGCGGGCGTTTGACGTCGGGTCGTTCACGCTGGCCGGAATCGACCTGGAAGTCGCGCACACGGGCTACACCGGGGAGCGCGTTGGGTTTGAGTTGCTGGTGCATCCCGAGGCGGCCAACGACTTGTGGCACGCGATGCTGGAGGCGGGGTTCGACGACGGGGTGCGGCCGGCCGGGCTGGGCTCACGAGATTCCACCCGTACCGAGGCCGGGCTGCCGCTCTACGGCCACGAGCTCGGCGGCGACCTTGATCTCACGCCCGGCGACGCGGGCTTCGGCGGATTTGTCAAACTCTACAAGCCGTTCTTCATCGGGCGCTCCGGGTTCATCGCGCGTGAGAAGCGCCGCACGAGCCAGATCGTGCGATTCACGATCACCGATGAACGCGTCCCGATCGCCCGCGAAGGCGATCCCGTCGTGGATGCCCGTGGCGGCTGGGTCGGAACCGTGACCAGCGCCGCCCTGGACACCAACCAGCGGCAGGTCGGCATGGCCCACGTGATGCAGCGCGTCAGCGAGGAAGGCACGCCACTGCGCGTCTTCGCCGGCGTTTCCGCGCGCCGCGGCGGCCGCGCCACCGTCCCCCGCGAACTCAAACGAGGCGGGCGCTATCCGCTTCCGGCTAACGCGGTAGTCGTATCCCGGTTTCGCTAGGAGCGCGACTCGGCGCCTAGCCGAGGGGCCTGGGCGTCGGGACGCCGGTGAGTTCGGCGACTTCGTGGACGCGGTCCCAGGATGCTGTGCTGAGGTCTACCTGGCCTCTGGCGAGGTTTTGGCGGAGGGCGAGGCCGGATTGCTGGCCGGGGTAGCGGATTGGGCGGGTTGGATCCAGAGCGGGGCTGTCGGTGACGTGATCGAGGGCGTGGTTCACGTCTCGGAGAAACTCATCGCGCGGGCGGAACGTGTCGACGCGGCATGCCGAAAAGAAGCCGCCATAGCGTCCCGGTGGGTGTTCAAGCGCGATGGGCATGGCGTTGAGGGAGGCGGCCAACAGCTCGTGCACGAGGCCCAGGCCGTAGCCGCGGTGCTCGGCAATCGGAAGAAACACGCCGTCGGCCATGGCCAAGGCAGGGTCGCTGAGCGGGCGTCCCTCGGTGTCGACGGCCCAGCCGTCCGGTAAGGGCTGACCGTCGGCCACGAGTTCGCGCATCCGTCCCGTGGAAGCGGAGACGCCGAAGTCCACGACGATGGGTGGGCGAGGATGGGCGGGAATTGCGTAGGACAAGGGGTTGTTGCCAAGCACCCGCGAGGCGCCGCCCACCGGGGCGAACGAGGGATCGGTGTAGCAGCAGCAATAGCCAATGAGGCCGGCCGCGGCCGCGCGCATGCTGTAGAAGGCGGGAATGACCCAGTGCGGCATGTCGCGTAGCGAGGCCATGGCGGCGCCCTGGGTTTGCGCTTTGGTTATGCAGGCGTCCATGGCCTGAACGGCGCCAATTGGACCCAGCGCGCCATGCGCGTCGAGCGCCGTAAACGCAGGCAGGTCGGCCAGCACTTCGATCTGCGCATCGGCCCTGGCACGACCAGCGTCCAAATCCCGAATCCGCAGTGCCAGGAGCACGATGCCGTGATGCCCGTGGCCGCGCAGGTCCTGCTCGAGCATGACATCGATGACCAGGGCGGCGTCGGCCTGGCTCACGCCGCGGGTGGCCAGGGCTGCGAGTCCGAACCGCCGCAGGTCCTCCAGCGCGACGGTGGTCACTGGCCGGTGCTCAGGCGGCGGACCAGACGTCGCGGCCGCTCTTGAAGCAGTAGTCGTGGTGCGGTGGCGCCACCAGGCCTGCGGACTCGAGGAAGCCGCGCGACGTGCCGGGTCCCATAAAGCGAAAGGTCTTCTTGAGTGAGTTGATCTTGCCGTTCAGACCACTCGGCAAGCCGAGTAGAAAGTGCTGGAAGGACCCGTCGCGGTCCTGGATCTCCTGCACCGTCCGGGCGTTCTCGATGGCCGCGACAATCTTGCGCTCGCTGCGAATGACGTTGGGATCGTCGAGCAATCGCGCAATGTCGGCGGAACCGTAGGCGGCCACGGCATTTATGTCGAAGCCGTCGTACGCGTCGCGAATCCCCTGGTGTTTGTTCCAGATCAGCGTCCAGCTGAGGCCGGCGTGGAAGATTTCGAGCAGGAGGCGCTCGAAGAACTCGTCGTCGTTAGCCGGGCGCTCGCCCCAGACATCGTCGTGGTACTGCATCAGACCCTGGTGCCTCTGCGCCCATTCGCAGCGGCCGGTTTCGCCGAGCGCTTCGCGGACGCGGGCGTCCGCAAGGTCGTCGGGAGTCATTGGCTTGCGGAGCGGCACGCGGCGCTTAGAGATACCAGCGGGCGCGGATTGAGTAGCCATCAAGCAATCCTCGATTTGGCGTGTCGCCATTGAGCGTAGCGAGGCGAGCAATGGGTGCCAACGTGATGATTCACGTACAACACTCGCGCGGGCACTGCCGCGCGCATCGGAGTCAGGGTGTCCCGGGCTTGCTCAGTCGCCGTTTGGTCCGAAGGTCGTGGCTTCCAGGTGCACGGCGACTTCGGTAAAGCCCAGGTCGCGCCAGAAGTCGATGCTGGCAGCCACTGTGGCGTTGGTTGGAACCGTGACGGCCATGCGCG
>JAPPFO010000122.1 GCA_028875175.1 Chloroflexota bacterium | reverse complement strand
GCCTTCACCGCACGCGGCAGGCAGCAATGTCCACGCTGCCAACAACACCGCCAACCAGGGGAGAGACAGCCCCTTCATCGTTGTTCCGCGCTTCGTCTGGTTACCCGGCTGAGGCCCGGATGCTTCCGTCTCCTGATGTCCCACTGTCACGTCCTCCCCGATGTACGCATAACGTATAACATATAAGGAGAGCGGGCCCTTCGCTCAGGGAGATGCGGGCGGACCCGGCTCCGCCGTCTCCCCCGCAGCCATCCAGTATCCGACGCGAGGCTCGGTGAAGATGTAGGTGGGGTTGTCGGCGCTCTCGCCCAGCTTGCTGCGGAGCTTGTTCACGATGGTGCGCATGGCCCGCACGTCACCTTCTCCTCTCCCGCCCCAGACCCGGTTCAGCAGGCGCTCGTAGGTCAGCGCCCGTCCGGCGTTGGCCGAAAGCTCGGCGAGCATCCGGTACTCGGTCGGTGTGAGGCGCAGGCGTCGGCCTGCCAGCGTCACCCTGCGCCCGGCGTAGTCGACGGTCAGCTCGCCCAGGACGTAGGGCTCCTGCGACTCCGGCGCCAGCCTCCTTCGAAGGGCCGCCCTGATCCTTGCCGAAAGCTCAGTGGGCGAGAATGGCTTGACCACGTAGTCGTCGGCCCCCATGTCGAAGGCCCTGGCGATCTGCTCCTCCCGCCCGTAGGCGGACAGGAAGATCACCGGCACGTCCACTATCCCCTGGATAGCTTGCATCAGTTCGATGCCGTCGGTTCCCGGAAGCATCAGGTCCAGCAGGACCAACTCCGGCCTCTCCTCGGCCATGAGCCGGAGCGCCTCCTCCGGCTCCCCGGTCACCACCGGCTCGTAACCCGACTTGGCAAGAGTGTCCCGGACGTAGCGCAGAGTCTGCGGCTCGTCATCCACCGCGAGGATTCGCGCCCGCTCCCCCGTATCCTCCCGCTCACGCCGCGTCGAGACCGCCGCGAGACCGGGCGCCCTTCCACTCCCACCATCCTCGACCGTGGGGAGGGTGAAGGTGAAGCGCGCTCCGGCGCCCGGCCCATCGCTCTCGGCCCAGATGCGGCCACCGTGCGCCTCCACTATCCCCTTGCAGATGGCTAGGCCAAGCCCCGTGTCCCCTCCCTGCTCCTCGGCCTGCACCCTGGAGAACTTGCGGAACAGGTGCGGCAGGCTCTCGGCGGGGATGCCCCGGCCCTGGTCGGCCACAGAGAACGCGACGTGAACGCCGTCCCGGACGACGCTCACCTGTATCGCCGCCGACCCCAAGGAGTTGCGGGCCGCGTTGGACAGCAGGTTGCCGATCACCTGGACGATGCGCCGCCGGTCCGCCGACACCAGGGGCAGGTCCGGCTCGACGTCGATTTCGAGGTTGTTCCTGCCGCCCGCGCTGATGAAGGCGTTCCTCGCCCGGTCCACCAGCGCGGCCGCCTCCGCCGGTTCTGGACTGACCGCCAGCGTGCCGGTCTCGATGCGGGCCACGTCGAGCAGGCCGGCCACCAGGTCGTTCATGTGGTCGACCTGGTCCCAGATGATCTGGACGAACTGGCGGGCCACGGCGGGGTCGAGGTCAGCCCCAGCGTCCAAGATAGTGAAGGCGGAGCCCCTGATGGAGGTCAGGGGCGTTCTGAGCTCGTGGCTGACCATCGCAAGGAACTCGGCGCGCATCCGCTCCAGCTCCTCCACGTCTGCCATGTCCTGCATGGTGACCACCACCGACTCCACCGCGCCCTGCTCGGAGAGGATGGGCGTGGCGTTGAGCAGAGTAGTCACACTGCGGCCGTCCGGAACCCCGAGCACGATCTCCTCGGCCCGCACCGTCTCCCCGGCGCTCAGGAGCTGGGCCATCGGCAACTCCCGCAGGGAGACCTCCCGCCCGTCGGCCCGCCGGCAGCTTACCACGTCCAGCATATCCTCCGGCGTCTGGTCGGGGCCGCGCAGGCTGTCGACTATCCTGAGCGCCTCCCGGTTGAAGGACCTCGGCGCGCCCGTCCTGGCGTCGAAGACCACCACGCCCACCGGGGATGTGTCGATCAGCGTCTCCAGGTCGGCCCTGGCCCGCCGCTCCTCACGGTGCCTGCGGGCGTTGGCGATGGCCATCGCCGCCTGGGAGGCGAACAGCACCAGGGTGTCCTCGTCCTCCTGGGTGAACTCTTCGCCTCCCTCCTTGAACGAAAGGTAGAAGTGGCCGACGTGGGCGTCCTGGAGACGGATGGGCGCGAACAGGAAGCTGCCCACCGGCCCCAGCGGCGGTCCGATGACGGGCAGGCCCAGCGCGGTGGCGTGGGCCTGAAAGTCGGCCACCCGCAGGGGTCCGGATAGACCGCTCATATAGGCGAAGTGCTCCCGCTGGACTTCCTCGTCCAGGCCGCCGATGTGACGGAGTTCCTCGTCATCGATGTTGGAGGTGATGAAATCCTGGATCTGCCCCGAGTCGCCTATGGTGACGATGCTGCCCCTGTCGGCCCCGGTGAGCAGGCGCGCGCCGTCCACCACCTCCTGCAGCACGGTGTCGAAGTCCAGGTCTTCGGTGATGCGCAGGCTCGCTTCGCTCAGGCGCGAGAGGCGCTCCCGCAGGGCCTCGTTCTCCCGAATCAGTTCGTCGGGGTGGTTCAATTCGTCACCTCTATGGGATATGAGATTGCGCGGACGCCTATACTCTCGGCCGGAACGGGATTCGGGGTCAACAAGGTCCATTTTACCGAATCCGCCAAACAGTGATAAACAATGATAGCAAATGGCGTCAATGATTACACCTTGGTTATCAGTGTGGTGGTATAGTTTTCGGGCATTGTGCGTGAACAATGGGAGATACCCTCTTGACCCTCATAATCAGCAAGCCTGAACAGAAAGCGGCGCCGTCCGTTGTGACGCCCGCGCCTGAGGCCTCCCACGCCTACGACATTTACGCGGGTTTGTTGCGGGGGGGGGGGGGCGGCGCGCCGGGGGGGGGGGCGCGGGGGGGGGGCGGGGCGCGGGGGGGGCGGGCGGGGGGCGCGGCGGCGCGCGCGGTTTGACCCCCCCGGCTGCGGGCCCCCCACGCTACCCCATTACCCCCCCCTTTTTTCCCCCCCCCCCCCCCCCCGATTTTCAAGCCCGCGTAGTCCCCACAATTCGCTAAGGGGCTGGCGGCAATGAGCCGCCGCAGCCCCTACGCCGCTTCCATCCCGTCGCCGCAGCGATCCCTTGCGGCGCCGTTCCTGCTGTCCCCGGACACCTCGCCAGCAGCCGTGCCCGTCGTCGGCTTCGGAGGGAGGCTGTCATGAAGATGCGACGTTCGACCCTGGTGCTCGCCGCGCTGGCCCTGGTGATGGGCCTCCAGTTGGCCGGGCCGGTGACCGAGCCGGCGGAGGCGCAGAGCAGCACCCGTCCAACAATGAGCGATGCGGAGGTGAACGGCAGCAAACTGACCATCACCTTCGACCAGGCACTGGACCCGGCTGCTGCGCCGTGGGGC
>JAPPFO010000207.1 GCA_028875175.1 Chloroflexota bacterium | reverse complement strand
CGGTATCGGCGTCACTGCCGCGAAGCGTTTGGCGACGCTCGGCATCCAGACGATCGGCGACCTGCTTCACCACAGGCCCCGCCGCTACATCGATCACTCGTCCGTCGTTCCGATCGCCGAAGCGGAACCGGGACGCGAAGTCACGGTAATCGGCGAAGTCGTCGAAATCCGCGCACGACCGGCTCGCTCGGGCCGCGTGCGCGTGGTCGAGGCGGCCATCGCGGACGAAACGGGGCAGATTCTTGCGGTCTGGTTCAACCAGGTCTACCTGGTCAAGACCTTGCGCGGGCGGCGCAACGTGGCGTTCGCGGGCCGCGTGGAATCGGCGGCCTACGACCGCCAGCTCACCAGCCCGGAGTATGAGCTGGACGTACACCGCATGGTGCATGCCGGACGGCTGGTGCCGGTCTACCCGCTTACGCGCGGGCTCTCGCAGCGACAGGTGCGCCGCTGGATGTCGCTGGCGGTTGACGACTACGCCGCGTCCGTGCCGGAAACGCTGGGTGCGCAGCAGCGCCGGACGCACGGGTTGCCGGACGTCGCGACGGCCATCCGCAATCTTCACTTTCCGGTTGATTCGGCCGCCAGAGATGCCGCCGCGCGGCGCTTCGCATTCGCCGAATTGCTGGTCTACCAGCTGGCGATCCTGCGCCGCCGCCAGACCTGGCGTGAAAGCCAGCCCGGACGGCCCGTACAAATCCACCGCGACGCACTGGCGGCCTTCGGCGGGCAGTTGCCATTCAAGCTGACCGACGGACAGCGCGTGGCCGTCGCCGAGGTGCTGACCGACCTGCGGCGCGAGCGTCCAATGAGCCGGCTACTCCAGGGCGACGTCGGCTCCGGCAAGACCGTGGTGGCCGCGGGGGCATTGCATGCCATCGTCGGCGACGGCTGGCAGGGCGCCATCATGGCGCCAACTGAAGTCCTGGCCGAACAGCACACCGCAACCCTGCGCGAGCTGCTGGCGCCGCTGGGCGTCCGCGTGGAACTCGTCACCGGCAGCGTTCCGGCCGCCGACAAGCGCCGCATCTGGCGCGATGTGGAACGCGGCGGCGTGAACGTGGTCGTCGGGACGCAGGCCATCATCCAGCGCAGCGCCCGTTTCGATCGTCTGAACCTGGCGGTCGTGGATGAGCAGCACCGGTTTGGCGTGCAGCAGCGCGGCGAGATTCGCGCCAAGGGTTACAACCCGCATTTGCTGGCCATGTCCGCCACGCCCATTCCGCGCACGCTGGCCCTCACCGTCTACGGCGATCTGGACATCAGTGTTCTGCGCGAGTTGCCGCAAGGGCGGCGCCCGGTGGAGACGTCATTCGTCCCCAACCACCGCCGCGGCGACGCCTATACCTTCATTCGGCGTGAGGTCGCGGCGGGCCGGCAGGCCTTCATCGTCTTTCCGATCATCGACGAGTCGGAGAGCCTTAACGCCCGCGCCGCGACCGAGGAGCACAAACGGCTCACGCGCGGCGCGTTTGCCGACTTGGCGGAGGAGGTCGGGCTCTTGCACGGCCGCCTGAGCGGCGCGGCCAAGGATCGGGTCATGCGAGCCTTCCGCGACGGCCAAATCAAGATCCTGGTCAGCACGTCCGTGATCGAGGTTGGGATCGACGTCCCGAACGCCACCGTGATGCTGATCGAAGGGGCGGAGCGATTTGGATTGGCGCAGCTGCATCAGCTCCGCGGGCGTGTGGGTCGCGGGGATCACCCGTCGCACTGCCTGCTGATGAGCGAGACCACCGACCCACGGGAAAACGCGCGGCTGCGAACGCTCCAAACGGTGCGCGATGGCTTTACGCTCGCTGAAAGGGATCTCGAACTCCGCGGTCCCGGGGATGTGCTGGGAACCAGGCAGAGCGGGGCGCTGGGATTCCGCTTCGCGTCGGTGACCGACCTTCCCACGATCCAGTCGGCGCGCATCGACGCCGAACAGATGATGAGAGCGGACCCCGGGCTGAACCGGCCCGAGCACGCCGGATTGGCCCCCGCCGTGGAGCGGCTGCTCCAGCGCAACGAGTGGAACTGAGGACGGCGTGGCGGCGCGCGGCCGTGGTTTGACGATCACAGCCGGCATCCATCGCGGTCGGCGGCTGCACGTCCCGCCTGGCGTTCGCCCCACGACGGACCGCGTCAGAGCGGCCACATTTGACGCCTTGCAGGGCCCGCCGCCCGAGCGTGTGCTGGATGTCTACGCCGGCTCCGGCGCGTTCGGCATCGAGGCGTTGAGCCGGGGCGCGGGCTACGCGTGCTTTATCGAGCGCAGCCGCCGCGCCGCTACTGTCATCAGGCAGAACCTGGACCTCCTGGATCTCAGCGCACAGGGCGAGGTCGTGGTCGCAGACGCGCGGCGGGTCACCCTGGCCCGTGGAGCGCCGTTCGGGCTGGTCTTCGCTGATCCGCCGTACGCAAACGATCCGTGGGTGGAGCTGTTCGACGCCCTAGAGACGCCCGGCGTGCTGACAGATGAGGCCGTGGTCGTGACTGAGACCAGCAGCCGGATCGGCGCCCCGCTCGCTCCCTTCGGCTGGCGACGCATGAAGGAGCGTCGTCATGGCGACACGACGTTCGCGGTCTTTGTCCGAGAGGCGCCGCTGGACAGGAATCTTCGGTTCGAGGCGCCGTCGCTATAATGCGCGGGGTATCTTGGAAGGGCAGGCCGTGCGCGCGCTGTTTCCCGCGACCTTCGACCCGGTTACCAACGGTCACATGGACATCCTGTGCCGGACGGCTAGTGTCTGCGACAGCGTGGTGGTTGGCGTATTCGAGAACGAACGCGGCGACACGCTGTTCACGGCGGACGAGCGTTTGGCGCTGCTTGAAACGGCCGTGGCTCACCTGCCGAACGTCGAGGCGCGCATCTACTCGGGGTTGACCGTAGACTTTGCGCGGCAGATTGAGGCTAGCGTGCTGGTTCGAGGCCTGCGGGCCGTGTCAGACTTCGAGTATGAGTTCGCGCTCTCGGCCATGAATCGCCGCTTGCACCCGGATATCGACACGATGTTCTTTCTCTCGGCGCCCGAGCACGCGTTCGTCAGTTCATCGCTGATTCGTGAAATCGGGGCACTGGGCCGTTCGGTCGAGCCGTTCGTCCCGCCAAACGTCGCGGCCGCGGTCGGCGCCAAGTTCGCCGTACACCCTGAGCGGAGGTAGTTCGCCATCGATCTCATAAACCTGATTGAGCGACTTGAGACGCTGCTGCGTCATGCCCAGCGCGTTCCGCTGACGCACAAGATCCTCGTTGACGAACGCGCCCTGCTGACCATCGTCGATGAGATGCGCATTCGTATTCCCGAGGAAATCCGCGAGGCGCGTCGGGTCATGCGCCAGCGCGACCAGATTCCACAGTCGGCCCAGATGGAGGCCGAGCGCATCGTTCAGCAGGCGCAGGAGCAGGCCGAACAGATGATTCGCGATGAAGAAATCGTCAAACAGGCCGAGGCGCATGCGCTGCAGCTCGTCGAGGAAGCGGAAGAGCGTACAGACGCCTCCCGCGAGGAAATGGACC
>JAPPFO010000154.1 GCA_028875175.1 Chloroflexota bacterium | reverse complement strand
GGCCGAAGCTCAGCCCAGCCGCGGCACCGCCCGGGTTGGGCCCGCCCCGGCGGCCACGGTCAGCCGTCGCGCGGTCTCGTTGCCGTCGTTGCCGCACCTGCGCCGCGACTTGCTGCTCAGCGCGGCCCTGGGCCTGGGTCTGACGCTGGTTGTGGTCATGGTTGGGGTGGTGACCGGATAGCTACCGCTGGCGGCGCGCGGGCTGTTACATATAATCCTGCCCGGTTGAGGCGGCGTCCGCACCGGATGCCCTCCGGAGGTTGCGGCGAACACGGAACCGTCCGTAGCGACGAAGGAAGGGTCGGGGACCTGACCCGCGTACGCGTCACGCTTGGAATAGCGGCCACCGCATTGCTGATGGCTCTGGCCCTTGGTCCGGCAACCCTTACCGCCCAGGTCACCTCAAACTTTGGGCCAATCACGGTCCTGGACAACACCTTCCTCAGCGCACCGGATAACCCGGCGCTCCGGCACAACATTCCGCGGCTGAGCGTGACGGTGGGCACGGAAACGCTGACCGCCGACTTCAAGGATTTCTACGACCGAACGGGGGGACTGCAGCGCTGGGGATTCGCGACGTCCGAAGTCCTAATCGAGGAGAGCGGCACGCTCACGCAGTACTACCAGCGGGGAGTCGTCGACTTCCACCGGCGGCCAGACCTGGGCGACATATACGTCCTGGAGCGTCGGCTCACCTGGGACTACTTCGGCGGCGGGGTGGCCGGCAGCCCCGATCTGGGCGTGGAACCCGGAACGACCAACCACAACAGCGGCGAGCTGCTTGGGCCGTGGAACCACAAGGTTTCCAACTATTCGGTCGGCGGTGTGCGCACCGGGTTCCTCGACTACTTCAACGCCTTCGGCGGCGTGCAGGCGTTTGGCTTCCCCAAGACGGAGGCGCGAGTCGATACGAACGTGCCCGGCACCGTGCACATCGCGGCGGCGACCCCCGGATTCGTCCGACAGTACTTCCAGGCGGCGGTGATCGAGCACCACCCGCTGGATCTGCAGGATCCGGTGAAGCTGCGGCTCCTGGGAGACGACTTGCGCGACCAGCGGTATCCGGGGGGAGCCTGGCAGAGCTTCAGCGCCTTCAACGGCGCGACGGCGGTAACGGCCGGGCAGACCTACATCCCGCAGATCGTCCACTACACGCCGCCCACGCCCACCCCGGCGCCGAGTCCCGTCCCAACGGCGAGCCCGCCGCCAACGTCGTCGCTCGGTCCGCTGAGCGCGACGGGAGAGTTGATCGTCGTGGGGACGACGGATGGCGGCGTCCTGCTTTACGACGGCGCCAGTTGGCGCCAGCTTGACAAGGACCGGTCGGTGCTTGGCACCAACCGGGTGCAGGCAGTCCTCGTGGACAAGGATGGCCAGATTTGGGCCGGCACCGACGCGGGTCTGTACCGGTTCAATCGGAACGGCCAGGGCGCTGAGTTCCGACGGGCGAACACCGGCAACGGGATGGGATCCGACAACGTGTGGGGGCTGGCTGGCCGCCAGGCGACTAACGACTTGTGGATGGCCCACCCCACGCAGGGCGCCAGCCGCTTTGACGGCCAAAACTGGAGCCGCTTCCGATCCGACAACACACGGATGCCAAGCTCCGACGTGCGCCAGGTGGGAGTGATTGCGGGAGTCGCGGGCGGCCTGTCGTTTGCCACGGCGAAGGGCGCGGCGCTCTACGACGAAGTCGCCGGAACCTGGTTCTTCTACAGCACCTCCAACTCGAAAATCGCCAGCGACAATGTCACCGCGGTTGAATCGAGCCCAGGTGGGGCCTTGTGGTTCGGCACGGCCGACGCCGGCGTGTCGCGAACCCTCAACCCTTTGACCTGGGACCACTTTGACGTTGGCGAAGGGCTTGGCAGCAACCACGTCCGCGACATTCTGGTTGCCAGCGATGGCACGGTCTGGGTGGCGACCGCGGGAGGCGTGAGCCGATACCAGAACGGCGTGTTCGCCACGGACAGGGTCGTAAACGCGGGGCTGCCATCCAATAGCGTCCGGGCGCTGGCGGAGGACAGCCAGGGTCACATCTGGGCGGCGACCGACGGTGGCGTGGGTCGATTTGACGGGTCCGCCTGGACTGCGTTCACGACGGCCCAGGGACTGCCCACAACAAGCGCGACTTCGATAGCGGTCGGCGTTGTGGCGAGCAGCTAACCGCCGGCACCCTGTCGACTCGGCGATCCAGAACGGCCGGCCTGCGGGAAACCCAGGGAGTGTCCCGGATTGATGCGCTAGTCGGCGAGACCCGTGCCCTGGCGGCTATGCCGGTCGCGGATTCGCGCCAGCCGCGCGAACTCAAGGGTCATTCGGCGCGACTCGGACGAGAGCACGATGTCGTCGGCCAGGAACTGGCTCAGGCCAACTTCAAACAGAAGGTCGTCGACTTCCGAGGGAGCCAGCGCGTACCCACTGGCAAGCAGTTGGGGCACGTCGACAGCCGTTGATGGCTCGCGTCCAGCCTCAAAGTCCGTTATCACGCTGACGCGTACGCCAGCCTTGCGCGCAACCTGCCGGGTCGTAAGACGGCCGGAGCGACGGTGTGTGCGCAGGCGCTCGGCAAGGAGCCCGCGATCAACGTGGAGGAGCTCGTCGTCGGCATCATCCTGATCGGGATTGAGCGTGGAGTTGACCGTGCGCGAGATGGAGCGGATGGCGGACTCGGCCACGCTGGCGATGGTTTCTTCGGCAAAGCGGCGGCGGGTGCTGGCCATGTCGTCGGGCACGTAGCCGGCCAGGACCAGGAGTTCGCGCGGATCGACTTCCAGCCCCTTGGCCAGCGTTACCAGGGTGGCGACGGTGGGACTCTTGTAGTCGCCGCTCTCGAGACGCGAGAGGTAGGAAGGAGCCAGGCCGCAACGCGCAGCGAGCGCCGCTTTGGTCAGGCGACGCTGCTCGCGGAGTTGGCGGACGGCGTTAGCAAAGCCCATAACAGGGGACAGGCAATATAGCTAGCCAGCCCGCCGCTTCCAAACCGGTTGTGGTTTGACGGCGCCCGAACCTGTAGTGCGCGAATTGGCGCGCGCGCTGCGGCGCAGAGGGCGAGGCGCGGCTGGAAGGCGTGGCCGGAAACGGTAACAATCCGCAGCGGGACCAGCGCGAACGCAGAACGGGAAGGCAACGCAATGGCGGACATCGTTCGACGAGCGGATGTGGTTTGGCGCGGAGACTTGCTTCAAGGAACGGGGACGTTCGATGTGGGAAGCGGCGCCTTGACGGCGCAGGCCGTGAGTTGGCCCGCCCGCACTGAGGGCCCGGGCGGCAAGACCAGCCCCGAGGAACTGCTGGCTGCCTCGCACGCCAGCTGCTACGCCATGGCGTTCTCGCACACGCTGGCCGAAGCGGGCCACCCGCCCCAGGAGTTGCGCGTGTCGGCGTCGGTCACGTTCGAGCCGCTGCCGGCGGGAGGCTTCAAGGTGGGTAGCAGCTCGCTGAGCGTGGAAGGCGTGGTCCCCGGACTGGACCAGGCGGGGTTCGCGGACCTGGCCGCCCAGGGCGAGGCCGGCTGCCCGATCTCCAACGCCATCCGCGGCAACGTGGACATCTCCG
>JAPPFO010000167.1:317-3591 GCA_028875175.1 Chloroflexota bacterium | reverse complement strand
GATGAGTCCCGCGTGCAGGCGCTGGTGGCCGAGGTGACCAATACCCCCTGGGGCGAGCGGCACGTCTACGTAGTCGAGCCTGAACCGGACGCCAAGGGTGAGCGGCTCAGAGCCGGTTTTGTGAAGGCGCTGCACGTATCGCCGTTCATGCACATGGACCAGAGCTATCAACTGATGGCGACGGTTCCGGACGAGTGCCTGGACGTGCAAATCGAGGTGGCGCGGGGCGGGATAGCCCTGTTCGACGCCAAACTGGCGTTGCGCCGTCAGGACTTGTGCGCTCGGAGCCTCGGATTGGCTTTGACCCGCTATCCGTTTCTGACGGCCCGGGTGGCGGCCGGCATCTACTGGCATGCGCTGCGGCTGTGGCTGAAGCGCGTGCCCTTCGTCCCGCATCCGGGGCACTGACGCGGGCGGAGCGGGGGATCGGTTCGTATGCTGGCGCGCCGCGTTCCAGCCGTCCCTGGTGAGAATTCCGCCATGACGACCCGTTATGAACCGAACTGGCGCTCGTTGCGTCAGCACCAGACGCCCCGCTGGTTCACCGATGCCAAGTTCGGCATCTACACCCATTGGGGCATCTACTGCGTGCCCGCGTGGGGTCCTAATGCCACCTGGTATCCGTACCGGATGTATCGCGAGGGCGAGCCGCACCACGCGCATCACGTGAAGACCTACGGACATCCCTCGAAGTTCGGGTACAAGGACTTCATTCCCGATTTCAACGGCGCGAAGTTCGACGCCGACGCGTGGGCCGATCTGTTCCGGCGGGCCGGGGCGCAGTTTGCGGGGCCGGTGGCGGAGCATCACGACGGATTTGCGCTCTGGGACAGCGCGCACACCGAGTGGAACGCGGCCCGGATGGGGCCGAAGCGAGACGTGGTCGGCGAGCTGGCGGAGGCCGTTCGGCGACAGGGCATGCGCTACATGGTGGCCATGCATCACGCCGAGAACTGGTGGTTCTTTCCGCACTGGCGGACGGACTTCGACACATCCGACCCACGCTTTTCCGGCCTTTACGGCGAGCCGCACAACCTGGATTTCCCGGTGCGCGACGTGGAGTGGGACGAGCAGGACAAGCCGAGCAGGGCGTTTCTGGAAACCTGGAAGGCCAAGCTGGTTGAGGTCGTGGACAAGTACGAGCCGGACTACATCTGGTTCGACTTCGGCCTGAAGGCCGTGCACGAGCAGTACAAGCAGGACTTCCTGGCCTACTACTACAACAAGGAAGCCGAGTGGGGCCGCGGGGTGGTGGTGACCTACAAGTGGGACAACCTGCCGCCGGGCGTGGGGGTGTTGGACATCGAGCTGGGCAAGATGCCGGATCAGGCCTACCACGAGTGGATTACCGACACGACGGTGGACGACGGCTCGGGCTGGGGCTACTTGCGCGAGACCACGTACAAATCGGCTACTGAACTGGTGCAGTACCTGGTGGACAACGTCAGCAAGAACGGGCTGATGCTGCTGAACGTGGGGCCGAAGCCGGACGGGACGTTCCCGGACGAAGCGGTGTCGGCGCTGGAAGGCATCGGCGACTGGTTGGGTGTGAACGGCGAGGCGATATACGGAACGACGCCGTGGTGGACCTACGGCGAGGGCCCCACCGAGATGTCAGTTTCGGGTGCCTTTAGCGACACCAAGGAGAAGCTGGCCTATCAGGGCAGCGACATCAGGTTCACGGTGAAGGGCAACGTGCTCTACGCGATCTGCCTGAACTGGCCGGAGCCCACGTTCACGATCGAGTCGCTGAAGACGCTGTATCCGGGCGAAATCCGGTCGGTGGAATTACTGGGTAGCGACGGCGAGTTGGCGTGGCGCATGACAGCCGAGGGGCTTGAACTGCAGCGGCCCGATCAGCGGCCTTGTGACTGTGCGTACGCGTTCAAGATCACGCGCAACAAGGGCATGTAGCCGCCGGCGCTATTCGCGATCGTGCAGCCAGCGCCAGGCCCAGCGGACTTTGAGGTCGCGGTGGGTGGAGGTGCTGGAGTGGTCGAGGAAGGGGTAGACGTCGATCTCACGAGGCTCGCAGGTCAGACGGTTGTAGGCGCCGAATACGGTGGACGGTGGGCAGATGTCGTCCCAGAGCCCAACGCTCACAAGGGTGGGGCAGCGGGCGCGGGGCGCCAGGTTGACTACGTCGAAGTAGCTGAGGGTGCGGAAGGCTTCGTCGTAGCGGTCGGGATATGCGCGGCAGTAGGCGCCGATTTCGCCGTAGATGGTCTGGACCAGGCCGGCGGGTCCGGCGATCTGGGCGGAACGGGGGAAGTCGCACAGGTACGGAACTTCGGCCATGGCCAGCGCCAAGCTGGGTTCGAGCGCGGCGGTGGCGAGGGTGAGGCCGCCGCCCTGGCTGATGCCGGTGCAACCGACGCGGTCGGCGCGCACGCGGGGATGTGACTGCACGTAGCGGACGGCGCGAACGCAGTCGACGTAGACGCGGCGGTAGTAGTAGGTGTCGGGCGACTGGATGCCCTGGGTCATCCAGCCGAGGGCGTGGCCGCGGGGGTCGGCGTCGGGGTCGGTGCTGAAGCCGGTTTGCCCGCGGATATCGATGGCGAAGACTACGAAGCCCTGGAGCGCCCAGGCGGCGGCGTCGAAGATGGCGGCGCGGTTGCCGGTGTAGCCGTGGAAGATCACGATGCCGGGAAGTTCGGCGTCGCCATCGGGTACGAGCAGCGAGCCGGCCACGCGGCCCTGGCCGTAGCCGGCGATAGTTATGTCCTGGACGGTTAGACCTTCGACCGGGTAGTCGACCGGCGTGATGTCTTCGTCGTACGAGTGTTGCTGCTCAGCCAGGGTTTGGGCCCAGAACTCATCAAGGTCGTCCGGCGCGGTTGCCGGAGGGACGTATGTGCGTAGCTGTTCGATCGGCCAGTCAATGCTTGGCATCAGACGTCATCCCGTCCTTTCGGCACGCGGTGTCTAACCGTGGGCGGCTTCGTGTTGGGCGATGAGTTGCTCGGGGGTGATGCGGGCGACGACTTCGCCGATGAGGTCCAGCGCGGCGGCTTCGGCCCTGGGAAAGCGGACGCAGGATCTGCCCATGTTGAGGCGTTTGCCGCTCTGCTTGTAGGCCTCCACGAACCACTCGGTCAACTCGGGATCGGCGTAGAGGCCGTGTAGGTAGACGGAGATGTGGCGTTTTTGGGCGGCCAGGGCGGCGACGCCGAGGGCCTGGCCGTTGTAGGTGTTGGGAAAGTCCTCGAGCGGGATGGCGTAGCCGATCATCCCATACTGCATGCACTCCTCGAAGCCGTCCGGCAGGTTG
>JAPPFO010000167.1:0-307 GCA_028875175.1 Chloroflexota bacterium | reverse complement strand
GGTTGGCCAAGATGACCTCGCGGACCTGCTGAATGTCGTCCCGCCGATTCTCGGGGAGCTCGGCCAGATAGTCCTCGACGGTGGCTGCTTTGCTGGAAACCATCTGTCATCGTTTTCCGGTCGTGGGTCGCTGCAAGTTTCGAGGGGCGGGCGGCGGCAGCGCAACCGGCGGTGGCGGGGATCGGACGTGGCTGGGGACTGGTGCTTGAGGGCGCGGAATGGGGCGCCTTCGTGCGCGTAAGAGTTTTTTCCAAACGCGATTATCCCCTTTCAGTAGGTATCGCGCCGGTGCTACGCTGGCGGCCGT
>JAPPFO010000034.1 GCA_028875175.1 Chloroflexota bacterium | reverse complement strand
GCGTTGTCGTCGGAGGAGCCCGCGACGGTTGAGGAACTGCTGGCCGAGGGCTTGCATCGCGCGGGCGCGTCGCCGGTCCACCTGGCGATCCAGGGCACGCCGGCGGCGGGCAGCGTGCGCTGCGAATGGCGAGGCATCACGCGAACGGCGGCACAGCGTGAGGGCGCGATCCGGTTTTGGTTGCAGTTGGGACCCACCGACGCGGTCCCGGACGTCACTACCCTGGAGTTGCTATTCGCGGTGACGCTCGACACGTTGAATCCGAAGTACCGCGAGACGGCGAAGGCCAATTTCCTGGCGATCGCGCGGGGTGGGGAGTCGATGGACTACCTGTTCCTGACCTGTTTCGCGGACTACGCGGTGACCAGTTTTCTGCTGGGCAGCGGGACGACGCCAGCGACGGTGACGGTGGCGTACGACCGGCGGGGCGAGGCGGCTTCCTATGACCTGTATGTGCGGGAGCACGAGGCCGGGACGTATGGGTCGGACCCGTTGCAGACGCGGGGGGCGTACGAGGCGGGGTTGCAGGCGCAGGTGGTGGCGGCCGAAAAGGCCCTGAGCGCGGAGATTGGCGGGCGGGAGGCGGTGGTGTTCCTGGCGCCGATGGGGGCGCATAACGCCATTGGGTTCGAGGCCTGGCAGGCCGTGGCGTCATGGGCGGTGGTGACGGACGACGCCGGGGTAGCGCAGGCGGTGCGGGACGACACGCCGGCGGGCGACCCGGAGCACACGCAGACCCTGGCGAACCTGACCAGCCGGATCACAACCGGCGCGGCCGCCGACGGCCAGTCCACCAACCGGGCCACCCGCGTGGATCAGCTGCAGCAGGAGTACCGGGACCTCGGCGCCTACGCCGACATTACGCCGGGGGACGGGCAGACGACGACGTTTTCGCCGGCCCAGCCGCCGGCGGCGCCGACCTGTACTAACGGCACGGTGATCCCCAACCCGGGCGACAACCGTGAGCTGGTGAAGGACTGCGAGACGCTGCTGGCGGTGGGGCACACGCTGCGGGGCTCGGCCGCGCTGACCTGGAGCACGGGCACCGCGCTGACCAGCTGGACCGGCGTCACCACCGGCGGCGCGCCGACGCGGGTGACGGGGCTGCGCCTGGCCAATCAGAGCCTGAACGGCAGCATCCCGGCCGACATCAGGCACTTATTCGCGTTGACGATGCTGAATCTCAGCAACAACAGCCTGACGGGGGAGATCCCCACGGAGCTGGACTGGCTGGATCAGCTGACGGAACTGCGGCTGTCGGGCAACGCGCTGACAGGCTGCATCCCCCTGAGCCTGCGGTCGGTGGCGACGCATGACCTGGCGTCGCTGACCCTGCCGTTCTGCGCCCCGCCACCGCCCACGAATCTGCAGGCGGGGACTTCAACGGCGACGAGCGTGGTCGTCAGCTGGGACGCCGTGGCCGAGGCGGGCGCGTACCGGGTGGAGGTGCGCGAGGGCCCGCTGGGCGCGTGGACTACCCATAGCGACACGATCACGGGGACGAGCCACACGGTGGACGAGCTGGTTTGCCAGACGGCCTACGAGGTGCGGGTGCGGGTGCAGGGCAGCGGCACGACGTACGGGAAGGACTGGAGTGACCCCTCGACGGCGGTGACGGCGACGACGGGCGCCTGTTCGCCGCCGGTGTTCGCGGAGGCCAGCTATGCCTTCAGCGCGGCCGAGGACGTGGAGGCCGGGGTGCAGGTGGGGACGGTGCAGGCCACGGTGGACAGCGGGCAGCCGGTGACGCACGCGCTGACGGCGGGCAACCCGGACGAGGTGTGGGCGCTGGATGCGACGAGCGGCGAGTTGAAGCTGACAGGGATGCTGGATTACGAGACGACGCCGATCTACACCCTGACGGTGACGGCGGACGGAGGCGCGGGCGGGACCGCGACCGCGACGGTGACGGTGACGGTGACGAACGTGGACGAGCCGCCGGCGTTCGAGGCGGAGAGCTATGCCTTCAGCGTGGCGGAGGATGCGCCGCTGGGCACGACGATCGGCACGGTGCCGGCGACCGATCCGGAAGGCGGCACGGTGGTGTATGACATCGCGGCGGGCAACGACGCGTTGACGTGGGCCATCGATGCGCTGAAGGGCGCGGTGGTGGTGGGCGCACGGCTGAACCAGGCGGCGACGCCGAGCTATAGCCTGACCGTGCGGGCCGGGGCGCTGGAGGGTGGGCCGTCGGCCACCGTGACGGTGACGATTACGGTGACCGGCGCGGGCTGAGGGTGGCGGGGGACGTGGTTCCGTTCGACAGGCTCAGGGCAGGTTCTGCGCAAGATGAGGCGCAGGACGGGATGACGGGTGGCCTGGGCGCGCTGCACCTAGGGGACGGCTTAAGGGGATTGCGGCTGGAAGGGGTTGAGGGTTTGGACGCCGAGGTGTTGGAAGTCTCGGGTGTTGCGGGTGACGACGGTGAGGCGGTGGACGGTGGCGACGGCGGCGATGAGGGCGTCCTGCATGAGGGTGGCGGACTGGCGGTGCATGAGCCTGGCCCAGATTCGAAAGGCGGGGGCGTCGACCGCCAGCACGTCATGGGTCACGAGCACACGGTCGAGCCATGCCTCAAGCTGATCCGCTTTGGCGGGGTCCTGCTGGCGGGTGATTTCGATGCCGGCCTGGATTTCGCCGATGGTGACGGCGGAGAGGTAGAGCTGATCGGCCGGCGCATGCTGGATCCAGTCAAGGACGGCCGGATGCGGCGCGGGGCGGCGGAGTTCGGAGACGACGTTGGTATCGAGGAGGTACACGCGCTAGTCGAATTGGGGCGTGGGGCGACGGCGGAGCTGCCGGCGCTGCGGTGTCAGTTCTTCAGTGCGCGGCTCGGGGGCGAGCAGCAGTTCCTTGAGGCTGGGTCGAGTCAAGCTCTCCAGCCGACGCCAGTGCTCGATGGGGACGAGTACGGCTTTCTCGACGCCGCGCCTGGTGACGATCTGCGGCCCTTCGGTGAGGCTGGTCTCAAGCAATTCGCTGAAGCGGGCCTTGGCTTCCTGTACTTGCCAGACGTTGCTCATGCAGTCCTCCTGGGTAGGCTGGACCTTATCTTGAACTGACTAGCCTCCTGACTAGTCTAGATGAATTTGTTGGCCCTATGTGCCTGCGGAAGACGGTGGCGCGGTAGAATGAGGACAGGTCGTTACTTCTGGGGCGCAGGGACTTAACCACCGGATTGGCCAGGTCTTCGTTTACGCATTTCGACGCGGATGGGTCCGCGCGGATGGTGGACGTGTCGGCTAAGTCGGAGACGGACCGAACCGCGGTGGCGCGGGGCCGGGTGGTGATGCAGCCGGCGACGCTGGCGATGATTCGCGAGCAGATGGCCGGCCAGACATCGGACCTGCCGAAGGGCGACGTGCTGGGGGTGGCGCGGCTGGCCGGGCTGATGGCGGCCAAACGAACGTCGGACCTGATTCCGCTGTGTCACCCGCTGCCGCTGAGCGCGGTGGACGTGGCGCTGACGCCGGAGGGCGAGGACTCGCTGGCGATCGAGGCGACTGTCCGCACGGTGGGCCGGACGGGGGTTGAGATGGAGGCGCTGACGGCGGTTTCGGTGACGGCGCTGGCGGTGTACGACATGTGCAAGGC
>JAPPFO010000168.1 GCA_028875175.1 Chloroflexota bacterium | reverse complement strand
GATCGTGGGTCGGCTGATGCTGGACGCCTTCCCGGAGACCTTCACGCGCGTGTTTGGGGAGCGGGACCGGCAGGCGGCGCGGGCTGTTGGACATGGCTTGCGGGCCTTTGGGTCAATGCCGAACGCCTGGCTGGCGGAGCGCGAAGGCGTGTGCGAGGGACTGGTGCTGGTGCGGTGGGACAACGGGTCGACGCCGATTACAGGGCTAAAGGCTTTCCTGGCGATGGCGCGGGTGCTGGGGCCGTGGCGGGCGCTGTTGGTGGCGTTTCACATTCCGCCGTTGCCGCCGCACTGGCTGCACTCGCGCGAGGCCTATATCAGTGCGCTGGCGATATCGCCTCCGGCTCGTCGGCGTGGGCACGGCTCGGCGTTGCTGGACCATGTGATCGAGCTAGCCAGGTCGCGTGGATTTCACCAGGTGACGCTGCGGGTGGAGGCCGACAACGAAGCTGCGCAGGCGCTGTTTCGGCGGCATGGGTTTGTGGCGGATCAGCGGCGGTTGCAGTGGGTATTCAACCTGGTGCGGCGGCACTTTGGGGAGATCATCATGACGCGGCGGCTGGACACCCACGCTGATTCGAGGATTGACGCTGCGCAGACCCCCTAGCCCCTAGTCATCGGAGTCGCGGCGGCCGGCCAGGTTGCCGAGCATCTGGGTGAACTCGAGCGGGAAGATGAACTTGGAGGCGGGGCTGGCGCCGAGGGATTTGAGGGTGTCCAGGTATTGCAGGCGCATGGTGTTGTCGTCGATGCCGCGGGCGGTCTCGAAGATGCGCTGAAGCGCATCGGCAAACCCCTGGGCTCGCAGCACGGCGGCCTGCTGATCGCCCTCGGCCTGCAGGATTTCGGCCTGGCGGCTGCCCTCGGCCTTGAGGATGGCGGCCTGCTTCTGGCCCTCGGCCACGGTGATGTCGGACTGGCGGGTGCCCTCGGCTTCCAGGATGACCGAGCGGCGGACGCGTTCGGCGGACATCTGGCGGTTCATGGCGTCCTGGATCTCGCGCGGCGGGTCGATTTCGCGGATCTCGACGTTGGTGACTTTGATGCCCCAGCGCTCGGTCTCGGCGTCGAGCTTGGAGCGGATGGACTCGTTGATGCGTTCGCGTTGGGAGAGCACGTCGTCCAGGGCGATGTCGCCGATGACGGCGCGGAGGGTGGTGGTGGCCAGGCCGACGACGGCCTGGTGGTAGTTCTCGACTTCCAGCACGGCTCGTTCGGCTTGATTGATGTCCACGCGCATGTAGACCAGGAAGTCAATCTCGATGGGCGCGTTGTCGCGGGTGATGTTGGTCTGGCGGGGGATATCCAGAACTTCGGTGCGCGTGTCAAGGCGGGTGATCTGGTGGACGATCGGAACGGCAAAGACGATGCCGGGGCCGAGCATGCCTTCGAAGCGTCCGAACCGGAACCGGGCCAAGCGCTCGTAGTCGCGGATGAAGTTGATGATTGCCATTGCTGCCTCCCTGGCTACGCGCTCGGCGGGGGCTGCGTTGCCCCCGGTTGGTCCGGATTGGACTGGTCGTCGGCGGGCCTGACCATCAGCGTCGTGCCGTCCACGGCGGTTACCTCTACAGCGTAACCCTCCTCGATGGCGGTTTCAGAGTCGTCCTCGGTTGCGAGGCGGGCGTGCCAGAACTCGCCGAGCATTTGGACTTCGCCTTCGGGCGCCAGCCGGCGGGTGACAATGCCGCGGCGGCCGACGAGGGCGGTGCGGTCGAATGGGCTGCGGTAGGGGGCGGGCTTGCCGGTCTTGGCCATGACGATGAGGGTGGCGGTGATGGCCGCGAGGATGGCGCCCACGGCGGCCAGGACCCAGACGCTGACGGTGAAGGTCTCGGCGCCGGGGAAGTCTAGTTCGACCGGCCGCAGGGCGCCGCCGGCCAGCAGGATGGCGGCGACGATGAACGAGACCCCGGCACCCGCGCCGTAGACACCGGCGCCGGGTTCCTGGAACTCGAGGAAGAGCAGGCCCAGGGCGATGAGGAGAAGGGCTACACCGAGCCAGTTGACGGGGAGCTGGCCCAAGCCGACGAAGCCCAGGCCGAGCGCGATGGCGCCGGTGACGCCCGGGACCACCAGGCCGGGATTGGCTAGCTCGATCAAGAGGGCGATGCCGCCGACGGTGAGGAGGATGAAGGCGAGGTTTGGTGACGCCACGACCGAGAGGAATGTCTCCAGGAGGGTGCGATCGACTGGTTGAACCGGGGAATCGGCGACGTTGACCTGGGTATCGCCAGCGGCGGTGGGCACGGAGGTTCCGTCGATCTGGCTAAGGAGGTCGGGCAAGTCGTCCGCCAGGACGTCGGCGAGACCGAGCTCAAGAGCCTCGGTGGCGGAGTAGGAGCGGGCGTCGGTGATGGCGGCTTCCAGGGGGGCGAGGTCGCGGCCGCGGGCGTCGGCGATGCTGCGGGCGAAGGCGCGAGTGTCTTCCAGCACCTTGGAGGCGAGGGTTTCGGGGACGTCCTGGCCGGTGGCGTCAATGGGCGAGGCGGCGCCGACGTTGGTGCCGGGGCTCATGGCGGCAACGCCGGCGGCGGCCATCACGAACATGCCGGCCGAGGCGGCCTGGGCCCCGCGGGGGGTGACGAAGACGGCCACGGGCAGCGGCGATTCGAGGATGACGCTGACCATCTCGCGAGCGGACTGGGCCAGGCCGCCGGGGGTGTTGAGTTGGATGACGAGGAGGACGGCGTCGGCTTCGGTGGATTCGTCGATGGCGCGGGCTACGTAGCGGGCGGAGTTGGGGTCGATGAAGCCGTCGAGGTCGAGGGTCATGACGGCAGAGGACTGGGCGTGGGCGGCGGGGATCAGGAGGGTGAGCAGGGCGGCGACCACGGCCAGGCGGCGGATGGGGGTGAGGAGGCGGTGGTGAATCACCGGGTCCTCCCGGGTGGCGGGTCGGCTGGTTGATTATCGCTGGTCATGGCGCTGAGGTATGCAGGGTTTGGCACGGTTGAGGGGTGGGTGGCGTGTGTGAACGGTTGGATTGGGGGCATGACGTAGCGGGGATCCCAGGCTGCGCGCAGCCTGAGCCACAGGGCTGGGCCGCCGGGCTCGGGGTCTACCAGGTGGGTGGTTTGTGGATTGGGCGGGCGGCGGGGTGGTTGACGGAAGTGGGGTCAGGCGGCGTCGTCGTGGCGTTCGCGGTCGGCGCGTGGGGCGAAGAGGCCTTCGATGACGCCTTCGAGTCGAGATACACGTTCGGTAAGCACCTGCACGTCTTTACGCACGTCGGCCAAGCCGGCGTTGACTTCCGCTCGCAGTCGCTGATTGTCCGAGCGGAGTTCGGCTCGCAAGGCCTTGCTGTCAGCGCGCATCTCAGTTCGGAACGTCGCCATGTCAGCGCGCAGCAGGCCGATCATTGTGGCGGCAACGCCGATCAAGGTGGCGCCGACGGCGAGGATTCCGATGAGTTCGGGGGTGATGGGCGGCTCCTGCGGGTGGATCGAATGCGTGATGCCTGGCCGCCCGTGTTGGTTCAACCCTAGCACGGAGCGGGGCGCCAGGGGATCACTTGAGAGGCAATGGTCGGTGGGGAGAACCGGTGGCTGTCTCGCGTTGGTTGGGGTGACGGGGTAGCGTGGCGGGGAATGGG
>JAPPFO010000144.1:19965-35039 GCA_028875175.1 Chloroflexota bacterium | reverse complement strand
TGGCCGGGTCCAGCTTATGGATCTGCCGCAGGCCCACGTCGGAGCACCAGACGTGGCCGTCGGTGACAAACACGCCGTGCGGGCGGTGGCTGGGCGTGGGGATTGAGTGGTGCACCGACATGTCGCGTGGGTCGACCAGGAACAGCTGCTGGGCCGGCGGCACGGCCATCCACATGTGGCGCTCGTCCACCCACTGCAGGCCGTGCGCGCCGGTGACCTGGGCGTTGGCCTGGTCGACGAAGGCGACGACGCCCTTGCCCGGGGTGTCGTAGTGGTCAACTGTCGTTCCGTCGCCGTTCAGCTTGAAGATGCGGGATCCGAACGTTGACGAGACCCAGAGGTGCCCGCCGCCAATGGTGACACCGCTGGAATGGTCTGACTCGGTGGGCATGCGAGCCAGGATCGAACCGTCCGAATAGTCGAGCTTGTACAGGTGGTTATTGTCCTGGTCGATGACCCAGAGTCCGTCGTCGGCGGCCTGGAGCCCATTGGGCTGCGGGCCGGGGGTGATCCAACGGTCGGTGACCTCGGTCATGCTCGGCATGTTCCAAACCTGGGCGGATGGGGCGAGCATAGTGGGAGGGTCAGGGCGCTGCCGTCCAGAGTCTGAGATCGGGACAGGCTCCGAATGGCGGATCCTGACTTGCAGACCATACTCCGTATGTGTACAATCGCCCCAGCTTGCCAGCGATGTCCCACTGGTCCGCGTTATCGGACCTGGATTGGGACCTATGCCAGATTCAGACGCGCTGCGTTCGCCGCCCGGCGAGACGTATCTGCGTGAGCTTGAGGAACAGTTGCTCGCCGAGTTCAGCGAGCGCAACGCCCGTATCGAACGCCTGCGGCGGCTGCGGCACATGGAAACGCCGGTGGACATCCCGCCGGCCTATCGCAGCAGCGCCCGCGAGGTACGCACGCCGCTCGCCCGTGAGCAGCTGAAGCGGGTCATCGGCAGTCTCACGGCCAACCGCCCGCTGGTGCACGTGCCGCCGGCCGAACCAACCGAGGCCGCCCGCGCCGGCGCCGACCTGCGGGCGCGCTGGACCAACGCCGCCCTGCGCCGCATGGACAGCGAGGCCGCGCGCGACGTGTTCGGCATGCTGATCGACGCCATGGTGGCCGACGGAGCCGGCGTGCTGAAGCTGCTGTACGCGCCGGACCGCTGGGCGGGCTATCCACGGCGGTCCGCGCACAGCGATCAATCCGCCGACGCCTTTCTCCAGCGCGCCGAGCGCTTCAAGAAATCCGCCCGCTTCCCGCTCGCCTGGCGCGACGTCGACGTCACCACCTTTTACCCGCTGGAAGGCGAAGACGGCCTGGAAGCCTGCCTGGAAATCGCCGAGCGCCCGCGACATCTCGTCCAACGCCGCTATGGGCTCATCACCGACAAGCGCAGCGGACGCCTGGTTCCGCCCGGCGGCGACGCCCAATCCGAATCCGGCCCTGTAGGGGCGCCCCTTGTGGGTGCCCGTCCTACGGCCCGCGTGGTCGAATACTGGGACGACGAATACTTCGCCTACCTGGTGGACGGCCACCTGGTGCGCCGCGGGCGGCACGGCTACGGCGCCATTCCCTACGTCCACGCCTACGGCGACCAGACGCCCAGCCGCGATCCGGCCAAGGCCGGCGTTTCCATGCTGGCCTCCATGGAGTACCTGGTCCCCCTCCTGGATCAGCTGCTCACCATGAAGCAGAACGCCCTCTTCCTCTACGCCTACCCCACCCCCAAGATCACCAACTTCTCGCCCATCGATCCCAGCCTGAACAACGACGGGCGGCCGCGCGCGCTGGACTTTCGGCCCGGCGAGATCCTGCCGCTCTACCAGGGCGAGGACCTGACCTTCCTGCAATGGCAGGGCACCCCGCCCGACCTGGACGAACTCATCGCCCAAACCCGCGCCATGATCGACCAGGCCGGCGCCCCCAGCGTGCTCTTTGGCGTGCCGCCCGACGGCAACACCAGCGGCTACCTGCTCAACCAGCTCATCAACACCGCCAGGGTTTCATTTCAGCAGGTCGCCCGGCACGCCGAGCAGGCCCTGGAGCGGATCGTGCAACTCATGTGGCGGCTGGTCGAAACCCGCATCGGCGAAACCGTCTTCGTCTTCGAAGCCGAGGACGACCAGGGCTGGATCGGCCTGGGCCCCCAGGACATCGACGGCTACCACGCCGTCCGCGTGCGACTCGATCCCCTCGGTCCCGCTGACGACGTCGCCCAGGGCACCCTCGCCGCCAGCCTCGTCGGTGCCCGCCTCGCCTCCCGCCGCTGGGCCATGCGCGAAAAACTCGGCATCGAAGACGCCGAAACCGTCGAAGACGAAATCCTCCTCGACGAACTCATCGACGCCCCCGAAATCCGCACCGCCATCGTCCGCGAAGCCCTGGCCCAGGCCGGACTACGGCCCTCGCCAGCAACGGAGGCCACCAATGTCGGCGCCTGAGTCCCACCCTATCCCCGAGGCGTCACAGCTGCGCGTGCAACGCTTGATCCACGCGCTGGCACGGCGCATCCAGAGCCGCCGGCTGACGAGACTCGTGCCGTCGACTTCGCCCCGGATTGCGACAGATGGCGCTGGGGTCTCGGTGCAGGCGCCAGCGGCCGGCAAGATTCCACAAGCGGAGCCGCGCGCGTTGCTGGGACGATTAGTCGACTCGGCAAGGCGGAAGACCGCAGCTAGCGGAAGCCGGATGCGAGGCCCCCGCCGTTCAGTCAGATCGTCCCGTGGCCGCGGCTAGCCGTGAGGCGGGCAGCGCGTTCGCAGCCCGCCTGACCGCCATCGCGGACGCCGAGTGCGAGGCGTTGTGCCAGACGATCATGGGCAAGGCGCTGGACGGCGAGCGCTGGGCCGTGGAACTGGTAGCTCGGTACGTCTTTGCGCGCCATGACGACGGTCAGGACGCGTTGCGAGCGCTGCTGGAAGAAATTCGTGACCTCACGGCGCGCGGCGCGTGATCTGCTGTGGGCGCGGGTCGGCTACGACCCGACGCCGGCCCAGCGCGCGGCGCATGACTGCCCGGCTCGGATTCGCCTGATCGCGGGGGGCGAGCGGGCCGGTAAGAGCCGTAGCGGAGCGATGGAATTGTTCGGCCGTCTGCTGGAGGGGCAGCTGTACTGGCTGGTTGGGCCGGAATACGACCTGTGCCGGCCGGAGTTCGAGTATGTGCTGGACGCCTGCCGCCAGATAGATGCGGTGGCCTCGGTTCGCCATCCGGCTAGCAGCCGCTGCGAACTGATCACACGAACGGGCGCTCGAATCGTCACTCGGAGCGCACTCGAGCCGGAACGACTGGCGGCGGAGGCGCCGGACGGGATCCTGGGGTGCGAGGCGGCGCAACTTCCAGAGTCAGTATTCCTCCGCCTGCGGGGCCGTATTGCCGAGCGGCGGGGCTGGTTGTGGCTGAGCGGGACCTTTGAAGGGTCGCGCGGCTGGTACGCCGAGAAGTTTCGGTCCTGGCAGATGGCAAAACCGCGGGGCGCTCGAGCGTTCTCGATACCCAGTTGGGAGAACCGGGCCCTGTATCCGGGCGGACGCGACGACGCGGAGATTGCGGACCTGGAGGCGATATTTCCACCCGACTTGTTCATGGAGCGGTTTGGCGGGGTTCCGTGCGCACCGTCGACCCTGGTGTTCCGGGAATTCGATCCGCGCGTGCACGTGCAGCCGCAGGGTCGGGCCAACGGATCGGTCGTGGAGCTGGCGATCGACCCCGGGTATGCGGGCGCGTATGCAGTGCTGGCTCTCGAGCAGCGCGGTCCGGACGTTGCGGTGATTGACGAGGTGTATCTGCGCCGCCGGGTGGCGGGAGATGTGATTGCGGCATGCCGTGAGCGACCGTGGTGGCCGCGGGTGCGTGGCGGCGTGATTGACGTAGCCGGCCGGCAGCACCATGCGGCGCCCAGCCAGATCGAGATCTGGGCCTCGCTGGGCGGCATCCGCCTGCGGTCGCACAGTGTTCCCCTCCGCAGCGGGATCGACCGTTTACGCACCTTCCTCCGCGACCCCGCCAGCGGCAGGGCGCGCCTGACGGTGGCGCCCGATTGCCGGAATCTGATCGAGGAATTCGGGATGTATCGCTACCACGAGGCGTCGGACCTGGAACCCGTCTCTGAGATTCCGATCGACCGCGACAATCACGCCATCAAGGCGCTGATCTACTGGCTGTTCGATCGCTTCGGCGCGATCGAGCGGGCGCCGCGGCAGAGCATTCCGTTCCGGATTACGTGGTGAGGCCAGCTACCCAGTAACGGGTGTGCGCTCCGGCTTGTAAACCCAAGCGCGGCCGACCATCGGTGACATTGCTAGACGCTGACATCTCCGAAGCCTGCGGACTTTGGCTTCTGCAAAATCGAATCACGCCCTTCGTAGCACCGTCTACCAAGCAGGCGATCCAACCATTCTCTACCGCCGAAAGTCGGAATAATCGCTAGAATACGAAAATGACCGATCATCAAGCAGCCCGAGATTGAACTGAAAGTAGAAGTCAAGGATATACCTGAAGTGATTAACTGAACTAATCGTCGGATGAAGCTCAGCCGAGCCTCCATGAGGCAAATGAAAGGCGGCCAGGATTGAGTGTCGATGATTGACGCTCGTACCACGACCATGATCACCGGCAATTACAATAATAGGAGGCTCCACACTCGACCCGAGGATTGCATCAATCATCTCCAAAACTAGCTTATTTACGAAAATGAGCTGGCCTACATATGCGCTCGCAACGCTCGGATCATGATAGTCATCGAAGCCCTGATGATCATCAATATAGTTTCCGTCCTTGTCAAATGTTGCAGGGTCATGAGGCTTGACAATGTGCGCAAAGACAAACTTCGGACCATCAGTCTCAATTGGAGTCGAGAGAAAGTCGAACATCTGAAGCGCTCGATGCGGAGACCACCACTCATATGGTTCAGAGCCGCCGACCAGGAACTGGTCACCCAGCAGCGGTTGCAATGCCGTCGATTGCACAAGCGCACGACTGAATCGTGCCGACAGAAGTGAGCCTGAATCACCAGCGCAAGTTTGACGGTTCGCACGGCTTCCCAAACAGCTTCGACGACCAGATGGGGTGAACAGAACTATCCGATCTGCCAATGAAGAAACCTGAGTAGAAACGACCCCTGATTCAAGATGTATGTATGTGTACCCAAGGTTTTTCAGGACAGCACCAACTGAGTGACGCCTAGCAATTTCTACAAGATCATCCTGCGTCCTCGGCACTCTCTCACCAAGACCATCCAGGTATTGCATGTTTAGAATTGAAGGTGTTGAATGAATCGTATACATGTAGTTGCTGGCAGCCTCAGAAGCTACGTAGAATCCTCGGTTCTCCAACTCAAGAAGGAAGTCTGCGTTATCGAACGAAAACAGTTCGACAAGCGCGTCATTCCGTGCGTACGAGTCGAGAATGATGTAGTAGATGTCAGGAAGCCTAGTCTCATCCGGCAGTCGGGAGTGAGTTGGATGAGGCAACAGATCCTCCAATGCAACAGCCCCTTGTGGACGCTCTTGCAGTTTTGCCTGGGTCATGCCGACCGCCACGCTTGCTACCGGAAATGCAAGCAATACTGCGGTCGTTAGATTGCAGAAGCTGTTCCACCGACCAACTCTCGCACCAAGTCGGGCAATCAATAGAGAGGTCGCTGCGGTGAGAACGACTGCACCTCCGAAGAAAGCACGGTCATCAATTCCGCTGTCGATGGCGTCCTTCGCATGGCCATATCCAAAAACGACCACAACTACAACCGCGGAAATCGCAGCTGATCGATGCCAGTCCTTCAGCGCAAGGCGTAGGATAAGCGTGCCGCAGGTCACGACGGCAAGCGTCGCGGCTAGGGGAACGAGCGACTCGACAGCGGAGAAGTGTAGAGGGTTAACCGCTAGGAAATGGAGAATAGGCACAGCCGCGGCAATCCAGGGATACCATGGCAGCCTCAATAGGCGAAGGAAGGCCGACGGTGGATCTCCGCCGGAACGGCCGGCGTCTGGCTCGACGAGACGACGTAGATCGAGCCGCAACCGCTGAGTCACACGCCACGCGGCAATCGAGACTTGCCGCAGCCGCACGCCGACTAGGGGATGCGCGAAGATGGCCAGGGTGCCAGATAGGACAGCCAGCACTAGTCGGCTGCGGCTGTTTGGTTCGCCACCAATCCCAGCTCGCAGCCCGCTTCCGGTACTGATATGCGCGAAAGCCAACGGACCACTGCCAGCACCCGGGACTCCGTTCAGCATGACGAATTGATGCCCGGAAGCCGGGCTAGATAGTCGGTATATAACGTGGCATCTCTCACAATTTGCGACCCCGAGTTGAAGCATCAGACGCTGTCCGCTCGGAACGACGTAGCTGGGAAATGAAAGGGTGTGTCGAGCAGGGATGTGGCTTCGGGAAACACGAACTACGGCTTGCCGGACTATCGCGCGCGTCGACGCATCGATAAGCGAAGCATTCACGGTGGCGTCCCTGAACGCGCTAGGGACCGTAGAAGCCCAAATCTGAAACGTTCCCACGGTTTCGCGCAAGGATCCCAAATCCTGTTGCACGGACCATCCAGGCCACGCGACTAGTACATCACCATCCGGCTCGCCGCTTGACGCTGCTGAATATGTGATCTGTGGCAGGAGACTGGCCCACAGCCCAAGCGACACGAGCGCGAAGGCCACCCACGCGGACCGAAGCATGGGGCAGGACCTCTCTGTAAGAGTGGACTATTCTTATGGTCAGTTTCAGCAGACCGACGGGACTGACGCCCGTACTGAGCTGTCGCCCACAACCTAGGTAACTAAGACTGCGCCGACGGCAAATAAACCGGCGGTTCCGCCGGCGCCGAAGGCCGACCATATGGTCAGCCTAACCCACGCGGCGCTATGAAGAGGCCAAGACCCGACGTCGACAGGAAAACGAGCCTGCAGCGGCTGGGTGCGGCGTGTACAGTGGACCAATGGCACGCACCCTCACAAGAGACGCCGAATTGAACGAGACTCCCGATGCCCGCACGCTGGCGAGCTGGCAGCCGGAGAAGGCAGCCGGCGGGCGCGTGTTATTCATGTTTTGCCTTTGGGCCGCAGCGCTGACCACAGTTCGACTGGTCGGTCGCCGGTATATCGATCCGGGAAGCGGGAGCTTTGCGATTCAGGTCATTATCGCGGCTGTGCTGGGCGGGCTGCTTACGGCGCGTCTGTGGATACGGCATGTGTTTTGGCGAATATTTGGACGTAGGGGGCGATCGGAGTCTGACGACCAGCCGTCAATCGAGGAGGCTGACCGGTAGGGGTGGATGAGCGACGGGGCTGAGGGGCGCCTGCCGGGTTCGTTTCGGGATCCGGCGGGTTTTGTGTTTCGGCGGGACGGCTCGTTCTTTCGCCAGGTGAATCGGTCCTACCAGGCGACCTTCGCGACGCTCATGAGGTCGGGGCTGTACGCCACGCTTGTCGATCGCGAACTGTTGATTGCCCACGAGGATGCCGACCCTGGGCTTGGGCCGGAGCCGGATGCGGTGGCTGTGCTCCGGCCGGAGCAGCTTGAGTTCGTGTCCTACCCCTTTGAGTGGTCGTTCTCGCAGTTGAAGGCCTCAGCGCTCACGACTCTGCGGGTACAGCGGCTGGCCCTGGCTCACGGCCTCTCGCTCAAGGACGCCAGCGCCTACAACGTCCAGTTGCATCGCGGCCGGCCGGTGCTAATCGACACGTTGTCGTTCGAGCCCTATGAGCCGGGGTTGCCGTGGGTGGGGTATCGGCAGTTCTGCCAGCATTTTCTGGCGCCGCTGGCGCTGATGGCCTTTCGGGACATTCGGCTGGGCACGCTGCTGCAGCGCCACCTGGACGGGCTACCGCTGGACCTGGCGGCGGGGCTATTGCCGTGGCGGACGCGGCTGCGACCGGGCCTGTTGATGCACCTGCACCTGCACAGCCGGGCGCAGGCACGATATGCCGACTCCGACCGCACCCGCGCCAGCCTGGCGGGTCGGATGAGCCGCCGTCGGCTTGACGCGCTCCTTGAGAGCCTGGAATCAACGGTGCGCCGGCTCTCCTGGAACCCGGCCGGAACGCCCTGGGCCAGCTACGGCGATCAATCGAGCTACAGCGACGCAGCGTTTGCGGACAAGGAGCGGCTAGTGACCGAATACGCAGCGCAGGCGGCGACGACATCGGTCTGGGACATTGGCGGCAACGTTGGCGTCTTTAGCCGGATCGCGGCGGCCAGCGGGGCTTCGGTCGTGTCGATCGATAGCGACTCGGGCGCGGTGGACTTGAACTACCGGCAAATGGCCGAGAGCGGCGAGCGGAATCTGTTTCCAATCGTGGCCGACCTGACGAGCCCGAGTCCCGCCTTGGGCTGGGACAATTGCGAAGTCACGGCGCTCACCGAGCGGGGACCCGCCGGGCTGCTAATGGCGCTGGCGCTGGTTCACCACCTGGCCATCGGCAACAATACGCGCTTCGAGCGGTTGGCCCAGTTTTTTGCCAAGCTCGGGCGCCGCCTGCTGATCGAGTTCGTGCCGCCCGACGATCCGATGGCGGTGCGTTTGCTGACGATGCGGAATCACACGTTTCCTTGGTACACGCAGCAGGAGTTCGAAGCGACGTTCGACCGGTGGTTCCAGATCCAGCGATCCGACCGAATCGCGGACTCGAACCGACACCTCTACCTGATGCGGGCGATGTAGGGGCAGGATGAGCGCAACGGGCGAATATGCTCGATCGGAGCCGTTCGCAACGCGGTCGATCGGCGAGCTTTGGGCGTCGGTCTAGTCGTCTGATGGGCGGGAGTCGGCGCGGGCGCTGACGAACAGGACGATGGGCTCGGCGCCGCCTGGGAAGCTAATGGCCAAGCGCATGAAGCCGGCGTCCAGTTGCAGGTCCACGAACGCCAGGCGTCGCTCGATTTCGGCGACAGCGTCGGCCTGGTCGGCCAGATCGGCCAAATGCGACTCGGCGCCGTCCGGCCCGGACTCGATGAGGACGCCGCCGGTGGTGGGATCAACGTCACGGCCCACCGGGCCGCGCTGCATGGCCATGACCATGGTGGTGGCGACGTCGCTGCCAGCGCGGTCGGCAATGGCGGCCAGAGCGAAGGTGATGCGGTCGTCATCGAGCGCGTCGGCCAGGGCGATGATGGCTTTGGCGGGGGGTGCGCGGCGCTCGCCCTTTTCGACGTGACTGAGGAAGGAATGGGAGATGCCGCTGGCCTGAGCCAGCCGGCGGTATGACAAGCCGGCGGCGCGGCGGGTTGCACGCAACACCGCCGCGAAGCGCATCCCCTGCCGCGTTTCGCTCATGCTGGCTCATTGTACCCACGGGGTTGACAGGACGCCAGCCCTTCTAGTATTCTTTGTGTGTACAGATGGCGCCGTGCCGGGGATTGATGATTTCGACATCGCTGGCTTGGGCGGATCCCGGCGCGGACGCCATATCCCAATGGAAAGGTCAACGTGCTGAAGATTGAGCGCCTGGACGGGCGTCTGACTCTGCAGGCCCGAACGCCGGGCCACGACGACGCGGCGGAATACGCGTTCGCGCCCGCCGACTACGAAGCATTGCACCGCACGGTTGAGCAGACGCTGGCGGAAGCGGAGCCTGCGCGGTTTGAACGTGCCTGCCTGGCTGCGTTAGCAGGTTTGAGTGACGAGGATGAGGCGTCGCCGGCCCAGCGCCGTTACGTGAGCCAAAGCCTGGATGAGGAAGCGGTGCGGCGTGGGTTGCTGCTACGGGCGCATTGGCATTGCCCACGGTGCGGCGCGCCGGGCAGCCAATGGACGCCGGGCTGCCTGCGAATCGTCTGCGACGAGCCTGCGCCTACGTCGCTTGCGCACTGGGACCTGTGCCGAGTGGCTTCGGCCGACGAACTGCTCACGCTCATGGTGAGCGAGGGCTACGAGCGAATTGGGGCATCCGCGCACAGTGCTCGACTGCGCCGTTTGCGGTTTGACCTGACCGCCTTGCTGCGGTCGTGCCGACCAGGACTGGCGCGGCGATTGACGCGCTGGGCCGAGGAGGCCGACGAAGTGCACGCGGTGCGCGCGACCGACATGCTGGACCTGGCGGCGCGGCTGGGCACGCGCCTCCAGGCCGGACCTGATTCCACACCCGAGGCCGATCTTACGGCCGCCCTAACCAGCGCCCAGGCAGAGCCGACGGGCGCACCTGCAAAGGAATACGCATGACTACGCATACCCCCGCTCCAGCAGCGCGTCCCATGAGCCAGACCGACGCAGCGGAACCCGCCGACCCATCGAACGAGGCGGACCCGGCAGATGCCTATCAGGCGGCGCTGGAAGCGGAAGTCGCGCGGCGAATCGAGGCCGCGGAGCGCCGCTGGCAATCACGTAAGGACCGCGAGCTGAACCGAGCCCGGCGGCGCTGGGAGTCCGAAGCCGGCCAGACCATCGACCCGGAGCTACTGTCCTGGATTGCGCAGGCGGACCCGCGCGAGGTGGGCCAGTGGCTGCAGGCGGGGCTTACGGCGGGCCAGGCCCCAGAGGCGCCGGCAGCGAAGGCCGCGCCGGAGAGCCAGGCGGTACCCGCGGCCTCGAAGGAGGCGTCCGACACGGCTGCGGGATCGGGTGAAGAGGCCGAGGACGATCCGCAGCCACGATCCGCGGATACCGGGCTTGAAGCGGTGCCTGAGGCGGCCGCGGAGCCGGAGGACGGGCCAGGCGACGCCGGGGAGGCTGCGGCTGCGTCGCCGACGCCGGACCCGGAGCGCGAGGCCGAGGCGCGGGAACGGCTGGCGGAGCGGCGCAGGCGGGATCCCTCGCCCGACCTGTTTCCGAGCCGGGGCGCGCCGGCGGACGCCTTTCAGCAGATCGAGGCCGGGTTCGCCCGCGGCGAGGTGGACCTGGAAACCTACGAGATGGCCCGGCGGCGACACGGATTGACGTAGCGGGCGCCTGGTCGCCTGCTGCGATCCTGGACGGCGGTTCGGCGCTCTGGCACCGGGCCGCCGTCTGCCTTCAGGTCAGGATCCAGCGGGCAGCCCAGCCTTGGGCCGGGCGGCTATGGTGAATTGATCACGGGTTGCCAGCCGGGATTTCGAGGGTTGGCCGCCAGGGAAGATCGGCGCTGGCCACCCATCGCCGGCCTGGCACCAGAAGCTGAAAGCAGGTACCCATGTCAGCGGTCTCGCTTATCCATCCGTTTCTCTGGTTCGACGGGCGGGCCGAGGAAGCGGCGCGGTTCTATGTGTCGATCTTTCCAAACTCAAGGATCGTGCGCGTGGAGGCCATCTCGACGGGCCCGGCCGAGGGCGGTGCGGTCGTGGAGTTTGAGCTGGAGGGGCAGCGCTTCGGCGGGGTTGACGGCGGGCCGATGTACAGCTTTACGCCGGCGGTCTCTTTTGTGGTGGCGTGCGAGACGCAGGACGAGATCGACTTCTACTGGGCGCGGCTTTCGGACGGCGGGCAAACGCAGCCGTGCGGATGGCTTGTGGACAAGTTTGGCCTGTCGTGGCAGGTCATTCCGGCGGGACTTTCGGAGATCATGCGCCCGGCGCCCAGCGCGGTGATGGAGGCGTTGCTGGGGATGTCGAAGATCGACATTGCGGGATTGCGGGAGGCGGCGGAGGGATAGATCGCACGAGTTTGCCGGTCTACGAGCTATCGCGTGCATAATTGCAACACTCGCTCGTGTTGCTAGACTGCACATAGATGGAAACAGCAGTCCGGCGAATCAAGCGGCGGCTGGAGCGGGAGGACTGGTACTTGCAGCGGCACGGTTCAAGCCACGACATCTACCGACACCCGAGTGTGAGCGGCATCATCGTCGTACCGCGACATCGGACAGTTTCACCTGGGGTGGCTCGTTCCATTGCCAAGAAGGCCGGCTGGAAGGAGTAGGCGTCGATGGCGAGGTATCCGGCGCTCATCGACGGGGCCAAGGGCGCGTACGGCGTGGTGTTCCCCGATCTGCCAGGGATCGTGGCCATGGGCGGGACGCTTGAAGCGGCGATGCTCAATGCGGAAGCGGCGCTTCAGGATGCGGCGCTGGAGGCCGAGCGGGATGGCATTGCGCTGAGTCCACCGAGCGCGCTGGAGGATGTGGACGTGCCGGTCGGCAGTGCGCTGTCGTCAATCCTCCTGGTTCGCGCCGCACCCGCGCGGCGAAGCGTGCGCCTGAATCTGACGCTGGATGCCGCCGTTGCCGACATCATTACGTCCGAGGCGGACCGGCGCGGTATGTCGCGCAAGCGCTACGTGGAGTGGATGACGCGTCGATTGGCGCAAATCGGGGGATAAGCCCCAGCAGCCAGAGAGAGGTTCGTCGCTCCGGCCCGGACTATTGTTTGGCTTCGATGCGGGCGAGGATGTCGCGG
Source organism: Chloroflexota bacterium (assembly GCA_028875175.1). Lineage (GTDB taxonomy): Bacteria > Chloroflexota > UBA11872 > UBA11872 > UBA11872 > UBA11872. The sequence continues at coordinate 22,730 of JAPPFO010000144.1, read as the reverse complement.
ATTTCGGTGAGGAGTTGGGTGGCGTCGCCGGCAGGTGCGGCCACGCTGGAGGTTTCGTTGGCGGGTTCGGCGCCAAGGGTGATTTGCCGCTGCCGGAGGATGGCGTTGCGGAAGGTCTCGGCATCCATGACGCCCAGCAGGTTGCCCTCGCTGCCCGCGTAGGGCCCCGACTGACCGGCGGTTTCCACTTTCAACCCGTGCAGGTTGAAGCGGCGCATGAGCGGTCCCTGGTGGAGCTTGAGGTCGGTGATGCGGTTGAGGGGGATGGTGGACTCGTTGCGGGTGAAGACGCCCTTGCGGAGTTCCAGGGCCTGGGTGGTGAGGCGGGCGGCCAGGCCGTCAAAGTACTTCGGGCCGAACCAGAGGCTGTAGATCAACCAGAACGGGATGAATGGGATGCCCACGATGGTGATGACCATGACGAGGGAGACAGACACGCGCCAATAGGCAATGACGCGGCGGTCGAATTGCGCGTCGCGCAGGGTCTTGCCGGTGACGCCGGGTTGGTCAGATTGCACCGTGCGATCCTCCAAATGCCCGTTCCCGCGGAAGTCAGTGTGCGAGGTGTGGCGGGCGCTAGCGGCGGCTCATTTTCTGGCCGACGGCGCGCCAGAGGTAGAGGCCGGAGCTGCCGGCGACCCAGCTGAAGAGTACGTCCATCCAGGGGAAGTGGTTGAGGTGGGACTGGGCGGCCAGGCCGGTTTCGCTCTCCGGGTTCAGCGTCCAGAGCCAGTTCCAGTAGAAGATGATGATCAGGCCCGTGGCTCCGAGGAAGAGCGCGGTGGCGCCCAAGTACTCGCGGGTTACCGGGTCGTTGGGGCCGCCGGTGAGGCTGCGGACGCGGTGGAAGCTGATGAAGAGGGCAATGACCACGGCCACGGCCATGAACCAGTTCATCACCTGCCAGATGGGATAGGTGTCGCCGCCATCGTGGTAGACGGGGGTGAGCATGAGGTTCAGCCCAACGGCGACGGCGAGGACGATGAGGGCGACCGCGACTACGCGACGAACTTGATCCATGGGGACGCTCCGAAGCTCTTAGCGGTGACGATCCTGACTACTTGAGCTCAAGCCGAAATTTAGCACCCGCACGGTTTGTGGCTCAGTTCAGGCGGAACTGTTTGGGCGCTCGCGTGAAGTTGATTTGCTGGCCGGCGGCCAGGACGGCGGCCTCGCCGCCGTTGGTCTCGATACGACGTTGCTGATCAGCTCTCGCGGCGGCGTCGACGGCGTCGGGGTCGCAGATGTCGGCCAGCCGGCGGCGAAAGTCGGCAACGCGTAACTGGTGGGTTGGCAGAGCGGCCAGGTTTGTCAATTCGTGGGGATCGGTCTGCATGTCGAAGAGTTGCGGATCGTGCCCAGCCCAGTGGACGTACTTCCAACGGCGGTCGCGCAGCATATAGGTAGCGGACGTTGAGCCGGTGGCGTGGTATTCGCTGAAGACGGTGCGGTCGGCGGGTGCGTCGCCGGCGGCGAATGACCAGAGGTCCTCTCCGGGTAGGTCCGCGTCCTCGGGCGCTGGTTCGACTCCAACGCCGGTCAAGATGGTGGGGGCCAGGTCGACCAGCGAAACGGGGCAGTGGACTGCATGGCCGGCTGGGACGTCGGGCCCGGCCAGGATCAGCGGAACGCCGGCAGCGCTGTCGTACATGACGCTCTTGCCCCAAAGGCCGTAGTCACCCAGCGTTTCGCCGTGATCGCTGGTGTAGACGATGCGGGTGTCGTCAGCCAGGCCGGCCTCGCCCAGCGCGCCGAGCACGTTCCCAATCAATTCGTCGACGAATGAGCACATGGCGTAGTACACGAGGCGAGCGTGGCGAATGGCGTCTTGAGAGCGAACGTCGTCAGCGGTTTGCACGCGCGCAGCGCGGAAGGCGTCCAGTGGCGGGTGCATGGGCCACTGGTCCGGCGACCAGGCAATCGGCAGGTCAATGTCGTCAATCCGATAGCGGCGCTGGTGGTCTCCGGGGGCGGCGAACGGGAAGTGCGGCAGGGTAAAGGAAACGAAGAGGCACCACGGCTTGTCGTGCGTTGGCGCCTCGGTGTGGAGCCAGTGGACCGCTTCGGTGGCGACGGCGGTGTCGTAGCGGATGTACTCGGAGTCGGTGTCGCCCGCGTGGTCCACGTGCCCGAGTTGGTAGCGGGTGACCGGCATATTGGCGCGGATGCAGCCGTAGACGTCGCCAATGCCGTGCATGACGTGCATGGGGATGCGCTGGTCGGGGAAGCCAATGTCGTCAGTGGTGTTGCGGTAGTGGAGCTTGCCGATGGTGGTAACGGCGTGGCCGTGTTCGGCTAACCGGTGACCCCAACTGGCGGCGGCGCCGCCTGTGTAGGGGGCCGCGTTGTCCCAGGCGCCGATCTGATGGACGTAGCGGCCGGTGGCGAAGCTGGCGCGCGACGGTACGCAGATGGGCGAGTTGCAGTAGGCGGTCGTGAACGAGGTTCCGGCAGCGCTCAGCGCGTCCAGGTTTGGCGTCTGGACCAGGGGATGGCCAGCGGATCCCAGCATGCGGGGGTTGTGCTCGTCGGACATCAGAACCAGGAGGTTCTTGGGATTCACTTCGTCTCCGGATTCCCGTGGGGCCTGGAGTCAAGGCCCTGGCCCTTCGATGGTCCGAGCCTAGCCGACGGTGCACAGGTCACGAGGTAACGGCTAGGGGGCACCCTGGTACGAGCGGAGGGGGGCCGGGGTGCCCGGCCCCCCCCCCAAACCCATTAGTTTTATAGACGGTTTCTGGGGGGGGCCCCCCGGGAGGGGGTAG
>JAPPFO010000144.1:11466-19955 GCA_028875175.1 Chloroflexota bacterium | reverse complement strand
GGTAGAAATGCCCGGGCCCTTTGGTGGGCCCGCGCATCCCCGAGGGGCCACTGGCCCCGTGTAACGGGTTTGGGGGCACCCTGTTACGCGCGTCGGGCGAGGGGTGCCCGGGCGCCCTCCACCATCCGATTTCGTATTCGAGACGTTAGCTGGTGGGACCCACCGGATCGGGGTACGTGAACCAGTCGATCGCACCGGTTCCTGAGTATGCGAAGTACGTCCCACCGGCGACAAAAATCGTTTGGTCCTCGGCATAGCCGTTGCTGAAGCCGATCCCGCGGACATTGCGGATCCGCAGGTTCACGCTTTGGCGCTTCCAACTCAACGGCGCGCCGATGTTGTCAACTGTCCCCAGCGGCTGACTGCGCTTGCTAAGGAAGACGCCACGCTTCTGGGTTCCCACCACGATCGTGCCATCACGCGAGACGTTCGGCGAGAGGGCGATGACGTTGATACGCCCGAGCGCTTCATCACGGTTTTCGAGCACCTGGTGAAAGCTCCCTCCACCGTCTTCCGAACGATAGAGGCCCTGCTCTTCCGAACCTATCCAGACGACTCTGTCGTAGTGCCAGGCAGGGTGAATCGCCACGGACGCGATCCTGAAGTTCTTCGGCAGGGCCTTCGTGTCAATGATGGACTTGAAGCCTCTTCCACGATCGTCGCTCACGAACAAGCCGGACTGGGTCCAGGCGAAGATGTGGATTCCGTCGCCACGCCCCTGAACCGCAGTCAGGCCAAGATAGGTCGCGGCGGGTAGGCGGTTCGCATACGCAACGAGCACGGGCGACCAATTTGCGCCGCCGTCGGTTGACTCGAAAAGACCCCTTGAATCAACGACGGCGTAGAACGTGCGGTCGGTTTCGTATCGAGGCGAAGCCGCGAGGCCGCCAATCCGGCCTCCAGGAAGGCCCGCGGCGGCGGTCCAGGTCACACCGCGGTCGCTTGACCGCCCGATCCCGTCGTTGGTCGCGACGAGCACGATGCCGTCGTCTGGCAGGGTGGGCGAGGTGGCGATGGCGTTGACGGTCAGGTTGGGAAGCCCGTCGATGAACTGGGTGAAGCTGGCTCCGGCGTTGGTGGAGCGGAGCACGCCGCCGGTGGAGGTGCCGAGCCAGATGGTCCGGTCCTGGAAGACCAGGGGCGACGCCACGTGCAGCACCTCGCCGATTGGGGCCGAAACTGGCTGCGGAGCCGGCAGAGGGGCAGGCGTGGAAGCTGGCGGGGGCGGCGGGGGAGGGATGGCCCAGGCGAAGAGGGCCCGGACATCGGCGCGGTGGTCTTTCCGGCAGGCCTGCTCGGCCTGCTCACCGAAGACGCGCTGGTAGATCCCCACGTTGCCGGAGTTGCCCAAGCGGGCCTCAACGATATCGTTCAGGGCCACGCAGCTCGTGGGCCAGGCCGACGGCGCGGCAGACGGGCCGGAGCCCGAGCCGCCGACAGCCCAGGCGAAGACGGACTGGACATCGGAGCGGTGATCGTTCCGGCAGGCTTGTTCAGCCTGGTCGCCGAATACGCGCTGGTAGATCCCCACGTTGCCGGAGTTGCCCAGGCGGGCCTCGACGACATCGTTTAGTTCCACACAACTGGTGGGCCACTGAGCCTTGGCGGGCGTGGCCGTGAGCGCCAGCGCCAAAGCCGCGGCCAGCGCCGCGCCGGCCAGAATTGTGCGGAACGTGCTGTTGCTGAGGAACGAGTACGTAGCAGGCATCCGCCGCCTCCGTTCCGTGGGCTCTCTGGAATGACGTACGCATCGTAGCCGCAGGCCAACGGCAAGAGAGGCGCAAAAGGCGTGACACGCCTGGGTAATGGCCCGGTAGCTGACAGAGCTGGCTTGCGCGTCGTATTCGTCTTGTATACAATAGCGGCGTAGCGCTTCGGGCCTGATCGATTCGGCCGAAGGATCGGCGGTCAGCCGAAGCGGGGCCGTGGCGGCCCGCGTTCGGAAATCCGGACTCCCGCCAGCGGCGCGTGGCAACCGAAGGCCGCGCGTCGACAGCCGGGAACTCGGGCATCTGAGCGGCGTCATCACCGCCCAGCGCGCTTGCGCGGAGTGTGGGAGCGGCGGACCGCTCGCATCGACCGATGGGATATCGGGACAGGTGCGATCCCGCCGCCTCGACAGGGCCGGGAGACAACCCGGTGTGCCCCGCGAGAGCAAGCGCCGGCGAAGCGGGGCTTTGCCGAGCAGGCGCCCATGAGCGGCGCCGCGTTGATTCGCGACATACCGAGCGCTCCGCATTGGCGGGTGCTCCGGAGGCAACGCAGTGGCAATAACGAAGACCGATTCAATCGGCGACGTGGTGGATACGGTAATTGCCGAAGCCCGTCGCACGCAGATGCACCGGACGGTGATGGAACCGCTGGTGCGGACCTATCGGGTTCCGCGCGGGGCCGGCGACCGGCTGGAGATTCCCAAGTTCGGCACGGTGTCGGCGAGCGCCCTGACTGAGGGCGTGGACATGACGAACCCGCAGACGCTGACCACCAGCAAGGTCAGCATTACGCCGGCCGAGGTGGGCGCGCAGATCGTGCTGACCGACCGCGCGCTGCGCACGGCCAAGGAAGACATGGCCCGAGCCGCGGGGCGGGTGCTGGGCGACGCGATCGCCCGCAAGCTGGATACGGACCTGTTGGGGCTGCTGGACAGTTTCAGCACGTCGCTGGGCGGGGCCGGCAAAAACATCGCGATGGGGCACCTGCGGGCGGCGGTTTCGCGTCTGCATGGCGCAGACGAACCGGCGCCGCAGCCGTTTCACGCGGTGCTGCATCCCTATCAGGCGCACGACCTGGCCGCGGACATTTCGCCCACGGGCACCTATCCGGTGCCGGCCGGCATCTCGCAGACGGTGCTGGAAAACCACTGGGTGGCGCGTGCGTTCGGCGTGGACGTCTTCCAGGCCGGAAACCTGGCGGTGGACAGCAGCGACGACGCCAAGGGCGCGGTGTTCTCCAAGGAGGCGCTGGTGCTGGTGATGTTCAAGGACTGGGCGGTGGAGCGCGAGCGCGACGCCTCGCTGCGGGCCTGGGAGCTGAACGTGGTGGCGGACTACGGCCTGGGCGAATACGCGGACGCCTGGGGCGTGGAGATGTACTTCGACGCGTCCACCCCGTCCAGCTAAGCCCGGACGGTTCCAGGAGGAGGACGCGGCACATGCACGCTCCCATCATCTGGATCAGGCGCCGCGCGGCGCGGCGCCTGATCCACCGCTTCCCGGGCGCGGCGGGCGGACGCCAGATTCTGGTGATCACGCCCGACCGCCAGGAGGCGCAGGAGACGGCGCTGGCCATGCGCGAGCGCCAGGCGGCGCGGGTGCGAGAGCACGGCGCCGCCGACCTGGAGGCACTGGCCTCGCAACGAGCGGCTTGGACGAGGCCGTCTGCCGATGGCGCAGAGGCTCAACCATGAGCGTCACGCGGCGCGCGCTGCGCCATCGCGTGGCCCAGCGGCTGGCGCCGTTCCTGACAGGCACGGCCGAGGGCGGGTCCACCGTGACGCTGGTGGACGTGGCACGACTGCAGGATTCGACGGCGTCGGCCGACCTGTGGACCGATAGCTGGGTTCACGTGTTCAGCGGTCCCAATGCCGGCGCGACGCGGCGCGTGGCGGCCTATGACCCGGCCAGTGGGTCGATTACCGTCAGCCGGGCGTTTCCGCACGCCCTGGACTCAGCATCGTCGTACGAACTGTCGCGTCTGGTGGCGCCCGACGTGATCGACGCGGCCATCGACGCCACGCTCACGCGCTGCTGGTTCCAGACGATTTCGCCATTGACCGTGCTGGTCGACGGCGGGATGGAGTACCCGGACGCTCGGGCCTGGCGTACCTGGAACGCCGGCGCGGCGAAGGTCGAGGCTGGCGCGGACGCGGCCAGCGGAGCCGCCAGCCTGGAGGTGACCACAACGGAGGCGGGCGGGTACGCGGCCTCGACCGCGCTGGCCGTGCTGCCGGGCCAGCCGTACACCCTGGAAGCGGCAGTGGCGCCCGGCGGGTCCAGGGCGCGGCTGGCGGTTCACAACCTGACCGGCGGCGTGGTCCTGGACGCGGTTACGGCGACGGGCCGAGCCTGGCGGCGGGTACGCCTGACGTTCGTGATTCCCGAGGGATGTGAGGAGATCGAGGTCCGCCTGGGCGCCGCGGAGGCGGAGGCGGCGACCCGCTGGGACCAGGTGATCCTGCTGGCGGCCGGCCGCCGCCGGTTCCCCCTGCCCGCCTGGATCACGCATCGGCAGCAAGTGGTGGAGGTTTGGCGGCGAGCGGCAGCCAATCCGCAGCGCGTGATGTCGGCGGTGACCTGGTGGCGAACCACGGCCAACCCGGGGCCGGCGGGGCCGGAACTGTGGCTGGAGGCGGATCCGCCGCCCAGCCTGGGCGAGACGCTGCTGATCGAAGGGCTGCGGGCCTACGACCCGCTGGCCGGCGATGAGGCGGTGACCGACGCTCCGGCGGACTGGGTTGTGCAAGGCGCGCTGGTGGAGGTTTACCGCCACTTGCACCGCGACGCACCGGCGGGCGACGTGGCGCGCTACGCGGCCCTGCACCACAACGCCGCGCTGGAGTTCCAGCAGCTGTCCCGCCTCTACCGCCCGCGCGCCACGCGCCGGGTGATGCTGGGAGGAGGCTGACCAATGCCGCGTGGCAACCGCCCGCCCTATCCGTACGACTGCATGGTGGACGGGACGGGCCTGATGCTGAGCACCGGGGCCGACGGCGCGGTGGCCTGGCGCGAGCGCAAGCTGGATTTCTTTGCGCCGCGCGTGAGCCAGACCGACCAGTCTTACGCCCAGTTCCCGCCCGAAGACGAGACGACCTGGGCGGTGGACGACCTCTCGGGCGGGTATGGCCAGCGGGTGGTACCGCGGGGCGGGTCGACCGGCTACGCGCACGGGCTGGCCGACACGCGCATCCCGCACCAGGTGACCCTGCCGCCGGCAGTCTCGATCGCGCCGATTACGTCATCGGGAACGATTGCGGACCACTTCGAACTCGGCGACGTCAGCTACGTGCTGGCGGGGTCGGCCGTTTACCGCTCGCGGGACGGCCGGAGCTGGACGCTGGCCAAGGCGTTCGAGCCCGGGGTTACGGCTTTGTCCGGCACGGTCTTCAAGGGGCTCGCGGAGCGGCCCATGGCTTTCGTGGCCGTGGGCGGTTCGGCGGCCGACGAGCCGTTCTGGACGTTCGACGGCACAAGCTGGACGCAACACGCGGGCCAGCGCGCCAACCCGACGGCGGTGCTGCGAACCGGCGACAGCGGTCAGACGTACGCCGATCTGACCGAGGCCGTCAGCGACGGGGACGCAGGAACGTACGGGCACCTGGACTCGCTGGGCGCGGTGAACGACGGTGCCTGGCTGCTGGTGGGCGGCCAGGCGCCGTTCGCGGCGGTGGCCATCGAGATGAACGCCGCCGCGAACGGCAACGCGGCCGAACTGGCGGCCGAATACTGGAATGGCTCGGCCTGGACGACCGTGGGTGAGTTGAGCGACGGCACGGCGCAGGACGGCAAGACGCTGGCCCGCGACGGCGACGTGCAGTTCGACGAGCCGGCGAACTGGCGGCGGGCGACGATCAACGGGGTGGAGGCCTTCTGGCTGCGGCTGACCGTTGCTTCGGTCCTGGACTCGTCAACCCGCATCAATGAACTGGCGGTACGCGAAGTCCGGAAGGCCGACGCGTTTCTGGTGATCGGTTCGCACTTGGCGCGGGTGAGCAGCGAGACCGGCGGGCCGATGCTGTCGACTTCGGTGGACGGTGGGGCGGACTCCACCTGGACGGACGGGGCGCCGGTGGGGGACGGCGCGTCAGCCGCCAATGCGCTGGCGAGCCTGGGCGGCACGGCCTACGTGGTGAAGGAAGACGGCCTTTACGCGCTGCGGCCCGGCGGCGCGGGCGGCGCGGTGGCGGAGCACGTGTGGTCCCGGCGCGCATGGCATTCCAGTCCGTATAGCGGCCGCGGCGCGGCGGTGTGGCGCGGCTATCTGTGGCTCCCGCTGTCGCAGGGGCTCTATCGCTTTCGATCCGGCGACATAACGCCCGCCGGCCCTGAACGTCTGCGCGAGAACGACTCGCCAATCCGGGGCCGTATCACCGCCTGCGCCGGCGACGCCCACTTCCTGTATGCGGCGCTGCGGGACGAGACCGGGCAGACCGCGCTGCTGGCGTTCAACCCGGACCAGCAGTCCTGGCATCCGCTCGCGCAGCTTGGGCGAGTGGACTGCCGGCACATGTGGGTGACTGACCGGCCGGGTCCGAATCCGCGGTTGTACGCCGGGGCTGGCGGATCGCTGGCCACGATCGTGCTGCCGCGGGGCTCGGCCAACCCACTGCACGATCCCAACTGTCGCTTCGCCGCCAGCGCGGAGGTGTACCTATCGCGCTTCGACGCGGCATTCGCGGCGCAGCCCAAGGCTTTCCTGGCCCTGACGCTGAGCGGCGAGCGGCTGATGGCCTCCAGCTGGGTGGATGCGGCCTATCGGCTGGCCGACGGCGGGCCGTTCAAGCGACTGGGACGGTTTGCAGCCAGCGGACAGCGCATTGAGTTCGGTTCGGAGGCCGCCGCGACGGCTATCGACCTGCGACTGACGCTGCACAGTGACGACCCCGCGTCCACGCCGGTGGTCCACGCCGTTTCGCTGGCTTACGCCATTCGCGCGGACTTCAAGCGGGTGTTCCAGTTCGTGGCGCGGATCGCGGACCAGGCTCCACTGCGCGACGGGCGCCGCGATCGGCGGTCGGGCCGCTCAATCAAGCAAGCCATTGCCGCCGCGGCCGCCACGCGCGAACCGGTGGTGCTGGTCAGCCCGGACGGCGAGCACATCGAAGCGCTGGTCCGCGGGGCCGAAGCCGAGGGGCGTCGCAGCGAGGCCGGGCGCGACCTGGAGTGGCTGATGCCGGTGACCGCCACGGAATACCGGCCAACCGCCGGCACGGGCACGCACAACCGTCTGGCGGCCTACGCGCATGCGACACAGGCCGCTTACTTACACACGCAACTCGCCAGGCTTTAGGAGGCCGCGATATGGCAACTACCACGGCGAACCTGCGGCTGACGAAGCCGGAGGGCGCCGAGCAATACGACATCAACGTGTTCAACAACAACGCCGACCTGATCGACGCCGGCTTCCACGCCGCGACCGGGCACGACCACAGTGGCCGGGCGGGCGAAGGCCCCCAACTGACGGAGGCGGCGCTGGCCGCGGGCGCGGTGACCACCGCCAAGCTGGCGCCGGACAGCTTCCATGCAGAGCAGTTCAACAACCACCTGCCCAACGCCAGCTTTGAGTCGTGGTCGGCGGGTGGATTGGCGGCGCCGGATGGCTGGTCGCTGTCCGGACGCGACGCTCAGGTCGCGCGCGCGACTTCCGTCGTCAAGCACGGACGCTACGCGACGTCGCTGACGCGGCGGGGCGCCGACTGCGATTTGCGCCGCGGCCTGGCCGATGACGTGGGCGGGCTGACCTACCTACGGGGGCGCACGTTCACCCTGGGCGGCTGGGTCTACGCAACGGTTCCCAATCGAGCGCGGCTGGAGCTGGGCGACGGTGTGACCACGTCCATCTCGGCCTACCACTCGGGCGGCTCGGCCTGGGAGTGGCTGACCGCGACGATTGACGTTGACAGCGCGGCACCGGCGCTGCTGGCGCTCTGCAAGCTGAAGCAGGGCGACACCACGGCCTGGTTCGACGGGCTGCAACTGGCCGAAGGCACGCTGGCGCCGGCGTTTACGCCCAGTCCGCTGGACCAGGCCCTGCGCCTGACCAACTTCCAGGACAGCGCACCCGCCAACCACACTGACCGGGGGCAGTGGCGGGCGGAGGTTGGCGTGGCCTCGGTGGCGGGCGTGACCTCGCAGAACTGGTCGGATCTTGACGTGACATTCGAGTCAGCCTTCCGCACGGTCTACGCGGCCCTGGCCACGCCGCGCGAGGATATCGGCGGCCGCCGTGTGATTGCACGCTGCACGAACCTGCGCGTCAACGGCTTCACCCTACAGGCCGCCACGGGCGACGGCCGTAACTTCAGCAACACGAACCCCGGGCTGGTCTATTGGCTGGCGATTGGGGCCGTGTAATGGGAGCCACTGACCTGCCTGGCTCACCAGAGCCGAACCTGTTCGACCCGCCGGCCGAGGCAGCTCCCGGCCGCTTCATCAATCACTCGAAGGAGGCAAACGCCTTGGAACCCGAAACCATCGGCATCATTACAGCCGTGACCGTGTATATCGCGCGCGCGGTGCGCAACGAGATGGTGCGCTGGCGCAGCCGCTCCCGCGGCACCGACTCGGAAACGCGCGCGCTGCAGTTGCTGGAGAGCATTGACCGCAGCCTGACGACGCATCACACCGAAATGACGCGCTACCAGGCGTCGATTGCGGACTCGCTCGGTCAGATCAAAGGCCGGCTGGCGGCATAGCGAGCATCCGCGGCGGGCGCAGGCTGCGCCGCGCGACACTCTGGCGTGGTCGCCCTGGCTTCAGATTGAAGCCAGGGCG
>JAPPFO010000144.1:0-11456 GCA_028875175.1 Chloroflexota bacterium | reverse complement strand
CCCGGCCCCCCCCCGGGGGGGGGCCCCCCGGGCCTAAATACCCCCCCCGGGGCCACTGCCGTTGCCAGGGGCCATAGCCACCGGCTGAATGGCAAGCAGCCCTTGCCGGTCGGCTGATCCGGCACGGCATCGGCCGGGAAGTGGTCCGGGTAGCTGTCGCGCAGGTCGGGGCCGGAGGCAATTGGGACGAGGCGCAGGTCCGGTTCGTGTTCCAGCACGTACCAGGCGACGGACGGGCGGCGGCGACGGTCGGTCACGCGGGGCGACGCGGCTTCGACAACGTGTGGATGCATGTCCGCAGCGGGCTGCCAGCGCAGCAGGGCGGTGCGCTGGTCGAGCAGCGAGCGGGCGATCAGGTGAATCCGGCAGTCGTCGAACTGGCCGCGGAGGAATCGCGCCTCGGCGCTAGTGAAGCCGCCGACCAGCTCGACTGGCGCGTTGCTCATCAGCCAGCGTCGACGGACGGACGCACGGCGGGTACGACAGCCTGAATGGTCGGCGCGTCCACGGCGCCGTTACGCAGGATCAGCGGAGGATCTTGCGCCAGGTCGATTACGGTGGAGGGCGCGCCAGCGCCTGGTCCGCCGTCCAGTACCAGGTCCACCACGTGCCCGACTGCGTCCGCGGCTGCCTGGGCGGTCATGGGCGGCGGCTGGTTGTGCAGGTTGGCGCTGGTGCCGGTAAGTGGCGCCCCGACGAGGCGAATCAGATCGCGGACGATGCCGGAAGCCGGAACGCGTACGCCGACCGTTCCGCCAGGACCAAGCAGCCGCCGATCGACACCCGAGCGGGCGGGCAGCACCAGTGTTACGGCGCCAGGCCAGAAGGCGCGGGCAAGGCGACGAGCCTCTGGCGAGATGTCGGCAATCTCGCCGGCCTGCGCCGCGCTTTCGACAAGTACCGGGATGCCGGCGCCGGGGTCTCGGGTCTTGATGCCAAGGATGCGCGCTACAGCCTCGGGGGCGCGGATACTGGCGGCCAGTCCATACAGGGTGTCCGTTGGGATTGCGGCAACCCCACCCGCTGCCAGCAGCCTGGCGCAACGGGCTACGGCGCATGTCGACGACATTTCGTCAACCTGGGACTCGGCGTCAGGCGGGATGGAAAGTCCAGTCATGGGCGTGGGCCAGTGAACTCCTGAGCACGCCGAATGGTCGCTGGCCGGTCGCACACCGGCAGCGGCGCTTCTGCCATGCCAGATGATATTTCGCGGCCGGCCAGAACCGTCGAATGGACGCCGCCGCGAGTACCTCGCCAGGATGCCGCAGCATGGTGGTTTGCCATGCAACCGCGAGCACCGGTATCTGCTAGGCTACGCGAACTCATTCGCATGTTGGCGGTACTGTCGCCCGCCCAAGGCCAAATCGTTCTGTCTACCATGCCGATATCTAATACTGAGATTCAGGTCTCCGGCCATGATTTCGTGGGCGTTGCGGTAGGCAGTGGGCCCGTGGGCAGCGGTGGCCTCGAACTCTGCGCGACATGGGCCGGCGAAGCGCTGCCTCATCAGATTGTGCACTCGGCCCCCAAGCGTGGGAGACTGCTGGAGCAGGCAAGGAGACGAATCCCATGAGCGTTAGCACCGAGTGGGCGTGGAACGACAACGCCATCGTCGTGACGGCGGATGGCCGAGTGGACGGCACCAACGCCCGCGACTTCCAGAGCGCCCTGGAGGCCGTGATCGAGGCCAGCGACCAGGCGGTGATTCTGGACATGGAGCGGCTGACGTACATCAGCAGCGCGGGGCTGCGCGTGATCCTGCTGGCGGCCAAGTCCCTGCAGCGCAAGGAAGCCACGCTTTCTATCTGTTCGCTGTCGGACCCGATCCGCGAAATCTTCAGCGTCAGCGGCTTCGACCAAATCATCCCCATTCACGCCACCCAGGCCGAAGCGCTCGCCGCCCGCAAGAGCTGAGCCCCGGCGTGCGTGGCGGACGGCGACGTGGCCGATCCGCGAGCGACCGGGCGAAACGCTCCAGGACAGCCGCGGGGAGCGTTCTGTTAAGTGTCTGTAGGAATTGAGAGACCAAGTGAACGTGAACGTGGTGAACGTCACCGGAAATGGGGTGATGGTCGTCGCGATCGAGGGCCGGGTGGATGGCTCCACCGCGCCGAGATTCCAGCGCGTGCTCGGTACCGTGGCCGACGCCGGTACGAAGGGTCTGGTGCTGGATCTCGAGAACCTTACGTATATCAGCAGTGCGGCGCTTCGCGTCCTGCTGGGACTCACGAAGTCCCAGGCGCGGAAAGGCGGCATGCTGACGGTTTGCTCAGTGCCGGAGTCCCTCCGCAAGGTCTTGGAGGTGAGCGGATTCGACCAGATTATTCCCGTGCACGACTCCCAAGCCGAGGCTCTGGCCGCATGTTCGCGCTAGCGGCCACCGATATACGGGCCAGGACGCCCGGTGCGGGCGACCGCTCTGCGAGCCGCTGGGCGTGACCATGGCGTTGGACGCCCCTGCCAAGATCCTGGTCGTTGACGACGAGGCCGACCTGGAAGTCCTGATGCGGCAGCGGATGCGCCGCAGCGTCCGCAAGGGTCAGTTCGAGTTTGTCTTCGCCCGCAACGGCGTGGAGGCGCTGGAGCGGCTGCGCGAGAACGACATCGACATTGTCCTCTCGGACATCAATATGCCGGAGATGGACGGGCTGACCCTGCTGCAGCAGATTCCGGACGTGGACCCGGACATACGCTCAGTGATCGTTACGGCCTATGGGGACATCGACAACATCCGGTCGGCCATGAACCGTGGGGCGTTCGACTTCGTCACCAAGCCCATCGACTTCAAGGATTTGCGCGCCACGATCGAGCGGGCCCTGGAACACCGGGCGCTCATGCGCCATAAGGCGGCAGGCGATGATTCCGCGGAGGGGATGCCGGAGTCCCGTCCGGCCACGGCGGCCGACTCGTTGGTCGAGTCTCCCGTTTTGATCCACATGGAACCCGACGGCCTGTACGCCGATGACGTGGAAGGACGCGCGCCGTCTTCCGGCGGTCAAGTCAAGCTTGCCGTGCTAAGTGCGACTCCCGACGGGGTGGTCGTGGTCGCCGTGGAAGGGCGCGTGGACGCCACGACCATCCGGCGGTTCGAAACAGCCCTGACGGTCGTGAAAAAGGCCTGCGAAACGGCGATGATTCTGGATTGTCGCCAGCTCGACTACATCAGCAGTGCGGGGCTCCGCGTCGTGCTGGCTCTGGCCAAATCGCTGCGCCAGCAAGGCGCCGAGCTTGGCCTGTGCTCGGTTACCGATGAAGTCCACCGGGTCTTTAACGTGAGCGGCTTCGATCAGATCATTCCGGTGTGTGACACCCAAGCCGAAGCGCTGGCCGCTTGCACAAGCAAGATTCCGCTTGCCCCCGTGGGCGCCGATCCGCCTGCTGGGAACGATAGGGTGAAATCGTGGTAGTCAAGCCCCCCTACAAGATCCTGGTTGTTGATGACGAGCCGGACCTGGAACCGCTGATGCTGCAGCGCATGCGGCGCAATATCCGGCGCGGTCAGTACACGTTCGTCTTTGCCCGCAACGGCGTCCAAGCCCTGGATCGGCTGCACGCCGAAGACGATATCGACATGGTGGTGTCGGACATCAACATGCCGGAGATGGACGGCCTGACGCTGCTGCAGCAGATCCCCAAGGTCGACCCCAACATTCGATCCATCATCGTTTCCGCCTACGGCGACATGGAGAACATCAGGACGGCGATGAACCGCGGGGCGTTTGATTTCGTCACCAAGCCCATTGATTTTCGCGACCTGCGGGTGACGATCGACCGGACGCTGCAACATCTGATGGAGTGGCGGGAGGCCCTGGCGTCACGCGATCAGCTGGTGGCTCTGCAAAACGAGTTGAGCGTCGCCAGCAAGATGCAGCAGTCGATTCTCCCCACGCACTTTCCAGAGAGCGCCCATTACCAGATATTCGCCAATATGGAACCGGCGCGCAGCGTTGGCGGCGACTTTTTTGACGTCGTGTCGCTGGAAAACGAGTGCATCGGCATGACCGTCGCCGATGTATCGGACAAGGGAGTGCCCGCCGCCCTGTTCATGATGTCCACGCGCACCCTGATCAAAGGCGCCGCGATTGGGTCCGGCGGACCCGGCGACGTGCTGCGCGAGGTCAACAACCTGCTTTTTGAAGACAACGAAACCGAGATGTTCGTGACGGTGCTCTACGCCGAATACAACCCGGACACCGGTGAGTTTGTCTACGCGAGCGGCGGGCACGACCCGCCGCTGCTGGTGAAGCCCGACGGCAGTTCAACGAACCTTCCGCTGACGGGTGGCATTGCCTTGGGCCTGTTGCCCGACCTGGAATATCGGCAGAACAGCGTGTTCCTGGAGCCGGGCGACACCATCGTGCTGTATACCGATGGCGTCAGCGAAGCCATGGACAGCACCGAGGAGCAGTTTGGCCTGGAGCGGCTGCGCACGGCGCTGGCGGCTGACCCGGGGAGCGATGCGGAGGCTGCCAACGACGTTGTGTTTGACGCCGTGAGCGAGTTCGTGGGCGACAACCCGGCGTCGGACGACATTACCTGCCTGACCTTTCGCCGTACGGGAGACGGGTAATGGGTCTCACGCGCACCCTGACGATCGAAACGAGACTGGACGAGCTGAACCGGCTGACGGAGGCCGTGGAGAACCTGGGCGAGGAGGACAACTGGTCGCCGGCCCTGGTGGGCAAGGTCAACCTGGTGCTGGAAGAGTTGGCGATTAACACCATCAACCACGGCCACGACGGCGGGCTGCACGACATCTCGTTCACATTTAGCTCCACCGAGGATGCGCTGACGATCGAGATGGTGGACGACGGTAAACCCTTCGACCCGCTGACCGACGCTCCCGTTCCCGACGTGAACGCGCCGATGGAGGAGCGGCCGATCGGCGGCCTGGGCGTGTTCCTGGTGCGGAAGCTGATGGATGAATTGACCTACCGGCGGGAAGAAGGCCGCAACCACCTGACGCTCGTCGCTTACCGGGCGGAATGAACCAGATCGCCGCGACGCCCAGAGCGTGGCTGGTCGTGCTGGGGCTCGGAGGGCTGGTCGCCCTCATTATTGTGCTGTGGGCCGTTCTGGCAGCCGGCGGTGCTACTACAGCCACAGACGGCCAACCGCCCGTGGCCACAGCCACGGTGGAACCCGTCGCCGTCTCGAGCCCCCAGACGCCCACGGGCGCGCCCGGCGTCTCCGCTGAGCGCGTGTTGTTCGGCCAGTCGGCCGCGTTCAGCGGTCCGGCCAGCGAGTTGGGCCTGAACATGCGACTCGGCATCCAAGCCGCGTTCGAGGAGGCGAATCAGGCGGGGGGCGTGCACGGACGCCGCCTGGAACTGACAACGCTTGACGACGCCTACGAACCCGAGGCGGCCGTGACGAATACCAAGCAACTCATTGAGCAAGAGAACGTCTTTGCCCTGATCGGCGCCGTGGGTACGCCGACCTCGCGCTCCGCCGTGCCGGTTGCCGTGGAAGCAAATACGCCGTACCTGGCGCCATTTACCGGCGCGGGGTTCCTGCGCGGCGAGGATCTCCACAACGTGGTGGTCAATCTGCGGGCTTCGTACAACCAGGAAACCGAGGAGATGGTGGATCGCCTGACGAAGGACCTGGGAATCACGCGTATCGCCTTGCTGTACCAGGACGATTCCTACGGGCGGGCCGGCTATAACGGCGTGCAGGCCGCCCTAGAGCGCCGGGGTATGACGCTGGCCGCGGTTGGCGTGTATCCGCGCAACACCACGGCCGTGAAGACCGCGCTGCTGGACTTACGTGAAGGTCAGCCGGAAGCCGTGATCATGGTCGGCGCCTATGAACCGGTGGCCGCCCTGGTGGCGTGGTCGCGGCACCTGGGGTTCATTCCCGTATTCATGACCATTTCCTTTGTTGGCAGCAACGCGCTGGCCCAGGAACTTGGGCCGGAAGGGGCCGGCGTTTTCGTCACGCAGGTCGTGCCCTTTCCCACGGACACATCGCTGCCGGTGGTGCAGGCCTACCATCGCGCGCTGGCCGCATTTGATTCGGACGCCGTGCCGGGTTTTGTCTCCTTTGAGGGGTATCTGGCCGGCCGCCTGACCATCCTGGGCCTGGAGCGGTGCGGAGCCGACCTGAGCCGTGACTGCTTTCTGAACAGCTTGCGCAGTGCGGAGGAGATCGATGGCTTCAAGCTGCGATTTGAGAGCGCGGACAACCAAGGATCGGACGCAGTGTTCCTGACGGTGATCGGCGCCGATGGTCGCTACCGTTCCGTCAGCAGCTTGTCGGGCAGGTGAGCGTGCTGGACCGATTGAAGCGCCTGCTGGAAGCGCGGTATCGGCTGTCCACGCAGTTGTATCTCGGCATTGGCGGCGCCGTTGCGCTGACGATGGCCGCCAGCGTCGTTGGGCTGGCATCGTTCACGCGGGTCGGCGAGGCGCAGAGCCGGGTCAACGAAGGCAGCGTGCCGGAATTGGCCGCCGCCTTTGGCGTGGCTCAATACAGCAGCACACTGGTGGCGGCCGCGCCTCGACTGGCGGCGGCCGCCGATGTGGCCGAAGTGAATGACCTGGCCCAGAGCATCGAGAGTTCGCGCCAGGATCTTGAGGTTCTGTTTACGGTCCTGAATCGCAGCAGCGCCGACCCGGAGCGAACTCAGCGCCTGCGACGCTTTGCCGACACACTGCTATCCAACATCGACACAATCAGGCGCGAGCGGTTCGATCTCTTCGAGTTGAACGCGAGGCGGCAGGCCCTCCGCATTGAACTGGAAGATCTGCGGAGCAGCCTGGAGGGTGTGATCGTCCCCGCTCTCGACGACCAGCTGTTCTACACGATGACGGGCTTCCGGACGTTGGAGGAAGAACCGCCGATGCGCCGGGTGTACTTCTCCGAGTCCGAGCTCAATCTCTACCGGCGCCTGGCGGAGTTGCAGTCGGACGTCAACATCGCGACTCAGCTGCTGGCCAGTGCGTTCACCTTGTCCAGTCCCGCGCTCATCGAGCCGTTACGCGAGCGGTTCGAGGCCTCCAGTCGTCGCATCGAGCGGAATCTCAACGGGCTGGCCGCGTCCCCGTTCCACGCCGATCTGGTCCCCTTGTTCGATCGACTCTTCGAAGTTGGCACGGGCGATCCCAGTGGCTTCGATGTGCTTGAACAGGAGCTGACGCTGCTGGAGCGCCAGCAGGATCTGCTGGACGGCAACCGCGCCCAGGCCGTCGAACTGCTGGCCGAAGTCGACGGCCTGGTGAGCGCGGCCCGTGCCAGCGCGGATGAGGCGACCCAGAGTTCGACCGACACGATCGCCACTGGACGCTTCCTGTTGCTGGTCATCGGCGCCATCAGCATTGGCGGCGCGCTCCTGATTGCCTGGCTCTTCGTTGGCCGGTTCCTGTTGCGGCGGCTGCAGATGCTGTCCGACTGGATGCTCCAAATGGCCGGCGGCGATTTGGAGACGCGTGTCGAGATGAGCGGCCGCGACGAGGTGGCCGACATGGCCGCGGCCCTGGAGGTCTTTCGCCGTCACGCACTGGAAGTTCAGCGCCTGAACCTGGTCGAAAAACTGGCGACGGAACTGCAGGACAAGAACGAGCAGCTGGAGAGCGTGTTGGGCGACCTGCAAAAGGCCCAGGATCAGATCGTCATGCGCGAGAAGCTCGCGGCGCTGGGCGAGTTGACCGCCGGCGTGGCCCACGAGATTCGCAATCCGCTCAACTTCGTGAAGAACTTCGCCGAGGCCTCGGAAGAGCTCCTGGAGGAGTTCCAGGAGGTCTTGGAAGAAAGCGGCGACAGCCTGCCGGAGGCGGACCGCGAGATTATCGAGGAGGTCTCCCAGGACCTGACCGACAACCTGCAGCGCATTCGATCGCACGGGGATCGCGCCAACCGGATCGTGCAAGACATGCTGTCGATGGGCCGCGGCTCCGGCGACCGATCGTCCACCGACATCAACCAGCTGGTGGACGAGTACGCCCGGTTGGCCTACCACAGCGCGCGGGGCACCGATCAGAACTTCCAACTCAGTATCGAGCGGGACTTTGACGAGGCCGTTGGGGAGCTCAACGTCGTGTCTCAGGATTTGGGCCGCGTCTTCCTGAACATGGTGGCCAATTCCTGCTACGCGACCGACGAACGACGCGAAGCGGCCAAGGCAGACGACGGGAAGGAACCCTTCATGCCGATCGTCTGGCTGGCCACACGGCGGCATGAGGACCACATTGAAGTTCGCATCCGCGATAACGGCGGCGGCATGCCACCGGAGGTTGTGGAAAAGATCTTCAACCCGTTTTTTACGACCAAGCCGACGGGTCAGGGCACCGGGCTCGGCCTTGCCATGTGCAGCGACATCGTGCGCCAGCACGGCGGCCATATCCGGGTCGACGTCGAAGAAGGCGAAGGAACCGAGATGATCATCGACCTGCCGCTGGTACCACCATCGGACACCGCGGAGCAGGAAGCGGACTCGCTGCTCACGCCATCGGCCTGAAAGAAGCCGGCCCCGGTGGCTAGCCCTGGCGGGTGGCCCGTCCGTTGAGCAGTCGCTCGATCGCCTGCGCCACGCCGTCGTCCTCGTAGCTGCCGGTAATCCAGTCGGCGGCCGCCAACACGCGCGGATCACCGTCGCCCATGGCCACGCCGATGCCCGCAGCTCGAACCAGATCGAGGTCGTTCAGGTTGTCGCCAATCCCCATCGTCTGCTCAAGGGGCACGTCGGCGACGCTGGCGACACGCGCGAGCGCCGTACCTTTGTTGACGTCGCGTCGGACGACTTCGGCGAAGCGCGGATGGGATCGGGTGGCCTGGACGGCTGGGCCGAAGCGGCCATCCATGTCGGCGACCGCGTCCAGCACACGGTCTTCGTCCATCACGAACACCAGCTTGGTGCTGCCGGCGGTTACGGCCACAGCCAGATCATCGACGAAGGTGATGGGAACGTTGGAGCTGGCGGCGTAGAAGCGTCCCTCGGGCGTGTCGGCTTCCATGTACAACTCATCGTCGATGTAGGCATTCACGTGCAAGCCGCGCTGGCGGGCAAACTCCACGGCGGCCCGGGCCGGATGAGTCGGCAGCACCTCATGCTGGTGTGTCACGCCGGTCACCGGATCCCGCACCAGGGATCCCTGGTAACAGATGATCGGCAACGTGACCTGCAGGTCGGCGGCAAAGCGCCGGGCCGAGCGGAACATTCGTCCCGTGGCGATGGTGATTTCGATCCCTGCGGCGCGTACATCGTCGATCGCCCGGCGAACACGCGGCGTAATGCCCTGCTGGCCCTTGACGAGCGTGCCGTCCAGGTCCATGGCGATGATGCGGATGTCTGCGGCCTCAGGCACGGTGCCCCGCCGGTCCGCATGCCGCCTCGCGGGGATATACTTTCGGCCAATGCCTTACGGCTTCAGTCACGCACTTGGCTCGTCTTGGTATCCGCGCACACGGCGGGCCAATCTTGGCATGAGTTTCGGACGTCACGGCTTTTAGATGCGCTCCCGTCGCTGGCTGACGCTTGGAATCGGCGTCAAACGCTATCTGCTGCTGATCTTTCTCGGCACTGTCGTCCTGGCGCTGGCCATGGCCATGTTCCTGGCTTTCGTCTATCGCACGATCGATATTCCCGGACCGGCGGGGACGGTGGTCTACTACGTCACCCTTCAGTTCCTGGCCCACCCCGTGCGCGAACTGACCGTGGGTGCGCTGGGCCTGGTCATCGCGGCCTCGGGCGCATTCCTGCTCGGTCGCAGCGTTCTATCGGTCGTGGTGGATCCAAAGGACGACCTGGCCGAGATTCTCTATCAGAACAGGCGCCTGCAACGCGGGCCGCGGGTCGTCGCCATTGGCGGCGGAACCGGTTTGGGTGTGTTGCTGCGCGGTCTGAAGGGCTACACCAACAACATTACCGCCGTAGTGACGGTGGCCGACGACGGAGGGAGTTCCGGGCGTTTGCGCGAGGAGTTGGGCCTAATGCCCCCTGGAGACATCCGCCAGTGCCTGGCCGCGCTCGCCGATTCCGAGTCGCTGATGCAGGACGTCATGGAATACCGCTTCAGCCGCGGTCAGGGGTTGCAGGGGCACAGTCTGGGGAACCTGCTGATAGCCGCCATGACCGATCTGAACCAGGGCAACTTCGAGCGCGGCGTCAACGACTTGAGCGGGGTGCTTCGGATACGCGGGCGCATCCTGCCGTCCACCCTCACCGATGTGCGATTGGCGGCCCAGATGACCGATGGGTCCATCGTGCGCGGCGAATCGCGCATTCGCTCCGCCGGCAAGCCGATTCGCCGGGTCCTGATCGAGCCCCGCTATGTGGCGGCCAACGAGGAAGCGGTCAAGGAATTGCTTGCCGCCGACATGATTGTGCTGGGGCCGGGAAGTGTGCACACCAGCGTGTTGCCCAATTTGCTCGTCGGCGACATCGCCGCCGCGGTGCGCGCGTCAAACGCGGTGAAGGTCTATGTCTGCAATGTCGCCACTGAACCTGGGGAAACCGACGGCTACAGCCTGGCTGACCACGTGACCTCGCTTACCTCAAACGTCGGGCCGGGCCTCTTTCAGTACACGCTGGTCAACAACAACACCAACCTCGGCGTGCAGCCGGGCAGCGGGTCGCGGATCGTTGAATGTGACCCGGCAGTGCAGGTTGAGTTGCTGGAAACGGGCGTGCAGGCCGTGATGGCCGACGTGGTTGACCACAACGATCCGCGCCACCACGACTCGAAGACTCTCGCCGATGCACTGGTGCAACTGTACGAGGAAGCCTCGCAGAAGACGCCGACGCCGCTGGCCGCGGCACGTTACTAACGAGGGGCACGAGCCCCTCGCACGAGTCCCGCTGTTGACCTAGCGGTCGCGTGCTGCGATGTAGGTTGCCACCGCCTCCAGGTTGCGGCGACCCCACGCGTTCACGGGGAGCCGCGCCAGCGCCTGGCTGGCCAGGTTCCCGTGTTTGCGAATCTGTTCCTCCGTGAAGTTTCGAGACCCGGCCCGTTCCAGAATCTCCATGGTTGATTTCACGTCGGGCGGTCTGCTGTCGTCGCTGAACATGGAACGGAGGCGGGCCCGGTCAGGTCCTGCGGACGATTCGAGTGCGTGAATGACGGGTAGGGTCTTCTTCCGCTTCTGAATGTCCGCCCCCACCGGTTTCCCGGTAACCGCGGGATCGCCCCAGATGCCCAACACGTCGTCGCGGATTTGGAAGACGATGCCCAGCTCCCGGCCGTAGGCGCGGCAGGCGTCCCGCGTGGCCGGATCGTTGCCGGCAAAGATGGCCCCGACTTCAAAAGCTACGGCGAGCAATGCCGCCGACTTGCGGGCAATCATGTCCAGGTAGTCGGCCACGCCGACGTTCGGGGCCGTCTCGAACGCGATGTCCAGGTGCTGACCTTCGGTTACCCGGCGGCATCCCTCCGTGACCACTTCGGCAGCGTCCTTGGCCAGCGTCGGCGAGGCGTTGTTGCCTCCGCTCCGCAGCACGCTGAGCGTCGCCAGCA
>JAPPFO010000072.1 GCA_028875175.1 Chloroflexota bacterium | reverse complement strand
ATCCCTCTCCTGGGGGAGAGGGTTGGGGTGAGGGGTCTTCCGCGCAACCAGCCTAGGGTTACGCAAGGGTCTCCTCTGGGAGAGGGTTGGGGTGAGGGTCTTCCGGGCAACCGCCCTCGGGTTACGCAAAGGTCTCTCTATTGGGCGGCCCAGGGCGACCCATCGCCCGGTGCTACGCTGAGCCAAAGTTCGGTTTTTGTCCGGCAGCGCGTAAGGGGAGGCGCTTGACGACGACCAAGCCGAAAACGACCCCCCTGCGGCGGCAGTACCTTGACATAAAACAACAGCAGCCCGACGCGATCCTGCTCTTCCGCCTCGGCGACTTCTACGAGATGTTCGATGAGGACGCCGAACGCGCCGCCGCCGTCCTGCAGATCGTCCTCACCTCCCGCGAGTTCGGCAAAGGCAACCGCGTGTCCATGTGCGGCGTGCCCTACCACGCCGCCCCCACCTACATCGGACGCCTCATCGAGGCCGGCCTGCGCGTCGCCGTCTGCGACCAGGTCGGCGAGGTCGGCCGCGGCCTCGTCGAACGCCAGGTGACCCGCGTCATAACCCCCGGCACGGTCCTCGACGAGGACTGGCTCAAGCCCGAAGCCAACAACTACCTGGCCGTAGCCGTTGGCGATGGCGACGCCCGCGGCCTCGCTTACGCCGACATCACCACCGGCGACCTGGCCGCCTGCGAAGCCAGTCCCCAGGCCCTGTCACGCGAACTCGCCCGCCTCGACGCCCGCGAGATGCTCACCCTCGGGCTCCCCGAGGGTGAAGTCCCCTCCGGCGTCCCCCAGGACGACCAGGCCTGGCTGCGCGACCCGGCCGCCGCCCGCGAAATGGTCGCCCGCCACTTCCAGGTCCGCGACCTGGAAGGCCTCGGCCTGCAGGGCCGTCCCCTCGCCACCCACGCCGTGGGCGTCCTGTTGCGCTACGTCGAGGACACCGACCCCGCTGCCCTCCACGTCCTCACCGGCGTTCACGTCTACGGCACCTCCGACTTCATGGAGCTCGACGCCTTCACCCGCCGCAACCTCGAGCTCGAAACCGCCGGCCGCGATGCCCGCCGCGAAGGCAGCCTCCTGGCGGTCCTCGACCGCACCCACACCCCCATGGGCGCCCGCCGCCTGCGGGAACAGCTCACCCGCCCGCTGATTGACCGCGCCCGCCTCGAACAGCGCCTGGACCGCGTGCAGGTCCTTCTCGATGACCCGGGACTTCGCGCCCTCGTGCAAGCCGCCCTTGATCGGGTAGGCGACCTTGAGCGCCTGGCCAACCGCGTGGTTCGACGAGCGGTCTCTGCCTCCGATGTCCGTCACCTCGCCGCGGCCCTCGACGCCGTGACCGAACTGCGCGAGACGCTGGACGCGGAAAAGCCAGCCCTTGCCGATCTTCGAGACGCCCTCGATCCATGCACCGAGGCTCGGGCCTTGATCGAGCGCGCCGTCACTGAACGCGGCAACCAGATCATCCGCCCCGGCTACAGCGCCGAGCTCGACCGTGTCGTCGACGCCGCGACCGAGGCCAAGGGCTGGATCGCCGGCCTTGAGCGCCGCGAACGCGAAGCCACCGGCCTGCGCGGCCTCAAGGTCGGCTACAACCGCGTGTTTGGCTACTACCTGGAAGTCGGCCGCGCCTACAGCGAGCAGGTGCCCGAGTCCTACCAGCGCCGCCAGACCCTTGCCAACGCCGAACGCTACGTTACCCCCGAACTCAAGGAGTACGAGTCCCGCGTCCTCGGCGCCGAAGAACGCATCGCCGACCTCGAACGCACCCTCTTCGACGAAGTCGTGGACCACCTCAGCGCCGTCGGTCCATCGCTCCAGCGCACCGCCCTGGCCCTGGCCGCGCTCGACGTCGCCGCCGGCCTCGCCGAGGTCGCCGAGCGCCAGGGCTACGTCCGACCCGACTTGACCGAAGGCGACGCCCTCGAGATCGAATCCGGCCGCCACCCCGTCGTCGAGCTCGCCCAGCACGAACGCTTCGTCCCCAACGACAGCTTCCTGGACCCCGCCGAACGCCAGATCGCCGTCCTCACCGGCCCCAACATGGCCGGCAAGTCCACCTACCTCCGGCAGGTCGCCCTGATCGTCCTCATGGCCCAGGTCGGCAGCTTCGTCCCCGCCGCCCGCGCCTCCATCGGCATCGTCGACCGCATCTTCACCCGCGTCGGCGCCCACGACGACCTCGCCGCCGGCGCCAGCACCTTCATGGTCGAGATGCTGGAGCTCGCCGCCATCCTCGCTCAGGCCACGCCCCGCAGCCTCATCGTCCTCGACGAAATCGGCCGCGGCACCAGCACCTACGACGGCATTTCCGTCGCCCGCGCCGTCATCGAGCACCTCCACAACCACCCGCGCCTGCGCGCCCGCACCATCTTCGCCACCCACTACCACGAGCTCACCGCCGTGGCCGACCTGCTCCCCCGCGTCCACAACCTCAACGCCTCCGCCATCGAGCAGGACGGCCAGGTCGTCTTCCTTCGCCGGGTCATGCCCGGCGCCGCCGACCGCAGCTTCGGTGTCCATGTCGCCGAAATGGCCGGCCTCCCCTCCGCCATCATCCGCCGCGCCGCCGCCATCCTGGGCGACCTCGAAACTCAGTCCAACGGCCGTCCCTCGCCCACCCAGCTCAGCCTCCTTCCGCCCCCCGAACACCCCGTCCTGGACGATCTCCGCTCCCTTGACCTCGAACAGCTAGCCCCTCTGGACGCACTCACCGCCCTGTACGAGCTACAGCGCACCCTCCGCTCGTGAGCATCCGGCGTCTCCCGCCGGAAATCAGCGGCAAGATTGCCGCCGGCGAAGTCATCGAACGCCCCGCCTCCGTCGTCCGCGAGCTCCTCGACAACGCCCTCGACGCCGGCGCCCGCCGCATCGACGTCGCCGTCGAACAGGGCGGCAAGGCGCTCATCCAGATCACCGATGACGGCTCCGGCATCCCGCCCGACCAGGTCGCGCTCGCCGTCGAACGCCACAGCACCAGCAAGCTGACCACCGTCGACGACCTCGCCCGCATCCAGACCCTGGGCTTCCGCGGCGAAGCCCTCGCCAGCATCGCCGCCGTCGCCGAGCTGTCGCTGAGGTCCGTAACCGCCGACGGCCAACCCGGCCGCGAGGTCCTCGCCCGCGACGAGCGCGTGATCGAGGAGCGCCCCGTCGGCGGCGCCCGCGGCACCCGGGTCACCGTGCGCGGCCTTTTCCGAACCATCCCCGCCCGCCTCGAGTTCCTCAAGGCCGAACGCACCGAGCTCGGCCACATCGTCGCCGCCGTCACCCGCGCCGCCCTCGGCCACCCCCACGTCGCCTTCCGGCTCCACGACGGCCATCGCGAGCGCGTGCGCACCCCCGGCGACGGCGACCTCCGCACCGCCCTCCTCGCGATCTATGGCGCAACGCTTGTCGATGAGCTCATCGAACTCCCGCCCGGCGAAACCCTGGGTATCGACGGCTTCGTCTCCCAGCCCCACCTGCAGCGCTCGTCCCGCGCCGACATCGCCCTCTTCGTCAACGGCCGCTGGGTCAGCGACCGCCTGCTCTCCGCCGCCGTCAGCGAGGCCTACCGCAGCGTCATGCCCACCGGACGCTTCCCCGTGATCTTGCTGAACCTGACCATTCCCCCCGAGGAAGTCGACGTCAACGTCCACCCCTCCA
>JAPPFO010000086.1:13329-35483 GCA_028875175.1 Chloroflexota bacterium | reverse complement strand
CGTCCGAGGAGATCTCACTGTTGACCACGCCGACCGGGAACGGAAGGTTGGTGTCTACCCGGGTTGCCACGTCAGGCCGCCGTCGTTCGAGACCAGAACGACATCAGGAGTTCCTCCGCTTCGGTTCGCCGGTCCACCGCGGTGCGCAAGGCTTTCAAGTCGAGGCCATCGCTACTGACCGAGACGCCGCGCCAATGTTCGGCCACGTCGTTTGAAGCTCGGGTCCAGCTTTGCATGAGGCTGCGGAGTTCGCGGGCCTGTTCGCGCGTCAGCGCCATGGGCGGCTCTCCGGCGAGGCAAGTGCGCGAGCGTAGCGCGTTCGGCGGGGTGCCGGACGGGGCGTTGGCGGAAATGGGCCGGTGGTAGACTCCGCTTCCTGTTGCCGGCGTGCGGCGCCCAGAGGTTGCAGGCGTTCGCCGCCGCTCGCCCCTTAGCCGCGGGAGGCCCAATGGCGATTCATGCTGGCGCGCCGCGTCGCTCGACCCTAGCGCCCGGGGACCACGCCAAGCTGGACGACCTGCGAGCGCGTCTGGCCAATATGAAGGATGAGCCGGGCGCCACGCTGGAAGCGCTGTACGCGGCGCAGGCAGTCTTCTCATACGTACCGCCAGAGGCGGTGACGATGATCGCCGAGGAACTCCGGCTGCCGGAGAGCGAAGTGTTTGGCGTCCTTACGTTTTACACGATGTTCCACCGCAAGCCCTCGGCCAAGTACGTGCTGCGGGTGTGCCGGGACCTGAGCTGTCACATCTCGGGCGCTCCGGCGGTGCTGCAGGCGCTGAATGACGAACTGGGCACGCGGGTAAGCGAGGTGACCGAGGACGGGCTGTTCGAGACCGAGTCGGTTTCCTGCCTGGGGCTATGCGACCTGCAGCCGGCGCTGATGGTGAACCTGGAGCAACACGGTCCGCTGGACGCGGAAAAGGCCCGCAGCCTGCTGGCCGACCTGCGCGCGCGAGAAGCCTGATGGAACTCGTCGTCACCAAGAACTTCGGCAACCCGCAGTCGTGGACGCTGGAGAGCTATCGCAACGCGGGCGGGTACCAGGCGCTGGAGAAGGTCCTCAACGAAATGACCCCGGAGGACGTCTCTGAACTGGTGAAAGAGTCCGGGCTGAGCGGGCGCGGCGGGGCGTTCTTCCCCACCGGGCTGAAGTGGCAGTTCGTGCGGTCGGACCCAAAGACGCCGCGTTACGTGGTGATCAACGGCGACGAGAGTGAGCCGGGCACCTACGTGAACCGCTACTCGCTGGAGCTGGACCCGCACCTGATGCTGGAGGGGATGCTGATCGCAGCCTACTCCTGCAACGCCACGCTGGGGTACGTGTACATCCGCGGGGAGTACGGGCTGGCGCACGAGCGCACGCAGGCGGCGATCGCCGAGGCATACGAGGCGGGGTACCTGGGCCGCAACATCCTGGGCAAGGACGGCTTCGACTTCGAGGTGACGTTCCGCCGCGGCGCGGGGGCCTACATCGTGGGCGAGGAGACCGCGCTGTTCAATTCGCTGGAAGGCAAGCGCGGGAACCCGCGTTACAAGCCACCGTTCCCGACCAATGTGGGCGTTTGGGGGCTGCCGACGGCAATCAACAACGTGGAAACGCTGTCGGCGGCGCCAGCCATAATAGAGAACGGCGCCGAGTGGTTCCAGAACCTGGGGCACGGGGAGGCGACGGGCACGAAGATGTATTGCCTCTCGGGTCGGGTTGCCAAACCCGGCGTGCATGAACTCCCGCTGGGCACGACGGCGCGCGAACTGATCTACGACTACGGCGGCGGCGTCCTGGACGGGCGGCCGCTGAAGGGCTTCAAGCCGGGCGGCGCCTCATCGGCGGCGCTGGGTCCGGAGCACCTGGACGCGGCGCTGGAGCCGCGGTCGATGGCGGCGCTGGGCACGATCATGGGCACCGGTGGGGTGGTCGTCTACGACGACACGGTCTGCATGGTGGACGCGGCGTACCGCGACGCGCTCTTCTTTGAAGAGGAGAGTTGCGGGTTCTGCATTCCCTGCCGCGAAGGCGCGCCCAACCTCGTACAGATCTGCGAGCGGATCATGCACGGGCAAGGCACCATGCACGATCTGGACCTGCTGGAAGACCTCGGCGCGAGCATGATGGCCTCGTTCTGCGGACTGGGGCAGTTTGCGCACCAGCCGGTACGCGGGGCCGTGCGGGCGTTTCGTGACGAGTTCGAGGCGCACATTCGCGACAGACACTGCCCGGCGGGCGTCTGCCAGTTCTCGAATAATGGGCGGCTGGCCTAGGCGGGACGCGGGCTTTCGTTCGCGGGCCGGGCGGAAGGCTCGGAGACGCCCGAGTCGATTCTCTACGCGTTGCCTTTCGGTTGGTGTCGCTCGGCGCCGTCGGTCCAGCGGTACTGACAGCGGTCGTTGTAGTCGCAATAGCGGCAGTGTGGGCCCGGCGTCGGCTTGAAGTCGGCGGCGCCAACGCGCTGCGCCAGTGCCTGGTAGCGGTTGAGCACGTCGTCCGCGGTGGCGGGGTCAGGCGACTGGGAGATGCCCCGGTTGTCGGTCAGGTAGTAGACGGTGAGCCGCGAGACGGCGCGGTTGAAGCCGCGTTCGAGGGCCAGGGCGTAGGTGTGGAGCTGGGTTCGCAGGCGGCCGGGTAGCCCGGGCGGGCGGCTGCCGCTCTTGTAGTCGATGACTTCGAGGCCGTCGGGCCGTTCGTCGACCCGGTCGATTACGCCTTCCACGGTGTGGGCGTCGTCCGGGCGCAGGCGGAGGCGGAAGCGGCGTTCCAGCATCACGGGCCGACCGGGGGCGTGGCCACGGGCGGACCAGAAACCATCGAGAAGCTCGTGGCCGCGGTCCCAGATGTCGGGGAAGCGCTCGCGGTTGAGGCGGGGGGCATCGCGCCAATAGGCGGCATGCAGATCGTGCAGGTCGGCGCGCGTGAGGCGGACGCCATCGCGCAGCCGCTCAAAGGCCCGGTGCAAGACCGAGTGGACGATGGCGCCGACGGTGAGGCGAGGGGAGAACGGGATGGGGATGCGCTCGACGTAGCGGAAACGGTAGGCGTAAGGACAGAACTCGAAGAGGGCGAGCTTGGTGAAGCTCAGGCGCATTGGGCGGCAATCTAGGGAGAGCCCGCCGCACCGGACGCGGGGTGGGACGGGCGACGGGCGGCAGCGGTGTAGGCGCGGCGGAGGACGGCTTCGGCGGGCTTGCCGTTGGGGGCAAAGGTTGAGTCCTGGCCGTTGGTCGAATCGGGATCCCAGCGCCACCAGAAGACGCCTTGCAGGGCTTCTTGCCGGTAAGGCAAGCCGAAGAAGGCGGTGTAGAGGTTGGCCTGGAGATCCGGATCAACCTCGTGCGGCTTGACCGGGTCGGCGACGCGGGGCTGGGTGGCCGCGGTGGAGGCGCTGCGATAGCCGAGCTCGGTGAAGATGACTGGGCGGTCCAGCTTCCGATCCGCGCGCCACTTTTCGATTTCCTCCAGCCAGACGTTCCAGGCGTCGGCGAGCTGGGCGTGGCTGATGAGACGGTCGGCCAGCGGGAAGTAGGCGTTGATGCCGATGAAGTCCAGGTCGTCCCAGAATGGAACTTCCGCGTACCCGCCCAGACCCGACGAGGCGGCGTGACTGGCGGCGTAGGTCAAGGGCCCGCTAAATCGTCGTCGCACGTCGGCGATCAGGGAGCGCCACTCGGTGGCCAGCGCGGCTTCGGAGAATCCCAGGTCAGTGCCGAGACAGAAGAGGTCGACGCCTGAACTCTCGGCAACGTCGGCGTAGCGGTGCGTCATCGACGTGAGGTCGGCGAACCAAGCGGTCGGATCCGCGGGCCGGATTCCGCCGCGCCAGGCGCCGTCGTTACTGTCCACGAATGGCTTGAGCATCACGCGTATTCCGGCGGCATGGGCACGGTCAATCAGGCCGAGGATGTCGTCGTCCGGGGGAGTCCGCGTGGGGTCCGGGCGGATGCGGGACGCGTCGCGGGTTTCCTGATACCAGCCGGGGGCGATCGACACCCAATCGGCGCCAGCGGCCGCGGATGACTCGACCAGCCGGCCGGCTCGCTGCTCGGCAAAGTCGGTCCCGGTCAGTCCGGCCAGCGTGAGGCCGTGCATGAATGGGGCGTCGGTGGGATCGCGGCGGCTGACGCCCGCGAAACCGCAGGCGGTGAGGGCGGCGCCGACCGCGGTCACCGCCGCACCGGTCAGCAGCGTGCGGCGGCCGAGAGGCGAAGATACGCGCCTGCTGTTCGGCGCCGACACTAGGAGGGACTCAGGAAGCGGAGACTAGCGGCCGAGGATCCAGCGCACGTCCTCGCTCATCATCTCTTCGTTCCACATCGGATTGAAGGTGAGATCGATTTCGGCCTTGCGGACGTTGACCAGGGACTCGGCTTCCTGCTTGACCTGCTGCAGGATGTAGGGACCGGCCGGACAGCCGGGGGTTGTGAGGGTCATGGTGACGGTGGCGCGCTCGTCGCCATCGGCGGCCGCGGGTTCGCCTTCGCCGGGGACGTAGGGAACCACATCGACCTCATAGATGAGACCCAGGTCGACGATGTTGATGCCGATCTCCGGGTCGATGACGCTGCGGAGCTGATTGCGGACCTGATTGGGGGTTGTGGTGGACACAGGACACCTCGTGGGTGCAGGCCATTAAGTGTAGTGGGCACGAGCAATTGGGCACGGAGACATGAGTCACGGTGGGTCCCGGTGACCGGCCCAGTCAGTACGGGGGTGCAATCTCCGCGGTCACAGAGTGCTCGTTACGTCTGGAATCCAAGGGCGGCAGCTACCGTCCGTTGACGGTCGTCCAAGGTCACGAACTCGAGCTGGTCCGGGTTTGGAGCAACATACAGAGCCGTCGCGACATGCCAAAGGTCCGCTCCACGCAGATAGCCCGCCTTCAAGACCGTGTCCAACTCCATCGCCAAGGTCCGGATTGGCAGCACCCACGAGATGGGCGCGAGGAGATCGGGCTCGAAGTGAAGCCGCTCTCTGGCAACGACCGCCCGCAACTCTGCTTCCAGCAAGTTCGCGGACAGTAGACGCGAGAATCTCCGCAGCCGGTCGGCAAGGACCGCGCCTTCAGTCTCGTCGAAGGCCACCGCCACCTAAGCGGAAGTGTCTACGTAGGCGGTACTCAGTGGCCGCGCTCGGCCAGAAAGCGTGCCAGAACACCCCACCGCCTGACCGCAGGCCGGAGCGGACGTCCCGGCTCACGGGACGGAACTAACGCCCCTCGTCGACTCAGATTGTCGAGTCGCTCGTCGAGCGCTCCCGAGTCTTCGTTCTCGGGTCGAGTCTTTGCCGGCTTATCTCCGTACGCCAGCGTCACGGATGAACACTCCGATGCGGAGTCCACAGCCTTGACGCACTTTGCGTCGGCTTCGTCAAGAAGAAACTCGCTCTTCAGCGTACATCAGCACAACGAGAAGCTGTTCTCCGGGTTGCTTTGCAGCAGAGACCCTTGAGCATTCGAACCTCAAGGAACAGGGACTGTCGCAGTCCAGCCATTTTCGTCAGTCGCCTGGCTAGCTCAGCCGGCCTCGTAACCGGGGAGGATGCGGACGCCGGGGTAGTTGACGGCGCGCCCGGCTTCGATTTCGAGGCGGTGGTCCCATTCGACCTGGTGCACGCGGTAGGCCCAGGCGGAGTGTTCCGAATCCCACCAGACTTCCGCCCAGTGGGCCACGCTGGCCCAGTGCGGCTCGTATTTCAGGCCGACACTGCCGGGGCGCAGGATGGTCGTGGTTTTGTACTCGAGTTCCAGCGGGGCGTGGATGTGTCCAACGACCATCAAGGCGGGCGGGTTCGGACCGATAAGCCGCTTGAGTTCCACGGCGGGCGTGTCGGCCCAGATGAACTCGTGCAGGTTGACGGCGTTGGCGTGGGCAAGCAGAAGCTCAGGACCGTTGTCGACCTGCAGACGCAGGCGGCGAGGCAGGGAAGCGGCGCTCTGGCGTAGGTCCTCCGGGACCCGCTTCATGGTCCAGTCGAACACGGCCAGGATCAGGTCGCGGCGCAGCCCGCGGCCGGGCACGGATTTAAACGACCCGATTTCCAGGTCGCGCTCGGTGTCGCCCTTGAGCATCGTGGCACCGGCGGCCTGTAGCTCGTCCCATGTTTCCAGCGGGCGCGGGCCGCCGCAGAGTTGGTCGCCGGCGGAGACCACGAGTTGAAACGGCTCGCGCATACGAATGTCGGCCAGCACCGCGCGCAGAGCGGTGAGGTTGGCGTGTATGTCAGTGAGAACAGCGATTCGCATGCAGCGGCCGAGGCGGTAGGTTCCGAACCGGCCCCACGGCGGGGCGGCACTCGGGAAGGGGCTTGTTCAGCCTAAGCAGCGCGCGCCGGGGCTGGCAACAGGATTGGCCGAGGCGGCCGGTCTCCGGCAAACCTGTGTTAAGCTCTGCGTGAGCGCGACGCCGTTTGGTGCGTCGCGTCCTTTTTGTCCCCCATGCCAAAACTCAAAACCCGGAAGGCCGCCGCCAAACGCCTGCGCCGCACGCGGCGCGGCAAGATTACGTCCGCCAAGTCATGGGCTGGTCCGTACCGGCGGCGCAAGAGCCGTCGCGCTCGCCGCGCCAAGAACCGCGAGCATGCGCTGCCGACGGGGCAGCGACGGCAAGCTGAACGCCTACTGGCGACGAACTAAGGACGACAAATGGCTCGCGTCAAGCGCGGCGTAACCAAGCGCCGCCGTCACAAGAAGGTCCTGAAGGCCGTACGCGGCCATCGCGGCGCGCGCAGCCGTCACTACCGGGCGGCGCATGAGGAACTCATGCACGCGCGCCAGTACGCCTACCGCGACCGGCGAGCTCGAAAGCGGCAGATGCGGCGCCTGTGGATCATGCGCATCAACGCCGGCGCCCGCCTGCACGGGTTGACCTACAGCACGTTCATGCGCGGTCTGCAGGAAGCCAACGTCACGCTGGACCGCAAGGCGCTGGCTGACCTGGCGGCCAACGAACCGGCGGCCTTCGAAGCTCTCGCCGACACCGCTCGAGCCGCGGCCTAGCCCGCCGAGTTCCCGCGCGGGCGCGGTTCCGCCGTGATTACCAGCGTTCGCAATCCGCAGGTGGCGCTGGCGCGTCGCTTGCATCGCGCCTCGGTTCGACAGCGCGACGGGCTGATCCTGCTGGAAGGTCCGCGGCTGGTGCTGGAAGCCGCACAGGCCGGTGTTCTCCAAACTGTCCTGGTAGCGGACTACCCCAAGCCCGACGTCAAGCGGGCAGCCGACGCGGCGGCAGTGGCCGGGGCGCTGGTGCTGACGGCTGCGCCCCACGTGCTGGCGGCGGCCGCGGACAGCGCCTCGCGGCAGGCCATCGTGGCGATCGGAAAGCGTCCACAGGTCGCCGCGTTGGACGGTGTTCCCCTGATCCTGGTGATCGACGGGGTGCAGGACCCGGGAAACGTCGGGACGCTGGTCAGGTCGGGGGCGGCGGCCGGGGCGACGCTGGTGGTACGGACGCCGGGCAGCGCCGATCCCTTTGGACCGAAGGCGCTGCGAGCCGGGGTAGGCGCGCATTTCAGGGTCCCGATTCGGGACGCGGCCACGCCGGACGATCTGCAACCCCTGGCGGAGGGTCTCGATTTCTTCGCCGCAGCGGCCAATGCCGCAAGGGCCTATCACGACGCTGACTGGACAGGGCCCCGCGGGCTGGTGGTTGGTGCTGAAACACGAGGTGTGTCCCACGACTGGCGCGACGCCTGCCGGGGAACGGTGGGCGTTCCGATGCTTGGCGGCGTGGAATCGCTGAACGCGGGAGCGGCGGCCGCCGTTATCCTGTTCGAGGCCGCGCGGCAGCGCGCGGCAATCCCCCAAAGCTAACCAACGGTGCAAGAGCGACTTGACGCCCTGCTGAGCGCCGCGCGCACGGAGCTGGCCGCCGCCGCGGACGACGGCGCGATGGAGCAGTGGCGGGTGACGCACCTGGGCCGCCGCAGCGAAGTCACCGGCCTGCTGCGTTCGGTCGGCAGCCTGCCGCGCGAGGAGCGGCGCGCCGCCGGACAGGCGGCCAATGCCGCGCGACGGGAACTGGAAGAGGCCTTCGAGACCCGCCAATCGGAACTGCGCCGCGGCGCCGACGGCGCGCAGGCGGACGTGACCATGCCCGGTTATCCGGTGCGCCTGGGCAGCCTGCACCCGCTGACGCGAACGCTGCGCGAGATCCGCCGCGTGCTGGCGCCGCTGGGCTTTCGGGCCGTCAGCGGCCCCGAGGTGGAGTGGGACCGCTATAACTTCGAGTTGCTGAACATCCCGGCGGACCACCCGGCGCGGGACATGTGGGACACGTTCCACATCCACGACAAAGCCCGGCCGGGAGAACTACTGCTGCGAACGCACACGTCACCGGTGCAAGCGCGGGTGATGGAACAGATCCAGCCGCCGGTTCGGGTGATCGTGCCGGGCAAGGTCTACCGCTACGAGGACCGCGACGCCTCGCACGAGGCCGAATTCATGCAGGTGGAAGGCCTGGCCATCGACAAGCACATCACCATGGCCGACCTGCGCGGGACGCTGACCTACTTCGTGCGGGCCATGTTCGGCCCTGACCGCGAGCTGCGGATTCGGGCCAGCTACTTCCCGTTCACCGAGCCCAGCGCCGAGGCCGAAATGTCCTGCCACGCCTGCGACGGCGACGGCTGCCCGGTCTGCGGCGGGACCGGCTGGATCGAAATCCTAGGTTCGGGGATGGTGCATCCGAAGGTGCTGGCCGACGTGGGCTACGACCCGGACGTGTACCAGGGGTTCGCCTTCGGCATGGGCGTGGAGCGGATTGCGATGCTCAAGTACGGCGTGACCGACATCCGGTCCTTCTACCGCAACGACCTGCGGTTCCTGCGGCAGTTGCGCTGAGCCATGCGGGTTCCCTTCGAGTGGTTGCGTGAACTGACGGGGATCGAGGCGTCGGTCGACGACGTGGCCACCCGCCTGACCAACGCGGGCTTCGAGGTCGGCGCCATCCACCGCGCCGGTGAGCACTGGGACCGCATTGTGGTGGGCGAGGTCGCGCGCATCGACCCCCACCCGAACGCCGACCGACTAAACCTGCCGACCGTGAACACGGGCAGCGAGGAGATCCAGGTGGTCTGCGGGGCCTGGAACTTCGAGGTCGGAGACCGGATCGCTTTCGCGCCCGCCGGTGCGCGCCTGTGGGATCCCTACGCCGACGAGCCCGTGTTAAAGGAATTGAAGCCGACGCGGATCCGGGGCGTGGTCTCCCGCGGCATGTTGTGCTCGACCAAAGAGCTCGGCATCAGCGACGACCACGAGGGCATCCTGGTGCTGGACCCCGACGCCCCGCTAGGGCAGCCGCTGGCGGAGGCGCTGGGCGGCGAGGTGGTTGAGTTCGAACTCAAGGCCAACCGCCCGGACGCGCTGTCGGTGCTGGGTATCGCCCGGGAAGCGGCGGCGCTGTATGGAACCGAGGTTCGCTCGCCGATCCCTGAGGCTCGTCCGAACGAGGATGGGGCGAGCGAGTCCGTCGTGCTCGGAATCGACGACGCGGCGCTCTGCGCGCGGTATTCGGCCGCCCTGGTCCACGACGTGAAGGTAGGCGAGTCGCCGGCCCGGATCCGTGACCGGCTGGAGCAAGCCGGCGTGCGACCGATCAGCACGATCGTGGACGCCACGAACTACGTGATGCTGGAACTGGGCCAGCCGCTGCACGCCTTCGACTGCGAGACGGTGCGGGGCGGCTATATCGGCGTTCGCACGGCGCGGCCGGGCGAGCGGCTGGTGACGCTGGATGGGCAGGACCGCGAGTTGACCCCGGAGACCCTATGCATCGTGGACGCCGA
Source organism: Chloroflexota bacterium (assembly GCA_028875175.1). Lineage (GTDB taxonomy): Bacteria > Chloroflexota > UBA11872 > UBA11872 > UBA11872 > UBA11872. The sequence continues at coordinate 25,708 of JAPPFO010000086.1, read as the reverse complement.
GGGGCCGGTGGCCCTGGCGGGCGTGATGGGCGGCCTGGATACCGAGGTCACCGACGCGACCTCGACGGTGCTGCTGGAGTCGGCCACGTTCGACCCGATCAGCATCCGCCGTACGGCGCATCGCCTGAACCTGCGCAGCGAGGCGTCGCGGCGCTTCGAGAAGGGCCTGCCCCCGGAACTCACGGTACTGGCGCTGCGGCGCTGCGTGCAGGTGATCGAGGAGATCGGGGCCGGCCGGGGCGAGTTCCTGACCGCCGACGCCTATCCGGCTCCCTCGGACCCGGAGCCGGTATCGCTGGCATTCGATCGCATCGAGCGGCTGATGGGCGTGGCCTACGACCGCAGCGAAGTCCGGCAGGCGCTGAGCGCGCTGGAGTTTGGGCTGGAAGAAGACGGCGACGAGTTGCGCGTGACGCCGCCGTTCTGGCGACGCGACGTCACCGCGCCGGCGGACGTCATTGAGGAAGTGGCGCGCCTGGTCGGATACGAACGCATCCCCGACACGCTTCCGACCGGCCAGGTAATGGACCTGGCGCCCGGCGAGATCGATGAACGCGACGACGAGGTCCGGGACGTGATGGCGGGCCTGGGATTTGCCGAGTGCGTGACCTACGCGCTGACCAGCGAGGCGCGGATGGCGCGGCTGGTGCCGCCGGATCTGCTGGACGCACCTCCGGACGCGCCGCTGGGCGATGCCGACGCATGGGCCGAGGTGCGCGAGACGGCCATGAACGACGCCGGACGCTCCCTGACCGACCGGCTGCTGCCCCTGGACCGCGAGCCGCTGCGCCTGCGCAACCCGCTCTCCATGGAAGAGAACGCGCTGCGGCTGACCGGCCTGGGCACGATGCTGGAAACCCTGCGCGCCAACCGACGCCACGCCGACCGCGACCTGCTGCTCTTCGACTATCAGCCCGCGTTCCTGGCGCGCGACGGCGACCTGCCGGAAGAACCGAACTTCCTGACGGCAGTGATCGGCGAACGCGTGAGCGCGGACCGCTGGAACGAAACCGGCACCGTTGAACTGCCGTTCGTGCGGGGCGTGGTGGACGAACTGGTGGCCCGCTCCGGCGTACCGACCGACCAGGCCAGCCACGACGACCTCCAGCATCCAACCTTCGCCGCTGGAGCCGCGGCTGCCGTCACCTACAAGGGCCACCTGCTGGCCGCCTACGGCGAGGTGGACGCTGAGGTCGCAGCGGCTTTCGACCTGGACGAGCGCGCCTGGGCGCTATTGGTGGACATGCCGGCCGTACGAGCAGCCTCAGCCGGCGCGCCATCGTTCAGCGCCTGGTCGGAATACCCTTCGGCCCTGCGCGACCTGGCGATCGTCGTCGACGCCGAGGTGACGCAGGCCGAGGTGCAGGACATCATCCAGCGCGCCGGCCGCCCGCTCCTCCAGTCAGCCCGCCTCTTCGACGAGTACCGCGGTCAACAAATCCCCGCCGGCAAACGCAGCCTCGCCTACGCCCTCAGCTACGCCGCGCCAGACCGGACCCTGACCGACAAGCAGGCCGACCGGGCACACAACCGCGTGGTGCGCGCGTTGCAGCACCGGTTAGGGGCCGAGCTCCGCGGCTAAACGAGGCCCTCGTTGAGAGTCGGGCAAACCACGCCCTGAGATCGGCCTGATGCGACAGTCACCCGGCAGCCGAGCGTGGCGCCGAGCCCGTCAGCTCCTGCCGGGTCGCTAGCGCCTATTCCTCGAAGGTGACGCTGGCGGCCGCGTGGAGTTCGTCGGGGCAGGCGCGGTCGATGGGGACGGGGGTGGGGAGGTTGTTTTGCTGGATGTAGCCCTTGTCGGCCAGCCAGGCTTCCACTTCCTCGCCGCTGACGTCGGCCAGCATGCGGCCGTCCACGACCACGCAGGGTGAGAGCGGCTGGCCGCTCCTGGCGACCATCTCGTAGTAGTTGGCCGCGTTGTTGATGATGTCCTTGTCCTCGTAGTCCAGGCTGTACTTGTCCATCACGGCGCGCACGCCGGCGCTCCAGCCGCAGACGGGCTTCAGGTAAGCGGTGATGGCGGGCTGTTCAGTTGTCATGGGATTCACTCACGCAAGGGAGAAGCGGGCTTCCCGATTCTGGCAGACCTGAGCGGCGGCGGGAAGAGTTGCCGTCCACGCGGACCGGAGTTGACCTGCGATTCGCGAGCCGCCACCCTTCGGGTGCCGCGCTGGAGAGGATGACCGGCATGACGCGACTGAACGTGGGCGACCGATTTCCCGACCTGACGGGGCGCTGGGACGACGGCCGACCGGCCAGCATTCCGAACGACCTGGACGCCGGGCCGGCGGTGCTGCTGTTCTACCGCGGTCACTGGTGATCGCATTGCCGGCGACAGTTGGTCGCCTATAGCTACGTGCTGGACGCCTTTGCCGCGCTGGGCGTGCAGGTGGTGGGCCTGTCGGTCGACTCGGCAGCCGACGCCGCGGCAACGCGCGAGCGTTTGCAGGTGGACGTGCCGCTGGTGGGCGACCTGGCCTACCCGGACTCGGTGGACGCGCTGGGGGCGTACCGGAACGAGGACCGGCAGTCGCACCAGGCCAGCGCCTTCGTACTGGATGCCGACCGCCGCGTGGAACATGCGGTGTACAGCGCCACCAACGTCGGGCGGCTGATGCCCGAAGAGGTGCTGCGGATCCTCAGCTAGCCGGACTCAGTCCAGGTTCGGGTTGACGGCGGACCACTCGTCGATGGGCGGGATGATGCCCATGGCGATGGTTTCGTCGCGCAGCGCCTGCAGGTGGGCGTAGGCGGCGTCGAGTTCGGCCTGCTCGTCGGCGTCGCCCTGCGGTATAGACCAACTCACGCCGTCCGGCCCGAGCTGCGCCGGCATGGCCATCATCACGTGCGAGTAGGGCTCGCCGGTCAGGTAGGCGCCGCAGGGCCACTCGAAGGTCGAACCGCCGGCGGCGGCGTGCACCATCATGGCCGTCTGGTGGCCGGGCGACTGGAACGACGAGCGCCCGCGCAGCTTGATGATGCGGGAGCCACCGTCGAGCACGTCCTGGCGGATGGCCGACCAGCCGTCGGCGTCGAGCCCGATGCCGTTGACCGTGGCGCCCGCGATGACGTCGTTCAGCAGCACGCCGTCAATGCGCGTTTCGCCCTTGAACAGCGCCATTTCCTGGCCGTGGCCGCCGTAGGTGCGGCAGCCGGTGACCCGGGATTGGGGCACGCCGAAGTGCTCGGCCAGGCGAGTCTGCAGGCGGGTGCTGTCCAGGCCCGCCAGGGTGCTGACGCGGGAGGCGGGCAGGCCGGAATGGACGAGCGTGACCAGCCCAGTGATGTCGGCCGGGTTGAAGACGATCACGACCAGCTTGGCGTCCGGCGCGTTGGCGGCGATGTCGCGGCCGAGTTGGGCGGCGATTTCGGCATTGCCGCGCAGCAGGTCCTCGCGGGTCATGCCCTCGCGGCGCGGCGCCCCGCCGGAGCTGAGCACATAGGCGGCGCCGGTCAGCGCTTCCGCCGCGTCGGTAGTCCAGGTGACCTCGGCGCCCGGGAAGCCGCAATGGTGGATCTCGGCCGCGGCGCCTTCCAGGCCCGGGCCGTAGGGGTCGAACATGGCGATGCGGTTGGCGGCGCCGGTGGCCAGCAGGGACTGGACGATGTTGGACCCCACGGCGCCGGCCGCGCCCATGACGGCGACCTTGTCGTTGGTGACGTAGCTCATGGCCGCCGGGGTCAGGCCTTCATGCCGGCCAGAACTTCGCTGGCGGCGGTGCTGAGCATGCGCAGGTCGTTGCCGAAGTCGATCAGCGTGAAACCCTGCTCGACCAGCTCGCGGGCCTTGGCCACGTCCGAAATCGGCGTGCCGGCAGGCTTCCCGTTGGCCTTGGCGCCAGCCAGGATCGCGTCGATGGCAGCCACGTGGTCGGGGTCGACAAACGCTTCGGATGTGCTCAGACCCATGGAGATGGCCAGGTCGCTGGGTCCGATGAAGGCCACGTCCATGCCGTCGACGGCCATGATGGCCTCGATGTTGTTGACGCCCTCCATGTCCTCGATCTGCGGGCAGACCAGCAGTTCGTCGTTGATGCGGTCGCGGTCGGCCATGTTGATGGTTGCGCGGCCGGAGCCGGCGGAGCGGTGGCCGATGGGCGGATAGCGGCAGGCGTCGGCGATGGCCTCGGCCTGCGCGACGGTGCTGACGTGGGGAACGATCACGCCCATGGCGCCGGCGTCCAGCGTGCGGGCCAGGACCACCGGGTCGTGCGACTCCACGCGGGCCATGGGAATGCCGCCGCGGGACTCGATGGCGCGGAAGGCCTCGGTCGTGGTGCCGATGTCCCACTGGGCGTGCTCCACGTCCACGGCCAGCCACTCGTAGCCGGCCACGACGAGCGCCTCGGCGGCGATGGGCGAAACCAGGTTCAGGAACGAACCGTAGGACGGCTGCCCGGCCTGGATCTTCTGCCGAACGGGGTTGGGGAACTGCACGGGTGATCTCTCCTGCTGAGGCGACACAAAGCTGGGTTGATTGTGACGCACGGATGGGGGGCTGTCAGTTGGGCGAGTAGTTGGCGTGCGGTCAGGCCGCCTGTAGCCTGCCGAATGGCAATTGGGCGGCAACGGTTGCGGTGTTCGCATTACTCACCGCAGAAACCGGGAGGCGCACCGATGCTGCATTCGTACACCCTGGCGGTCTATGAGGCCGAGCCCGACGAGGGCGGCTATTGGGCCGAGGTTCACGAGCTTTCGGGCTGCGTGGCGCAGGGCGAGACCCTTGACGAGCTTCGGAGCAACGTGCTGGACGCGATTCAGGCCTGGGAGGCGACCAACGAGGATCTCGACGGAGAGCCCGTTTCCCAGAGCGTCTTCACGTGGAGTTTGCCGGCCGCGCAGGTTTCGACGGAGACCGTGCACGCCTAGCGACAGAAGCCTCGCGAAGTGTTGCTCAATACCCACTCGGCCAGATTCGACACGCCTACACTGGCTGTAGCGAGTGAACCTGGAGATTCATGAATGCGGACCGAGATCGAGTACAACCCGGCCTACACGATGTTGACCCTGGAACTGTCCAGCGGCGAGTCGGTGAAGGCGGAGCCGGGGGCCATGGTGGCCCAGCAGGACGTGGAGATGACCACCGGCATGGGCAGCGGCGGGGTATTCGGCGGCCTGAAGCGCATGATGGGCGGCGAGTCCTTCTTCGTGAACACCTTCACACGCGAGGGTCCCGGAAACGGCTGGGTGAGCCTCGCGCCGCCGGTGCCCGGTGACATCGTGGGTCATGAACTGCGCGGGGGCGAAAGCCTGATCGTCCAGTCGGGGTCCTTCCTGGCTTCCACGGGAGGCGTGGAACTGGACACCAGTTTCTCGGGCGGGCGCGGTCTGTTTAGCGGCGAGGGCCTGTTCCTGCTACGCGCTCACACCGACAGCGGCGGCACGATCTGGTTCGACTCCTACGGCGCGGTCAAGGAACTGGAAGTCACGCACGGATCCGAACTGGTGGTGGACACCGGCCACATGGTGGCGTTCACGGAAGGCGTGGACTACAGCATCGGCAAGGTCGGCGGCATCCGCTCGCTGATCGGCGGCGGCGAGGGCCTGGTGATGAAGTTCCGGGGCATGGGCACCGTATGGGTGCAGAGCCGCAACATCTCGGCACTGGCCAACTCGCTGATTCCGTTCCTGCCGAAGCCGACTTCCAGGTAAGACGAGGCCCGCCGCGGCGGGCCGGCCTTCCGCAGCTACCGCCGCCGGACTCTAGCCGGTAAGGCAGGACATGACGGGGTCGTAGTCGGGCAGTTCCGGCACGTCCGGGGCGGTCTCGATGTGGGCGACTTTGCCATCCGCGTCGACCACGATGACCACGCGGTTGGCGATATTCATGCCCTCCAGCAGCACGCCGTAGGCGCTGGCCGTGGCCCCGAGTGGGTTGAAGTCGCTCAGCACCGGATAGCTCACGCCGGTCTGCTCGGCCCAGGCCTGTTGCGACCAGCCGTTGTCAGTGGAGATCGCAACCGTCACCGTGCCCTCGAGCCCGGCCAGCTTCTCCTCGATGATGGGGAGCTGGTTGCTGCATGTCGGCGAGAACGCGGCCGGCACGAAGTTGATCACCACGGTCGACCCGCGATGGTCGCTCAGCTTGAACGGCTCTTCGCCCCTCGGTTTCGACGGAAGCTCGAAGTCCGGGGCCTCGTCGCCCACTTTCAGAGTCGCTGTCTCAGACATCACACGTCTCCCATAGAGATTTCTGCCGAGATCGTACGGGCCACGGCCCAGGCTGGCTATTGGTAGGCCGACGCCTGCATGCCGAACCAGGTGGCGTAGGTGCCGTTGAGGGCGATCAGTTCCTCGTGGGTGCCGTGCTCCGACACGCGGCCGTCCTCGATGACGTAGATGCGGTCGGCCATGCGCACGGTGGAGAAGCGGTGCGAGATGAGCACGGCCATGCGTCCGGCCACGAGTTCCTTGAAGCGCTGGAAGACTTCGTACTCGGAGCGGGCATCCAGGGACGAGGTGGGTTCGTCCAGGATCAGCAGCTGGGCGTCGCGCATGTATCCGCGGGCCAGGGCGATCTTCTGCCACTCGCCTCCCGAGAGTTCGGTGCCGTCGCCCCACCAGCGACCCAGGGTGGTGTCGTAGGTGCGCGGCAGGCCCTCGATGGCCTCGGCGGCGCCGCTTCGGCGGGCGGCCGACTCGACCAGGCCGGGCGTGTCCTTAACCGGCAAGTTGCCGTAGCCGATGTTGTCGCCGGCGGTGGCGTGGTAGCGGACAAAGTCCTGGAAGATCGCCCCGATCTGGCTGCGCACGCTGGCCACGTCGTAGACGCGCATGTCGAGCCCGTCGATCAGCACCCGGCCGGCGGATGGGTCGTAGAGCCGGGTCAGGAGCTTGACGATCGTGGTCTTGCCCGCGCCGTTGGCGCCGACCAGCGCGATGGTCTCGCCTTTATTCACCTTCAGGTTGATGCCGCGCAACACCGGTTCGCGTACGCCCGGATAGGCGAAGTTGACATCGCGGAGCTCGATGCCGTCCTGGATGGGCCGGGGCACCGTGTGGCGGCCGGGGTCGGGGCGTATGTCCGGCTCAAAGGCCAGGAAGTCGAAGAGGTTGGTGAGGAACAGGTTGGCCTCGTACATCGAGTTCACGCTGGCGAAGATCATTCGCAGCCGTTCCTGCGTCTGGACGAGCGCCTGGTGGTAGAGCGTCAGGTCGCCCAGGGTCAGGCGGCCGGCGATGGTGGCCAGCGCCACGAAGATGTAGAGCCCGGACGCCGTGCCCGCCGAGAGGATGCCCAGGACAAAAGTGACGCTCTCGCGGGAGATGGTGAGCTTGCGGTTCTCGCGGTAGAAGCGGGCGAAGGTGCGGCGGTACTGGTCCAGCAGATGGCCGCCCAGATCGAAGAGGCGGACTTCCTTGACCGTCTCGTCGGACGTCATCACGTAGCCCAGGTACCAGAGCCGGCGTGCGTCGGGCGCGCGCCGCCACTGCATGCGGTGACTGAGCCGGGCGAACCACATGTCCGCGCCCAGGTAGGGGATGGAGGTTACGGCCACCACGATCAGAATCCACCAGGCCAGCGAGGCCAACAGCGCCGCAACCGAAAGCAACTGGATGAGGCTGCCAACGAGCGAAAAGGTGTTGGTGACCAGGCCGGTCGGGCGCATGTTGGCTTCGCGGCGGGCGCGTTCCAGCATGTCGTAGAAGGTCGAGTCCTCGAAGTAGGCCAGGTCCAGGGTCTCGGCCTTCTCCAGGATCATGATGTTGATCCGGTTCGAGAAACGGTCGCCCAGCATGGCCCGCAGCGCACTGCCGCCGTGATCCAGCGCGGTGGCCGCCAGGGCCAGGGCCAATTGGAGAACCACGAGCGTGACGACGCGGTTGACCGATTCGCCGGTGCCGCCAACGGCGATGGCCTCGACGACCGCGTCGATGACAAGCTTGGTCAGCCAGATCGTGGCCGCGGGAATGAGGGCGCGAACGCCGGTGATGGCGGCCACTCCGGCCGTGAGACCGGGGCTGGTCTGCCAGACCATGCCCAAAACGCGGGGCGTGTAGGCAAAGGTGGTGCTGAGGGCGCGCAGGTACTCGCGGGGACTGAAGCCCGCCCGCCCCGACGGAGGCCCGTGCCGAAATCCCATGTGGTTGAGGGGCCGGGTAACTAACGAGGACTAGAGGCTAGCAACCGACCGGTGCCGACCTAGGTAGGGTTCGTCACCAATCGCGTCTCTGGATGGTGAGCCGCCCAGGCCCACCAGAAGGGCGTGTTGTGTACCAGTGGCGGAAGCTGGGCACCGCTGAGCGCGCCAGACAGGGCGCGGCCGCTGAGGCTCCAGGCGCTGCCCGTTTCGCGGTCGCGGAAGGCGCCGTCGGCATACTCGAAAGTGAGCAGGCGGCCGTCGACCTTGCGGTCGTGGGCAGCGGCCATGCCCACGTCGCGCGAGTCGGCGATTTGAGGCATATCAAGAACGGACAGGGCACCCGGGGACCAGAAGGCCGCCACCGGCTCGTCGCCAACGTCGGCGTTTGCGACACGCTGGCCAGCCAGGTGACCGAACTCGAAGGCCGCGGCGTCGCCATTGACTTCTAGCGCCAGTACACGCGCAGTGGCCGGTAGCCGGGGATCGGCCACGCCTTCGAAGCCTGGCGGTGGATCCGAGTTCCGGTCGTAGCCGGGATAGTTGGTGGCTCCGTACGTCGACCAATCGTCGCGCGCAGGACGGCTCTCGGGTCCGAGAACTTCACCGTCCGGAAAGACCTTTCGGAACTCCTGGTGACTCAGCAGCAGGGACGGTCGCGGCTGCATCTGTAAACCGGTGTAGTCACCCACGATGGCCTCGCCCGTGAATTGACGCCACCAACTCTGGGTCAGCGAGTCCCACAGGAGGCGCCCGCCACGGTGCAAGGCGTCCACCGTGGCGAATCTCGTGGCCGCCCCGAGCAGGCGGCGCTCAAACACCCGCACGGCGTTGGCCCGCGGATCGTAGGTGATCAGCCACGGTTGGCCACCCACCAGATCGTTGACGACTTCGCTCCAGACGAGGTAACGCAAGGGATACGCCCGTGCCAGCGAACCGCTGGAGATCGCAATGACAGGATCTCGAGACTCAAGGAAGGCGTCGGCTTCCGCAACCGTGAGGAAGCGCGGCTTATCAATTGGCTCCGCGCGATAGCGCTCGAGGCCGCTGGTCTGCAGCTCGGTGAGCTCAACGCTGGCAATCTGGAAGTTGGTGTTCCAACGATGGCCGTGCAACTCCTCGGCCTGCCGCAGGTCCGCCGGCGTGGCGGCAAGCAGCGTCGTCTGGCGAGCGTCAAGTACTTCTGCCGGCACCTGCATTCGGCTAGCCGCGCCTGCGATGGACGTGGCTGGCGGGATCACCGCCGCGAAGGGCGAGTGGTCGCGCGGGCTCGAATCGTCCTGCGGCTCAACGGAGGGCGCGCCGGAGGCGGACTCGCCGCAGGCGGCGAGGGCCAGGCCGGCGGCCGAGGCCAGCAGTCGTCGACGGTCGATTCGGTGGCTCAGGCGCCCGAGCTGGCGTTGAACACGCGCGTCGCGGGCCTGAAGGCGGCCCAGGCGAACCAGAAGTGGTTGGCGTGCACCAGCGGCGGCAGTTCCCTGCCGGCCAGCGGCCCGCTCAGGGCGCGGCCTGTCACGTCCCACGTCGATCCTGTCTCCTGGTCGGTGAACGCATCATCCTTGACGACGAAGGTTAGTTCGCGGCCGTCGACCACCCGGCCATACGCAACCCCCGATCCGACCGCGGTGGAGGTAGCGATGTCTGACTTGTCCAGCGCGGATACCGTATTGGGAGTCCAGAGCACGACGATCTTCTCACCACCAACGGCATCGTTGACGACGCGCTGCTGGCTCAGCACAGAGAACGGGTAGGCGACGGCTTCACCGTTGATCTCCAACGCAACGACACGTTCGGTCGCCCGAAAGCGGGTGTCCAGGCGGCCCTGGAATAGGAAGGGTCGTTCCTCCAGGCGGCCATCGGACTGGAATGGCCGGTCGTCAACGGTGTCGTATCCACCGTACGGATTGCGGCCATAGGGACGCGAGAATCCGGTGTCCTGCGAGAGCACCTGCCCGTCGCGGAACGCAGCCTTGAACTCGTCGAAGGAAATCAGCTGCGACGGCACGAAGTCCAGCGTGACCCCGGCCAGGTGGCCCACCAGGCCCTCGCCGGTCAACTGCTGCCACCAGGTCTCCGTGACGTCGTCCCACATGATGAGGTCGCTGTTGCGCAGGTTGCCGGAGACGCCGAAGCGCAAGACCGAGCCAAACACTTCGCGGTCGAACACCACGGAGGAGTTGCACAGGGGACAGAATGTGACGGCGACCGGCCGGCCGCCGATCACGTCGTTGACGATCTCGTGGTACGTCAAGATTTGCAGCGAATAGGCACGGGCCTCGCCGTTGATGCGCAGCGCGATCACCGGCTCGCCCCCGGCTACGAACTGAACCGCTTCGGCGAAGTCGGTGAACTTGGGATTGTCGATCGGCGGAATGCCGTCGCGCGGCACGCCTCCCGAGAAGATCTCGTCGAAATGAACCAGCGACGTCTCGAAATCGGTCTTCCAGCCAATGTTGCGCCAGGCGGTGGCGGAGAGCTGGTCGCGGTCGCTCAGCGCCACCAGGCGATCGGTACGGGCGGCCAGGATGTCGGCGGGCACCTCGATGGGGCTGTCGGAAGCCGTGGCCGGCGCGGGCGGCAGGATGCCGACATCGCCCTGCGCCTGACGCACCCGCGCTGCAATGTCGGGCAAACGAGTACCGGCCGGTGGGCCGGCGGGCGAGGGTTCCGCCGATTGAGTGACAGCTTGCGTCCCCGACGGCGGGGAAACCGCAGCTTCCGCCGTGGGCGTGGGGGACGGCGTGTCCTCACCGCAGGCGGCCAACACGCCAAACGCGGCACTGCCCAACGCGGCCGCCAGCAGCCGGCGGCGCGTCAGGTGGGTGGGAGTCTTCATTCGTAATCGGTGGTCGGAGCCGTCGACTTAACAGTACGGCCAGCTAACCGGCTCATCAGGAAGTATTCCAACACAGGCGGCGCCTGCGTCGGCTGGAGCGGACTCAGAGCCCCTGGGCGGAGGCCGTATGGAAGACATCGACGCCGGCGCCGAGGCCGCCGTCTGCGTCGCGCAGGATGATGGCGGGACTGGCAAACGCGGTGCGGCCGGGATAAATCGGAACGCGAACGTCCCAGCCGCGTGACCGCAGGGTGTCGATGGATTCGTCGCCGAATCGCGGGTCCACCGTGACCCAGGGAGTGCTGGCATCCAGCCGCGGCGCGGCCACGGCATCCTGGGCGCCCATGCCGTAGTCGAACACATGGGCAATCAGCTGGGTGAGGCAATTGGTAATGCGCCGCCCGCCGGAGGCGCCGACGGCCAGCGTGCGGCCGTCCGGCGCACGCACGATCGTGGGCGTCATGTTGTTGAGACCGGTGCGGTTGGGCGCGACCGAGTTTGGGCGCCCCGGCACGGGATCGAACCAGAACATGCCGTTGTTCCAGGCGATGCCGGTCTCGCCGGGGACAACCTCCGAGCCCCAGGCGCCGCCCAGGGTGTTGGTGAGGGACACCAGCATGCCGTCAGCGTCGGCGGTGCAGAGGTGCGTGGTTGAGGTCTCCAACTTCTGGCGCTCGAGCGCGCGGGACGGGTCCTGGTAGGCCCAGGCGTCGCCGGCGTCGGGGATCGGGGGCGGGGCATCGGCGTCGATCTGGGCAGCGCGTGTGGCGGCGTACTCCTTGGAGGCCAGCGCGTCCCACGGCGCGTCGGCCCGCTCAGGGTCGGTCATGAACTCGAACCGGTCGGCGAATGCCAGCCTGGACGACCAGAGGTAGGCGTGCAGGCGTTCCACGTCGTCATGCGCCATTCCGGCCGACGCCGCGCGTTCGTAGATGTTGAGGGTCTCGATGGTGGTGGGTCCCGCGCAGCCGGGACCCGGCGTGAGGACTTCGTTGCCTCGATAGGTGGTCGTCAGCGGCGGCGAGACGCTCGCTCGGTAGGCGGCCAGGTCGGCGCGCTCGATGACACCGTCGTTGGCGGCGCAGGCATCGGCAATGGCTGCCGCGATGTCGCCCCGGTAGAAGGCCTCCACGCCATCCTGCGCCAGGACCTCCAGGGTGGCGGCGAGTTCCGGCTGGGTGATGCGGATTCTCTCCATGTGGTCGGACTGGGGCGGCTCGCCGTTCGGGTAGAAGTTTCGCTGGAGTTCAGGGTGACGTCGGGCGGCGGCCGCGGTGCCCTCCATGTACATCAGATCGAACCAGCTGAGTTCACAGCCCTCGCGAGCCAGCTCAACGGCGGGGAGCACCAGGTCGCGCCAGGGCAGGCGGCCATGGCGCTCATGCAGCAGACCCAGACCCGCCACGGCGCCGGGCACGCCCATGGCGCGATAACCGTGGATGTTGGCGTCGTCCACGAC
>JAPPFO010000086.1:0-13319 GCA_028875175.1 Chloroflexota bacterium | reverse complement strand
GTCCACGACGCCGTCCCAGAGGAAGGCGCTGACGTTGCGGCGTCCGTCGCGCGGATAGCGGTCCGGCGTCGCGCCGGAACCGGAGCGCATGGGAAAGGCCACGACTTCAGCCAGGGAGGGTCCGGCAACCACGGCATACCCGCCGCCGCCAATGCCGCTGCTCCAGGGTTCCACCACGCCCACCGCCAGGGCGGCGGCCACCGCCGCGTCCACGGCCGAGCCGCCGGCGGCCAGCACGTCCACGCCAACGGCGCTGGCGGCCTCGTGCTTGGTAGCCACCATCCCGCGGCGTCCGCGGGCCTCGGACTTCTCGATGGTGAGCCGGGTGCGCAGGTCCGACATCAGTAAACGGCTGCGTCGGCGAACAGGGCGCTGACGGACTCGCCGGTGTGGATGCGGCGGATGGCCTCCGACAGCATCGGCGCCACCGAAATCACGTGGATCTTGCCGCTTGGCAGACCCGGATTCAGCGGCACGCTATCCGTCACGACCATCTCTTCCAGCGGTGAGTCTTCAATCAGATCGTACGCCTGGTCCACGAACACTGGGTGGACGCAAGCCCCGTAAATGGCCCGCGGGTTGTGGCGCAGGATCTCACGCAGGCCCTCGCGGATGGACTGGCCGGTCACGACCTCGTCCTCCACGTAGAGCACGGTGCGTCCACGTATGTCGCCGGCCAGGCCGCGGATGGTGACGTCCGAAGTAATCGGGTCCCGGAACTTGTCCAGCACCGCCAACTGGGTGCGCAATCGCCGGGCGCACTCGCTGGCCGTCTTGATGCGGCCGGTATCGCCCACCACGACCAGGTCGTCGATGCCCAGCCCGGCGAAGTAGTCGGTGAGCAGCGGCATGCCGGTGAGGTGGTCGCTGGGCATGCTGAAGAATCCGCCGATTTGATCTGCGTGCAGGTCCAGCGTCAGTACGCGGTCCGCGCCGGCCGTGGCCAGCAGGTCCGCCACCAGCCGGGCGGAAATCGGCACGCGCGGCTGGTCTTTCTTGTCGGAGCGCATGTACGGGAAGTACGGCAGCACGGCCGTCACGCGCGCCGCCGAGGCGCGGCGCATGGCGTCGATGGTGATGAACAGTTCCATCACCGAGTGGTTGACCGGCCGCCGCGAGGTCTGCACGACAAATACATCGGCCTCGCGCACGTTCTCCATGACTCGGACAAACGTGTTGTCGTTGCCGTACTCGAAAATCTCGATCTCGCCGGGTTCGCAGCCCAGTTCGCGGCAGATGCCGTCGGTCAGCACGGGGTGCCCACGGCACCCGAAAACCATCAGCCCGTCGTCCGCCATGCCGATCCCCCGCCCGCGCAGCGCCACGGACTAGCGTATCGGGTCGTAGCAGACGACGACCGGCGTCACGGCGTGGCGGAGGACGTGGGTGGCGGTTCGGCCCAGGTCGCAGTCGTGCTCGCCCAGGAAGCGGTGAGCGCCGACCACGATCGTGTCGGCCTCCTCCGCGAGGCTGGTCTCGACGATGGCGCTGAACGCGGAGCGCGCCTGCTTGATCTCGGTACGTACCGAGGCGCCATTGGATGGCAGCAAGCGCCGGGCGTCAGCCAGCACGGTCTCGGCTTGGCCCAGCATCTCGTCGCTGGATACATTCAGGGGTAGGCGGTGGCTGACTTCGATCACGTGCAGCAGCAGGATGGAGGTGCTGCGAGCGCGCGCCAGGAGAGCCGCGGTCGTGACCACCGCCTCGTCCATGTGTCGACCGCTGACGGCGGCAATTACAGGGCGTTCGGGTTGGTACGCCATGCCGTTCGATTGCGGCTACGTCGCGACGGCCGCCTGTGCGTTCCCGCTGCCGTTCGCCTCGGCTCCGGCGGGACTTGCAAGCAGCATCTCGCGAAGCTCCGCGTTGATCTCCTGGGCGATGTCCGCGTTCTCGCGCAGGAAGGCCTTGGCATTCTCGCGTCCCATCCCCAGGCGCGTGCTGTCGTAGCTGTAGTGCGCGCCGCTCTTGGTGAGCACGCCGTGGTCGACACCCAGCGTGAGCAAGTCTCCCTCCCAGGAAATGCCCTGGCCGAACATCATGTCGAACTCGCAGAAACGGAACGGCGGCGCGACCTTGTTCTTGACGACGCGCACGCGGGTGCGCGCGCCAATGACGTCGGTGCCCTTCTTGATCTGCCCGATGCGCCGGATGTCCAGGCGAACCGACGAGTAGAACTTCAGCGCGCGGCCGCCGGGCGTGGTCTCCGGGTTGCCGAACATCACGCCGATCTTCTCGCGCAGCTGGTTGATGAAGATCACGATGGTGCGTGAGCGGCTGATGTTGGCGGTGAGCTTGCGCATGGCCTGCGACATCAGCCGCGCCTGCAAGCCCACCTGCGTGTCGCCCATGTCGCCGTCAATCTCGGCCCGCGGAACCAGCGCGGCCACCGAGTCGACCACCACCAGATCCACGGCATTGCTGCGGACGAAGACGTCAGTGATCTCCAGGGCCTCTTCGCCGGCGTTGGGCTGCGAGACGATCAACTCGCCCACGTCCACGCCCAGGGCCTCGGCGTAGGTTGGATCCATGGCATGTTCCACGTCCACGTAAACGGCGGCGCCGCCGGCTTTCTGCACCTCCGCGACGACGTGGAGCGCGAGGGTGGTCTTGCCGGAGGCCTCCGGACCGAAGATCTCGACCACGCGGCCACGGGGCAATCCGCCCACACCCAGGGCCACGTCGAGCGACAGCGATCCGGTGGACACGGCGGGCACGGCGTCGGCCTGCATGGCGCCCATGCGCATGACCGAGCCGGTCCCGAATTTGCGTTCGATCTGCTGAATCGCGGAGTCGATCGCCTTTGCCTGGTCGTTGGCCATACGCCTGGTCCCATCACCCCTGGCGCCGGGGCGGCCGGCGCACGCTCGTGGCGTTCATGGTATCGGAAGGGGGCACAGGCCGCGCCCGCTGTTGCGTCCGGCCGCCTGCTCGGATAGCGTGCCAATTGACCGCTTGGGGAGCCGGGGTGGTATGCAGTCCAAGCAGACGCGCGCCGCGGTGCTCTACGGACCCGGCGACCTGCGGATCGAGTCGCGTGACGTCCGCGAGCCCGAGGCCGACGAGCTGGTGCTGCAGGTCGCGGTGTCCGGCATTTGCGGGACCGACCTGCATTACTGGGACGGCTGGCAGTTCGATTCCTGGTTTCCGGAGCGATCCGATCCGTGGATTCCCGGACACGAGTTCACCGCGACGGTGCAGGCGGTGGGGCCGGCCGTACACGACCTGAAGCCCGGCGACGCCGTGGCCGTCGAGCCCAACAACTCCTGCGAGGACTGCCCTGAATGCGATCGCGGGATGCTGAACTTCTGCTCCAACCGCATGCCGATGGCCTGGGGCGCGTGGTCGGACGTGGTGATCGCCAACCGCCACCACCTGACGCCACTGCCGCCCGGGGCCGACATGCGCACGGCCAGCCTGGCGGAACCGCTGGCCTGCGTGGTGCGCGGCTTTGACCGGGTAACCGTCAATCCGGCCGACACGGTGTTCATCGCCGGCGCCGGGCCGATCGGGCTGCTGGCATTGGAGGTCGCGAAACACCGGGGGGCCGGTCAAACGATTGTGAGCGAACCAGGCGCAACCCGCCGCAAGCTGGCCGCCACGCTGGGCGCGGACGTGGTGCTCGACCCCAGGCGGGATGACCCCGTGGAGGCCGCGCGCAGCCTGACGCAGGGCTTTGGCGCGGACCTGGCCATCGAGGCCGCCGGCGCCGGGCCCGCCTTCCAGGCCTGCCTGGACACCGTGCGCGACTCGGGCACGGTGCTGGTGATCAGCGTGGGCAATCCGTCCGAGAAGTTCGAGCTGCGGCTTTACGACTTCTTCGCGCGCGAACGCACGATCGTGGGCAGCAATACGCGCGTCCACACCTTCGAGCGGGCCCTGGAGCTGATCCCCGATCTAAACGTCGAGCCGATCATTACGCACACCTTCGACCTCAACGACGCGGTGGAGGCGGTGATGACGGCCAAATCCGGCGCGGGCGCGAAAGTGGTTTTCGACTTCCGATCCTGATTCCGGTCAGCGATGCCGGCCCCTTCGGGCCGTTGGCTGACGGCAACTGAAGACCCTGGCGCCATGGGCGCTGGCGACTGGAGATATCTCGCGGAAGTGTGGCCGGAGGAGGTCGCGCGGGCTCTGGGCGCTGGTGAGGACCGCGCGCAGTTCGCCCTCCGGCGCCAGGCACTCGCGGGCGGCCTGGATGAGCCGGGCGGCGGGGCCGTGGTCGACCCGCGGACCCACGTGGAACGGCGGGTAGCAAAGGACCACGTCAAAGGGCTGCTCGCCGGGCGGCGCGCCGTCGGCCAGACGAACGTCCGCCTCGATTCCGTTGGCCGCCAGGGTCCGACGAGTGGTCTCAACGGCGGCATAGCTCCAGTCAACGGCGGTGAGCCTGCGGTCGGACCGCCCGGCAGCCACCGTGAGAACGCCCGAGCCGCAGCCGAGATCGAGCCAGCGGCCGTCGCGGTCAGGCAGTTTCTCGGCGAGCAGCGCCGTAGCCGGGTCGACACGGGTGGGCGAGAAGAGCGTGGGGTGCTGACACACGGTGAACTCGCGTCCAGCTATGCGCATGGGAATCGTCCAGGCGAACCGCTGGGGCGGCGGCACGTCCACCTGACGCTCAAGAACGTAGAGCCGTCGGTGCTCACCAGCCGCTCGATCGACGATTGGACCGACGACCGGGGGCAGGCGACGGCGGAGCGACTCGATTCCGCGTGCCCGGTCGCCCAGCAACGCCAGCAGCCCGCCGGGTGGCAGGGCCCTTGCCGCGGCGCGGACCGCCCATTCCACACCGGCGCGGCCCAGCCAGTGCGGAGCGCGGACGACGGCGAACCTGGCCTCCGCCGGCAGCAGCTCGTCCGGCGGCACCACGGTCCAGGCGCCGGCCCCGGCCTCGCAACTCTCGGAAGCTCCCAGATTGAGCGGAACCAGCATGCCGTCATCCGGCCAGCCTGCTGCGTTCGCAGCTATTTCCAGTCCGGCGTCCCAGGCGGCAACTTCCAATAGCGGCGGCTCCGGCCGCCGGTCCAGCGCGCGCATGAGCAGGCGCAATTCCTGGTCCAGCTCGCTTGCCGGCTGGTCGGCGCGGGAGGGAATCGCAACCGACCCGCCCGGCAGCCGGACGCGACGCCACTTGAGGGCCGCGGCGTCGATCAAGGCAATCGAAGCTGAGGTGCCATGCGGCGAGAGTAGCCGTCCGAGCGCACCAGATGCCGAACCGCGGACGTGTTGCTTCAGTTTGCGTCGCGGTGGTGGTATGTATTGCTGCAAGGAAACGAGCACGCATGACCGGGGAGTCAAGGTGATTGAGTCGAAGCTGAGGTCCGACGGGCGCACGACGCTGCCAAAGGCGGTCCGCGAGGCTTTGGCAATTCGGCCCGGGGACCGGCTGCGCTACACAATCCTTGACGGCGAAGTGCGTATTCGCGCCGTGCGTCCCCTTCAGCAGCTCTATGGGGTGCTCAAGTACAACGGGCCACCGGTGACGCTTGACGACATGGAGCGGGCCATTGGCGAGGCAGCGCTGGGGGACTAACCGGTAGAGGGCGGCGGCTTGGCGAGATGCGTCTCGCGTAGCATGCCCGCGGCGCGATTGCGCCGAATACACATGCCTGGGGCCGCGCGAACCTCGCCGGCCATGGCGGACGGGCGGGTGGTTCCGCGATGCAACTGATCGATCAGCGCCTCGCCTACTCGGCGACCGACCTGGTGGGCTTCCTGGAATGCCGGCACCTGGCCAACCTGGAGCGCGCGGCGACGCTGGTACCGGAGGTCCGGCGTCCAGTCCGTGACGACCCCGTGCTGGACCGCATGGCCCGGCGCGGGCAGGAGTACGAGGCGCGTTACCTGGACGAGTTGCGCGCCGAGGGTCGCGAAATCGCCGAAATCCGGCCGCCGGACACTGTGTCCCCGACTCGCCTGATCAGGCCGGAACACGAAGCCACGCTGCAGGCCATGCGACGAGGCGCGGAGGTGATCTACCAGGGCGTATTGCTGGACGAGCGGCGGCTGGGGTACGCGGACTTCCTCGAGCGAGTCGATACGCCCAGTGACCTGGGCCCCTGGAGCTACGAAGTGGTGGATACCAAGCTGGCCCGCCAACCGTCGGCGCCCGCCGTGCTGCAGATCTGCATGTACTCGGACTTGCTGGGCGCCATGCAGGGACGCCTGCCGGAACGGATGCACCTGGTGTTGGGCGGCGTGCAGCGCGAGACGGTGAGCCTGCGGGTGGCCGACTACGCGGCCTACTACCGGCTGGTGGCGCGGGAGTTCGAGGCATTGCTGGACAGCCCGGAGGAGGTCTATCCGGTCCCGACGAAGCCGGAGCCGGTGGGGCATTGCGACTTCTGTAGCTGGACGCTGGAGTGCCGCGCCCAGTGGCGGCGGGAGGACGACCTGGCGCTGGTGGCGGGCCTGACGTCCCGCCAGCGCCGCGCGCTGCACGCGGTCGACGTCACCACGCGACGCGGACTGGCCAACCCGTCGCCGCCGCTGCCGGAGCGGATGGAGGGCGTCAGCCCGGAGGCGCTGGCGCGGGTGCAGGCACAGGCGGCCATTCAGGTGCGCGGCGAGGGCCGGGTGATCTCCGAGCGAATTCCGCCAGAGCGCGACCGGCAGGAGGCGCTAGTGCCGGACCGCGGGCTCTGGGCATTGCCGGAGCCTTCGCCGGGCGACCTGTTCCTGGACCTCGAAGGCGACCCCTTCTACGGCTCGGACGAAGTCGACGGCATCGACTACCTGTTCGGCGCCATCGAGCCCGGCCTGCCCGACGCCGCGGGCGAGCCCACGTTCCACGCATTCTGGTCAATCGAGGACGGAACGGTATCGACGGCGGCCGAGCGCCAGGCGTTCGAGGACTGCATCGACCTGATCATGGACCGCTGGACCACGTACCCGGGCATGCACGTCTACCACTACGCGCCCTACGAAACGGGCGCCATGAAGCGGCTGGCCGGGCGCTACGCCACGCGCGAAACCGAGGTGGACCAGTTGCTGCGCGGGCAGGTGTTCGTGGATCTCTACCGGGTGGTGCGGCAGGGCATCCGCGCCTCGGTGGAGAGCTATTCCATCAAGCGGCTGGAGCCGCTCTACGGCTTCAAGCGGGAGATCGACCTGCGCGACGCGGGCGAGAGCATCGTCGAGTTCGAGCACTGGCTGGAGCCCGGACCGGACACCGACCGGGACGCGCTGCTGGAGCAGATCAAGGCCTACAACCGCGACGACTGCGTCTCCACCCGGTACCTGCGCGAATGGCTGGAGACGCAACGGGCGGCGCTGGTGAGCGAGTTGGGCGCCGAATCGCTGCCGCGGCCAACGGTCATCGAACCCGAGGAAACGGAGGACTCGGAAGAGCAGCAAGAAATCAAGGAGCTTGTAGACCGGCTGACCGACGACCTGGAGAAGGACCTGACCGACGGCACGTCGCTCGAGAATCCGGCCCAGCGCGGGCGCTGGCTGCTGGCGCAACTCGTCGACTGGCACCGCCGCGAGCACAAGGCCGTGTGGTGGCGCTACTTCCACCTGAAGGACGAGCTGACCGAGGACGAGCGCGCCGAAGAGACGGACGTCCTGGGGCGGCTCACGTTCGTTGATGCGCGGCCGGATCCCAACCCACGGGCCCGGTCCACGATCTACCGCTTCCGGTTCGAGGAACAGGACCACAAGCTCTCGGTCGGCGACTCGGTTCGGACGCAGGACGGCAAAGACGCCGGACGCATCGTGCGTCTGGACGACGAGGCTTGCGAAGTGGAGTTGCGGCTCGGATCGCGGCGCCCGCCGCCGCAGCCGACGTCGCTAATCCAATTCAACTACGTCAATCCGAAACCAAAACCGAGCAGCCTCAAGTGGCTCACCCAGTGGGTTGTAGAAAACGGAATCGACGCCGCCGGGCCGAACCAGGCGGCGCGCGATCTGCTAATGCGCCGGCCACCGCGCGTTGGCCAGTCCGAGGGCGCGCCGCTGGCCGCAGAGGCCGACAACGCACAGGACGCGGCGCGGCGGCTGGTGCAGGAACTGGAGGACAGCTACCTCGCCGTCCAGGGTCCGCCCGGCTCGGGCAAGAGCACGGTGGGCGCGGAAATGATCGTGGACCTGGTGGAGGCCGGGAAGCGCGTGGGCGTGACGGCCAACAGCCACAAGGTCATCGGCGAGCTACTCGAGAAGACCGCTCGGGTGGCTGAAGGGCGGGGAGTCGACGTCAGAATCGGCCAGCGCACCAACGACGAGCCCGCCTCCGAGAGCTTCCAGCACCTGGAAAGCACCGACGACGCCTGCGACGGCCTGGCCGCCGGATTCCTTGACGTCGTTGGCGGTACCACCTGGCTCTGGTCGAGCGAAAAGGCACAGGGCGCGGTGGACGTACTCTGCATCGACGAGGCCGGGCAGATGTCGCTAGCCGACGCCCTGGCCGCCGCGCCCTGCGCCACCAGCCTGCTCTTGCTGGGCGATCCGCAGCAGCTGGACCAGCCGCTGCAGGGCGTGCATCCGCCGGGCGCCGACCGGTCGGTGCTGGCGCACCTGCTCGACGGCGCTCGAGTCATGCCCGGCGAACTGGGCCTGTTCCTGGACGGCACCTGGCGCCTGCATCCGAGCATTTGCGAATTCACGTCGGAGGTCTTCTACGAGGACAGCTTGAAGTCGCATCCGGGCCGGGAAAACCTGGACCTCAGCGGCGCCACCCCGTTCGACGGCACCGGGATTCGCTTCGTGTCGGTGCCGCACGAGCGTCGGGTCAGCGACTCGGAGGAAGAAGCCGCGGCGATCGCGGAGCAAGTCCATCAGTTACTCCGTGCAAGTCCTTCGTGGACCGATGCCGAGGGCGCGACGCAGGGGTTGACCGATCAGGACGTGCTCATCATCACGCCCTACAACCGGCAGATCCGGGAACTCGGCTCACGGCCCGAACTCAAGGGGCTGCGAATTGGCACCGTCGACAGATTCCAGGGCCAGGAGGCTCCGATCTCCATCTACTCCATGGCCACCAGCTCCGCCGACGACGCCCCGCGCGGCATGGAGTTCCTCTACAGCCTCAACCGCCTCAACGTCGCCACCAGCCGGGCCAGGTGCCTGGCCGTGGTCGTCGCCAGCCCCGGCCTCCTGGCAGTCCGCTGCCGCACCCCCCGCCAAATGCACCTCGCCAACGCCCTGGCCCGCCTCTTCGAGATGGCGGATCTCGCCTCCGAACTCGCCTAGGCTGACCGCCTCGTCCGCTCGGCCCCCGTCCCCGTGGCAGACTGCCCACGCCGAATCCCCAAGGTATACGGGTATGTCCGCCAGCGCCGATCTGAAAGAGCGCATCGCCGCCGTCGTGGAGTCGCACCGCGACGACATCGTCGAGGTCGGCGAAACGATCATGCGCAACCCGGAACTGGGCTTTAAGGAATTCGAGACCGCGGCGCTGGTTCAGCAGAAGTTCGATGAGCTGGAACTGGACTACCGGGCGGGACTGGCGCGCACCGGGGTTAAGGCCAGGATCGACACGGGAAGGCCGGGTCCGACGCTAGCGTTGATCGGCGAATTGGATGCCCTGGTGGTGGCCGGCCATCCGATGGAGAACCCCGAAACCCACGCCGCCCACGCCTGCGGCCACAACGCGCAGATCGCCGGGCTGATGGGCGCGGCGGCCGCGCTGAGCGATCCCCGCATCCTGCGGGACCTCTGCGGCTCCATCGTGCTGTTTGCCGTGCCGGCCGAGGAGTACGTGGAGGTTGAGTACCGCCACGGGCTGGTGCAGGAGGGCGAACTGGAGTTTCTTGGCGGAAAGCCGGAACTGATCGCGCGCGGCGAGTTCGACGACGTGGACCTGGCCATGATGATCCACACCCACTCACGGCCGGACGAGAACGGCATGGCTTCCGTCACCGCCTCCAACAACGGCTGCGTGGTCAAGCAGATTCGTTACGTCGGCAAGGCCGCGCACGCGGGCGGGGCGCCCCACATGGGCGTCAACGCGCTGTACGCCGCCCACATCGGCCTGGCGGCCATCAATGCCGTGCGCGAGACCTTCCGCGACGACGACGCGATCCGCGTCCACCCCATCATCACCCGCGGCGGCGACCTCGTGAACGTGATCCCGTCCGACGTGACGCTGGAAACCTACGTGCGCGGCAAGACCACCGACGCCATCGACGCGGCGGCGGTCAAGGTCGACCGCGCCCTCAAGGCGGGCGCCCTGGCGCTGGGCGCCGAGGTGGAGATCATCACGCTGCCGGGCTACCTGCCGCTCATCAACGACCAGGACCTGGCCGAACTCTTCCTGGCCAACCAGCGCGTCGTGCACGGCGAGCCCCAGGCGCGGCGGCAGGGGCACCGCACGGGCTCGACCGACATGGGCGACGTCTCGCACATCATGCCGGCGCTGCATCCCTCCATGGCCGGCGCCGTGGGCAGCAACCACGCGGTCGACTGGTTGATCGACGACCCCCAGATGGCCTACCTGGAACCGGCCAAGGCCCTGGCCTGGATGGCCGCCGACCTGCTGGGCAACGGCGCCCAGGAAGCGCGGCGCGTGCTCGACAACTTCCAACCCCGTATGAGCAGGGACGAGTACCTCGCCTACCAGCGGAGCCTCAGCCAGGTCGAAAGCTGGTCCGGCGCGGAATCAGCCTGATCCTGCCGCCTACAATGCCGGACAACGGCTCCCGAGGGTGTTGGCATGCGACGGCTCCTGGCAATTGGACTGCTGCTCATCGCGCTGGCGGCGTGCGGTGAAGCCGAACCTGCCGCCGAAGCTACGGAACCCGCGGAGGCTGGCGTGAAACAGTACTCGGCTCATCCCGGCACAGTCATCGAGGCCGGCAAGAGCTACTCGGCCGTCATCAAGACCAACCTGGGCGACATGACGTTCGACCTGCTGGCGGACGAAGCGCCGCTGGCGGTCAACAGCTTCGTATTCCTGGCCCGCGAGGGTTATTTCGACGGTGTCATCTTCCACCGCATCATCCCCGGGTTCATGGGACAGAGCGGCGATCCCACCGGAACCGGTGGCGGCGGCCCGGGCTACAAGTACGACATCGAGACGCCAAGCGGGCCGTACATTCGCGGTTCGCTGGCGATGGCCAACGCGGGTCCCGGCACCAACGGGTCGCAGTTCTTCATCGTATTCGACAACCTCACCGAGCAGGGCCGACTGAGCCCGGACTATTCCCTCTTCGGGCAGATGACGAACGGCGAGCCGGCCCTGGTGGCGCTGGAGAGCGTGCCGGTAACCGCGAAGCCCAGCGGTGAGCGCTCGCAGCCCCTGGAAGAGGTCCGCATCTCCACGATCGAGATCATCGAGCGCTAGCGCCCGTGTTCGCCAGCCAAGTTGACGGCCGCGCCTCTGCTCCCTCTCCCTTGAGGGAGAGGGTTGGGGTGAGGGTGGCTGCTGGCCCCAGCAGCACCGTTCGGACGGGGCAATCCCGCGCACGTCACCTGTCAACTAGGCTCACGTGAAGCACAGCTAGTCGGTGGCCGTTGGCGCCGCGCCAGCGCTGCGCCTGGCGATCGATCCCCCGTTCAACCTGTGGACGGCGGCACTCCTGCACGGCTGGTACGCGCTGGCGCCGTTCCGCTGGCTGCCGGAGTCCGAGACGCTGGAACGCGTGGATCGGCTGCCGTCGGGGGCCGTCTACACCGTGCGCCTGCGAGCTGCCAGCGGCCCTTGCAACGAACGGCCCGGAGTCGATCTGGAGGCCATTCCCACGCCATCCGCCCCGGATGCCCGCGAACTGGTCACTCGCGCCAGACGCATGCTGCGCCTGGATGAGGATCTGACCGACTTCCACGCCCGCTGCCGCCGCTCGCGCGCGCTGCGCCCGGTGGCCGAGGCCGGTGCCGGCCGGCTGCTGCGCAGCCCCGACCTCTGGGAAGACGTGATGAAAGGCATCTGCACCACCAACGTCACCTGGGAGCGGACCAGGCGCATGGTGAAAGCGCTGACCATGCTGGGACCCACACCAGACGGCGCGAGCAGGCGGGCATTTCCGACCCCGACCGAAGTCCTCGAAGCCGGATCGGATTTCCTGTTGAACGAGGCCGGCGTCGGCTACCGGGCACGCTCCATGCTCAAGCTGGCTGAAGGCGTGGCCGACGGCACAATCGACATGTCCGCTCCCGACCATCCCGATGCAACCTCCGCCGAGCGCCTGGCGGCACTGAAAGCGCTGCCGGGCATCGGCCCTGTAACCGCGGGATACCTAGCCATGCTGCTGGGCACGTACGACACCCTTACCCTGGACAGCAGCACGCGCGCCTTCGCGGTCCGCACATTCGGCCCTGAGGCAGCCGATCCGCGGCGGCTGGCGCGGCACTATGCGCGCTTTGGCCGCTGGCGGGCGCTGGCCTTCTGGTGCCAGCGCTGGGTTAGCGGCGCGCAGGTGCGGGAACGGCTGGCGGACGAATTGGAATGACCGGCATGGATGCGCCCACACGCGTCCCGCCGTCCCCGAGCGGAGGCCTGACGCCAAGCATGCGTCGCGCGCTCACCTTCGGCCTCGGCGGGCTGGTAGCGGCGCTCGACCAAGTCGTGAAGGCCATCGTCAACAACGTGCTGCCGCCCTGGGGCGCCACCGTGGGGCGGCTCTTTGACTTTCAGCGCGTCTACAACCCGGGCGTCAACTTCGGGCTGTTCTCCGATTTCCCGCAGGTGGTCATAATCGCAACGCTGGTCATTGGGGTCGGCTTCGCCGCCTACGTGCTACGTCGTCCACCCCAGCGCTGGGCGACCATCGGCGGATTCGCGCTGTTGCTGGGCGGCGGATTCGGCAACCTGGTGGACCGGTTTCGCCTGGGCGCGGTCTTCGACTACCTGAACATTACGCCGTTCGTGGGCTACCTGAACCTGGCCGACCTGGCAATCGGCGCCGGGGTGATCCTGCTGCTACTGGACACCATGTTTCGCCGCGAGCAGGGCTAGCCGGTCCGTCAAGGTAGCTCAGCGCGTCGTCAATCGCCGGCACGCTCGGATTGCCCTGAGAGGCGTCGGTTCGACTCTCTTGACTCGAGAAGTCCGCGCCGCACCATCGCGGAACCATGCTCGTCCCCTTGCAGCCCAAACCCCTTCGCCTCCAGCAGCCGCGCCACGCGCTCGTTGTGTTCCCAGAACTCATCCTCCAGCCGTGCGTTCTCAACAGGATCGTCCGACGTCGGACGCATCTCCCACAGGCTTTCGAGTCCAACAACACGCCCGTCGGCGTATATCCGCACGTGGCTGTCATTCGTCATCCGGTGAGACGAGTAGTAGTCCAGGTACTCGCCGTCATCGTCGGCCCCAAACAGGAACCAGATCGTCCACCCGGCCTCCACGATCTTCCCGCGCTGCCTGTTCTCAACAGCCTCGCGCG
>JAPPFO010000305.1 GCA_028875175.1 Chloroflexota bacterium | reverse complement strand
GTACACCAGGTCACCGCATATGCGTTATTTGAGCGCTCCGATAGCGAGGGGTTCCGGGCAGGTGGTGGCTCCTGGGCGGGGAGCGAAGCGGGGCGGGATCCATTACGAACACCGGGCGTCGGCGGCGCTGCGCCTTTGCCGGGAGACGGCATTGCGGGTCGTCCACTGCGAGAAATGGCCCCTGCACGCCACGCTCGGACGCGTAATGACGGAGGCTTGAATTGGGAACTGACTTCGGAGCAGATGTGACCAAACTCGACCGGTTTAAAGGCGACGTGACGCGGCGGCGGGCCCTGGGGCTTGCCCTGGCGGCCGGCGCGGGGGTTCTGGCGACGGCGTGTGGGGAGCCGGAGGTGGTGCGGGTGGAGCGGCCGGTGTTGCCGAGTGAGCGGGGGAGGGTGACGGCGGCGGCGATGGTGGTGTCGGAGCGGGCGCCGAGTGGGGATGGGGGGTTGCCGGCGGAGGGGGCGGAGTTTCCGATTTCGGTGGCGTTGCCGACGTTTGCGCGATTGAACGCGCGGGTGGAGCAGATTCTGATTGCGGCTCGATCGGGGGTGCGAGCGGAGACGCGGAGTCGATACCGGTATTCGGAGAAGTCGATGGCGTCGATTCTGGGGTATGGCTTTGCGTACCGGGAGATGCTGGATGACGGCTCGGGGGCGTCGCGGACGGACCTGGTGGCGCTGGAAGGGTGGGACCTGGAGCACCTGGTGGCGTATGGGCTGTTGTCGCCGCTGGACGATTGGCTGGTGAATGACGGGTCGTTCGATCCGAACGATTACTGGCCGGGGATCCTGGAGGCGGGCCAGATAGACGGGGTGCAGTACGCGCTGCCGGTGGCGGCGGCGCCGTGGGCGACGGTGGTGAACCGGACGCTGGCGGCAACGGCGGGGTTTGACGTGCCGCCGCGTGAGGACTGGGACGGGGAGGCGTTTGCGCGGGGCGCGGCGGCGATGCACCAAACGCCGAGCGTGACGGGGGCGCGAAGGACGGTGGGGGTTGGGATTGACCTGGATCCGCTGTGGATGGCGCCGGATCAGCTGTGGAGTGACGCGCCGAGTTTTGTGTTTTTGCAGTCGCGGCTGGGGGCGTTGCCGGATGGGGAAGGGTTGTTTGCGGGGCTGCGGTCGAACGAGGCGAGGTCGGTTCTTGCGACGTTTCATGAGCTGGCGACGGGGTATGGGATTTCGGCGGATCAGCGGCGGCGGCGCGTGGACGTGTTTGACCTGCTGAATGACGGGCTGCTTGGGCTGTGGCCGTTTGCATTGTCGGGGCGGGGGTTCGGGAATGTGATTGGGGACGCGATGCCGGGGGAGAACGTGCTGTATCCGTTCCCGGACTTCGGGAACGGGCGGGCGCCGGCGATGGTGTGGCTGATGCTGGGGATGGGGTCGGGCCGGAGTGATGAACGGGTGGTGTACGACGCGCTGCGGGCGCTGGAGCGGCATGCGCAGGGGCCGACGAATGTGCCGGCGCGGCGGGTTTCGGCGGAGGACTTGCAGCAAGGGTTTCCCTGGTACCGGGAGGACGAGGCGCGGATGGTGGTGGACGTGATGGAGCGGGCGGAGTATGTGCGGCTGAGCCGGGCGGCGTGGGGGGCGTTTATCACGGAGGTGGACGCGGCGATCATGCTGCACGGAGTGAGCGCGGAGGAGGCGCTGGACGGGGTGGCGCGGCGGCTGGAGGAGCTGGGGGCGCGAGTTTAGGGCGGCGGTCAGCTGGTGGTGAGGCGCTGGGGGCTGAAGGGGTGGATTGGGTAGGCGGGGTCCTGGCCGGTGAGAAGGCGGGCGATGATCTGGCCGGTGTGCCAGCTCATGGTGATGCCGTGGGTGTGGTGGCCGGTGGCGAGGAAGAGGCCGCTTTGGGGGTCGCGGCCGATGAGGGGGAGGCCGTCCGTGGGTTCGGGGCGGAAGCCGGTCCAGATGGAGGCGAGGGGGCAGTCGACCAGGGCGGGGAGGGTGGCCAGCGCGGCGTTGAGCATTTGCTGGACGGCGCCGGCGCGGAGGCGTCGATCGAAGCCCGCGCGTTCCTTGGTGGCGCCGATGAGGAGGCGTCCGTCGGCCCGCTGGACGAGGCTGGCGCCGGGGACGTGGAGGATGTGGCGCAGGTCCAGGTTGGGGGCATCGAAGGCGAGCATGTGGCCCCTGGAGGGGACGATGGGGGCGTGGGGCCGGAGGTCGCGCAGCCAGGCGCCGGTGGCGAGGACGACGTGACCGGCGTGGAGGGCGCCGCGGACGGTGCGGACGGTGGGGTTGGGGCCGGCGGCGACGGCGGTGACGTCGGTTCCCTCGTGGACGTGGACGCCGGCTGATAGCAGGGCGCGACGGACGATGGGCGGCCAGCGCTGGGTGTCGACCTGGCCGTCGGGGTAGCAGGCAGCGGCGGTGAGGTCGGGCGGGAGGAGGGGTTCGCGACGGCGGGCTTCGTCGGGTTCGAGGAATTCGGCGTCGAGCCCGGCTTTGCGCTGCCAGGCGACGCGGGCGAGAAGGTGTTGGCGCTGCTCGCCGGTGCGGGCGAGGCCGAGGGTGGGGCCGCCGGAGAAGCCGACGGAGAGGCCGCTGAGTTCTTCCAGAAGGCTGGCGAATTCGGGAAAGGCGTCGCGGCCGTCGAGCCGCAGGCGGAAGAGGGGGGTGTCGTGGTCGGCGTCGTATTGGGCGCAGATGAGGCCGCCGGCGGCGGATGAGGCCTCGCCGCAGATGGCTGCGCGCTCGAGGACGGCCACCGAGAGACCCCGGCGCCGGACGGCCAGGGCGACGGCGCAGCCAATGATGCCGCCACCGACGATGGCGACGTCCACGTTGCTCCGTTCGTTGCTCATGGCGGGTCACCGGGGCCTGGCAGCGTGCCGCGGAGTCTCATGGAGCGAGTCATTGCAGCGAACGGTAGGCGTTTTGGGCGGCGAGGGCCAGAAGTGACGGCGGCGGACGTTTGGGACGAATGGTGGCGGCTGGCATTCATTGGTGCATAATGGACGCATACCGGAAAGCGGCGTTGGGCCGCGGAATCCGAAACGCTGAGGGGGTGATACATATGGGTGATGCTGATCGTGGCTTTTCGAGCGCTGCCGTATGTGAGGTGAGCGCCGGGTAACGTCGCGTGACACCCGGGTACGGCCCTAACCGCGCCCGAAAACGCTACGAATAACGAGCGGTCCATTAGGTGGGCCGCTCGTTGAATTTAACGGCCCGGGACATGTTTTCCGCTTGCTGTCTGGTGAGGGTCAGGGCCTGGGTGGCGGGCGGGAATGCGTGGGGCTTGCCGACATGCGTAAGAATGCGCCGAAC
Source organism: Chloroflexota bacterium (assembly GCA_028875175.1). GTDB lineage: Bacteria > Chloroflexota > UBA11872 > UBA11872 > UBA11872 > UBA11872. The sequence goes on along the minus strand of JAPPFO010000305.1, from coordinate 450 downwards.
TCAGATTTCCGGAGGCACACCGGCCCATGAGCACGACCGCCCGTCCGATTGAGATTGACTTTGAGCGTTTGCTGGACACGTTTGTGGCGTTGTTGTCCGTGGACAGCTATTACGGGGACGAAGAGCGGGTGGTGGCGGTGATCAAGCCGCGGATGGAGGGGTTGGGGATTGCGTGGCGGTCGGATCCGCACGGGAACCTGATCGGCGAGTGGCCGGCACGGGGGAGGGACGGCGAGCCGATCATTCTGAACGCGCACATGGATACGGTGCGGCCGACGCCGGAGATGACGCCGGTGGTGAAGGACGACGGGGTGTACTCGGATGGGTCGTCGGTCCTGGGCGCGGACGACAAGGCGGGGGTGGCGGCGATCATGGAAGCGGTGCAGGCCTATCACGAGTCGGGTGAGCCGCACGGGCCGGTCGAGCTGCTGTTTACGACCGGGGAAGACG
>JAPPFO010000242.1 GCA_028875175.1 Chloroflexota bacterium | reverse complement strand
GGCGAGGCCGGCTGCCCGATCTCCAACGCCATCCGCGGCAACGTGGACATCTCCGTCGAGGCGACGCTGGCAGGGTGACCTGTCGGTGAGCGATAGCCGCGCCGAGTTGACGCAGGCGCTGGAGACTTTGTTGCGGGCCATCGGCCCTCCGCCGGCCCCAGCCGCCGAAATCCAGGCCGCCTTGCGACGCGTGGACGGCCTGACCCAGTCTCTCGGCCCCGACACCCCACCCCAACTCCGCCACTTCCTCCAACGCCGCAGCTACATCAAGGCCCTGGAGTACCTGCAAAGCGGCTGAGGCAGCAGGTGGCGCTTGGGTTAGGATCCGCGACGTTAGCGCACGTCGGCCGCGATCTGGTCCACCAGGCGCATGGTTTTGGCGGCTTCGGCGAAGTTGGTGAGGGGCTGGGTGCCGGCCTGGATGCTGTCCATGAAGTGGTGGCTCTCCGCTTGGAAGCCGGAGACGCGGTGCCGCACATCGCCAACCAGGTCCGCCCCGCGTACGACCTCGGGCGTGGTGGAGTCGTCGCGGTAGATCATGCCCTCGACGCCGTCCTCCCAGTAGGCCGAGACGTCGCCCCCGTGGATCTCGAAGGTGTGGCGGCGGGCGCCGGCCCGGCGGCTGGCCAGCAGGACGCCCGAGCAGCCGGTGGAGAATTCGATTAGCGCGGCGTGCACGTTCATGTAGGGGCGGCCCAGCGAACGGGTGTGGGCGTTCACCTCCACCACCTCGCCGCCCGCCAGGAAACGCAGCGCGTCGATTGCGTGGACGATGTCCGAGTTCAGGTGGCTCACGGAGCCCCGGTAGAAGCCGTACTGGTCGGGCCACGTGTCGAACTTGTGGAACCGCGCGGCGGCCATGTGGATGGGTCCCGCGGCTTCCACGACCGACTTGCAGTGGCGTAGCAGGGGGATGAAGCGGCGGTTGAAGCCAGTCATCGTCAGGCAGTCGTGCTGTTTGGCGTACCAGGCGAAGGCTTCGGTCTCGTAGGTGGAGACGCCCGGCGGCTTTTCGATGAAGACGTGCTTGCCGGCCTGCAGGCAGTCGATCACGATGTCGTGCAGCAGGTGCGGCGGCATGACCACGTAGACGGCGTCCAGGTCTTCGCGCTCCAGCATCTGGCGGTAGTCGGTGTAGCGGCCGGGCACGTCGTACTGGTCGGCGGTGGCGGTCAGCCGATCCTCGTCCAGCTCCGAAATCGCCCGCAGGTCCGTCGCCTCGATCTCATCCAACGACGGGTAATGCACCAGGCTCGCCAGGTTCCCCGCCCCAACAAATCCAACCTTCACCGGATCACTCATGCGGCTCGCCCTTCTGCGTCACAGCGCTCACGGCCCCACACCGCGCTGATCGTACGCCCCGAGACGTTTGGGGGCTTAGGGGGCGGTGGCCTGGATGAGGGCGCGGAGGTAGCCGACGCACCAGGCGCGGGCGCGTTCGCGGGCTTCGTTGTCGCCCAGCAGGCCGGGGTAGTGGTCGGGCATGACGAAGCCGTCGAAGCCGACCTCGTGCAGGGTGCGCATCTGGTCGGCGGCGTTGTAGTCGCCCTCGTCCTGGAAGACCTCTTCGAAGCGCGGAATGATGCCGCGAACATTACGGAAGTGGATGTTGAAGAGCTTGCCGCGCTCGCCGAACCTGCGCAGGGCGGCGGGCATGTCCTCCCCGGTCTCCTGCATGGTGCCCAGGCAGAAGAGCAGGCCGACGTTGGGGCTGTCGTAGCGATCCAGCAGCTGCGCCAGACCGTCGGGATTGATGAACGGCTGCTCGACGCCGCGGTAGAGGGGCAGGGGCGGGTCGTTGGGGTGGAAGGCCAGGCGCACGCCGGCGGACTCGGCGGCGGGCAGGACGCGTTCCATGAAGCCGTCCATGCGCCGCCAGACCTCACCTATCGGCACGCGCACGGCCGGGTCGCCGGTGTCGACGCCCCAGGTGACCAGGTCGGACTCCTCGACCCAGGCGGCGTCGAAGGTGCGCAGCTCGGTGCCGGCGCGGCCACCGGGCAGATCCTTGTAGCCCCGCCAGGCCTGGATGTGCTCGTCGGCGTGGGCCACGGAAAAGCCGCAGGTGACCAGCGGAGCGCCCTCGCCGCCGAGGACGCGGATCGTCTCGCAGAGGTCGTCGATCTCCCGCGCGCCTTCGGGATCGCCGCGCAGGACGCCGGCGATGCGGGCGCGGCGCAGTTCCATGCCGGCCAGCTCAAGGTTCAGGGCATCCAGGCGCTGCAGCAGGTCGCGCAGCCCGGCGGCGTCGACCTGGCCCGTTTCCGCCACGCCCGGCAGTTCGTCGGTGCGCAGCGTGCCGCCGTCGACGCCGATCTGTGCCGCGTATTGCAGGTGGTCGTTCGAGAGGTCGACGAGACGCAAGCCAATCTTGATCATGGGCGCAGGGTACCCGCGCGGACATTGGGGCGGCTACCGGGGCCTAGTCGCAGCGGCGTAGCATGGCCCCGCAGATTCCCAGGGAGGCACGCGTGACGGCCTTTATCGACGGGTTGCCGGAGTTCACGATCGGTGTGGAAGAGGAATACCTGATCGTTGATCCCGACACCCGGGACCTGGTGGCCAACCCGCCGCGCGCGCTGCTGCACGAGTGCGAGGCGGCCGTTGCACCCGAGGTTGGCAGCGTCAGCCCGGAACTGCTGCGCTCGCAGATCGAGGTCGGCACCAGCGTGTGCGGCTCGATCGCCGAGGTCCGCGAGCGGCTGGCGACGCTGCGGCGCACCCTGGCGGCGACGCTGGCGGCGCACGAGTTGCGAATTGTGTCCGCGTCCACCCATCCGTTCGCGCTCTGGTCGCGGCAGTTGCCGACGGACCGGGAGCGCTACAAGGCGCTGACGGAAGACATGCAAACGCTGGCACAACGGATGGTGATCGGCGGGATGCACGTGCATGTGGGCATTCCGGATCCACAGGACCGGATCGACGTGCTGAACCAGGTGACGTACTTCCTGCCGCATCTGCTGGCGCTGAGCACCTCGTCGCCCTTTTGGCAGGGTCGAGACACCGGTCTGCGGAGCTATCGCCTGACGATCCTGCACGAGCTGCCACGCACCGGGCTGCCGGAGCGGTTCGAGAGCCACGGCGAGTATCAGCGCATGATCCAGAGCCTGCTGGACGCCGGGCTGATTGACGACCCGACCAAGGTCTGGTGGGACGCGCGGCCGCACGCGCGGCTGCCGACCCTGGAGATGCGGATTACCGACGCCTGCACCAGCCTGGACGACGCGGTCTGCATCGCGGCGCTGTACGTCTGCGTGGTCTCCCTGCTGGCGCGGATGCGACGCGCCAACCAGCGCTGGCGGATGTACCCGCTGGCGCTGCTGGCCGAGAACTCGTGGCGCGCGCAGCGCTACGGGATCGACAACGGGCTGGTGGACTTCGGCCAGAACCGCATCAAGCCGCTGGACGAGCTGATGGAGGAGTTGTTGGACCTGATCCGCGAGGACGCCGAACGGCTGGACTGCGTGGCCGAAGTGGAGCACGTCCGCACCATCCTCGCCCGCGGCACCAGCGCCCACCGGCAGGTGGCCGTCTACGAATCCCAGCGCCGGAACGGCGCCAGCGAGCAACACGCCCTGGAAGCCGTGGTGGACTGGCTGATAGAGGAGACGACGGCGGGGACGGGTTAGAGGCGCGGCCGCCCCCAAACAGAACGCGAGTAACAGCAGGCCCGCGCCCGCCACATAGACAGGAAACGGGCAGCGGGCACACGGTCCCGGACTCCGTGACGCGGCATTTGGGAACTGTGCGCTCGCTGCCCGTGACTGGATCAGCGTTGGCGGATGAGTTCGAA
>JAPPFO010000188.1 GCA_028875175.1 Chloroflexota bacterium | reverse complement strand
TCCGCTCGGATTCCGTCATCGGTGGCTTCAATCATGCCCACATCACGCTGCGTCATGATCACGTGCGCCCCTTCGGCGGCAAACCGACGAGCGATCCCGGCGCCAATGCCGCGACCGCCGCCCGTAATCAGCGCGCGCTTGCCCTCAAGTCGTCCCATCGGCCGCTCCCCGCCAGTCTTTCACGCCCGCCGAGTGTGCGCTGCACTGTTCGCTCGTTCAATCCTGCCAATCCGGCAACGCATCTCACGGTACAGCCGTGCGCCGTGCCGTAAGGTTGACTCTATGCGACGTACTCTTGCCGCCCTCGTAATGATTCTCCTGGCTGCCGCCTGCGAGCCGGCGACGTCACCAGCGACCGAGCCGCAGCCGGCGCCCCCAACGCCGCCTCCCGCCGTCGTGTCGTTGCCCGGTCAGTCTGCGGCGCCTGCAGCCGCCGATGGTCAGGCGCCGGTCACTACTCCCGCATCCGTTCAGACCAGTCCTCCGACGACGGCCGTGCCGACGCTCGTTGTGCCCACGCCGACGCCCACGGCAGGGGTTGAACCGACACCGACGGCCGGTGTCGAGGTTGCGTCGGCGCCAACGGCCACGGCGTCACCGGTGCCACCTGCGACGCCCGAGCCGACGCCAGACCCCACGCCAACGCCGGCCCCCACGCCCGAAGTCGTGGCTATGCCCAAGCCAGCTCTTCCCAGCGACCTGCGCTTTGACGCCCAGGTCGTAGCCACGGGGTTCGACCGCCCCATCTTCGTCGGCCATGCCGGCGATGCCAGCGGCCGCCTCTTCGTCGTCGAGAAGCCCGGCCGCATTCTGGTCGTACAGAACGGCCAGCTCCGCAACGATCCCTTCCTTGACATCACCGACCGCGTGCGCTCCGAGGCCTACGAGCAGGGCCTGTTCAGCGTCGCCTTCCATCCCGGCTATCCAACCAATGGCCGCATCTTCGTGGACTACACCGACCACGACGGCGACACCGTCGTCTCCGAGTTTGCCGCCGATCCCGGACAAGCCAGGGCCGATTCCCAGTCCGAACGCGTGCTCCTGCAAATCGAGCAGCCCTACCAGAACCACAACGGCGGCATGATTGCCTTCGGCCCCCAGGACGGCTACCTCTACATCTCCGTCGGCGACGGCGGCTCCGGCGGCGATCCCCTGGGCCACGGCCAAAACGCCGGCACCCTGCTCGGCTCGCTCCTCCGTATCGACGTGGACACCGACTCCGGCTATGCCATTCCGGTCGAAAACCCCTTCATCAACCAGCCCGACAAGCGCGCCGAAATCTTTGCCTACGGCCTGCGCAACGTCTGGCGCTTCTCGTTCGACCGGGTCACCGGCGACCTGTGGCTTGCCGACGTTGGCCAGAACGACCTCGAAGAGGTCCACCTGGCCCTGGCGCCGCTCCGCGGCGGCCTCAACTTCGGCTGGAACATCATGGAAGGCAGCGCCTGCTTTCCGCCCATCGTGACGGGCTGTGCAACCGAAGGCCTGCAGATTCCAATCGCCGAATACGGCCGCGACTTCGGCTGCTCCATCACCGGTGGCTACGTCTACCGCGGCCAGGCCTTCCCCGCCCTGGCCGGCGCCTACATTTTCGGCGATTACTGCAGCGGCCGCGTCTGGACGCTCCACCTCGACGAGCAGGGCGACTGGCAGATGGTCCAACGAGCCGACTTTGACTTCCTGATCCCGACCTTCGGCGAGGGCGGCGACGGCGAGGTGTACGTCACCGACGACAACGGCGGACGCCTGCTGCGCCTCATCGCCGTCAACGAACCACCGTCCGGCTAGTCCGCCGCCCGCAGTCCGCCGCTTCGCAGCGCCAATCTGCCAGCCCCCGTCCGGTTAGACGTCAAACACCTCGTCAGACACCGTCCCCGGAATCCGCTTCCCGCGGATGTGCACATAGCCCCGCACCGCCGGCGATCCGGGGACTTCCCTGTCGTTGATTGAGTTCGACCGCATGTAGTGCGTCGCGTACCCGCGCCGCCGCGTGTCAGTCTCGTTCGGCCCGCTGGCGTGGTAGGTCAGGCTGTGGTGAAAGCTCACGCTGCCCGGCCGCAACGGCACTGGCACCGTCGGATAGTCCCCGCCGAACTGACCCTCGATTGTCGGTCGCGACGTCGGCGGAATGATGGCCCACCGGTGACTCCCCGGCACCATCCACAGGCATCCGTTCTCGATCGTCACGTTATCGATCGCCGTCCAGGCCGATATCAGGTCCATCGGAAAGATGTTCTTGAACGACGCCGAGTCCTGGTGCCACTCCTTCGCCGACCCGTGCCGCGGCGGCTTCATGAACAACTGGTCGCCGTAAAGCGTGATGTCGTCCGTATCCATCAGGTCCGCGATTACGTCCACGATCTTGGGGTTGCGCGCGTGCGCCCGCAGGACCTCGTCCTCCGGGACGATGTGCGCCAGCTTGCGCGTCGCCATCACCCGATCGTCGACCTTGTCCTCAGCCTCGCGAAACGGCTGTTCCAGCTGAATCGTGCCCTCGACGATGTGCTCGGCCTTGCCCGACGCAATCAGGTCCGACCGCTCGGCCAGGGTCGCGATCTCGTCGGCGTCCAGCAGGTCTTCGACGACCGTAAACCCGTCGCGCAGGAACTGATCTACTTGTGCTTGCGAAAGCGTGCGGAGCGTGCTGACAGCCATGTCAAGCCTCCAAACCGGCTGAAGGACCATACGGTTCAATACCGAAAGAATAATACGACCGTGCGTTCCGCGCGCCCAAAGCCTTGGCCGAATCAGTTGGATCCCGACTCCGCGGCCCACCGCACCCGCGCCGCCGGTCACTCGCCGTTCTGGACTGTGCCGCGCGCCGCCTGGTCAACGCGTCCTCCAGCGTCTGGGATACAGTCGCGGCATCTATGCATCACGCAACGGCCGCACCCGCCAAAGCTGCCGCCGCCTGGTCGATCCGCGCCCTCTTCGTTCTTCCTGACTGGCAGCGCCGTGGCGTGGGCCGCGCCCTGCTCACCCATCTGACCGACGCCTTCCGGACCTTGGGCTACCAGTCGGCAATCCTCTGGACCTCCCGCGACAACCCCGCCGCCCGCGCCTTCGACGAATCCAATGGCTGGACATTCGACCGTCACGGCCACTTCGATTTCCACGGTCCTCGACCAATGTCCACGCCGGCCGTTAGATACGCCCGTAATCTGAATGCACCGCCATGATCCACCTGACGAATCACACCTCTCGCGCAGTCACTCGATGCGCCTGGGCCATCGTCGCGCTCGCGTTGATATACACCCTGGCCGCATGCGCACCGCCGGCACACCAAGACCCGTTGTCGGCCGCCTGTACGTCCGACGCGCGGCAGCTTCGCGTGGGCTTCTACGCCTTCTTCGAGCCCGTCAGCTATAGCGCCGACCCCGATCCGAACGCCCCCGACTTTCAAGAACATCGCGGCTACGAAGCCGATCTGCTGACGGCCCTGGAAGCCCTGGATGACGCTGGGTTGTCCTTTGCCCGCCACCCCATCCAGCCCTGGGACGACATTTGGCTTACGCCGGCTGGTGACGACATCGACATGGTCGGCGGCGGTATCACCATCCTGGATTCGCGGACCCGCGACGCTACCGGTGCTCAGATCGTGCGCTTCACGTCCGGACACATCACCTTTCGCCAGTCGCTCCTCGTGCGCGCTGGCCAAGCCGACCAGTTTTCCAGCTACGACCACCTGACTAGCCGGCATCGAGTCGGCGCCCTCGCCGGTACCACGGGAGAAGCTCGCCTCTTGGAACTGACGGGCCTGGTCGACTCGGCCGGCGTCTTGGCCGCCGGGACTCGGGTGCACACACGGTCAGGGATGG
>JAPPFO010000245.1 GCA_028875175.1 Chloroflexota bacterium | reverse complement strand
GTGCACCAGCACCCGCGCCCGCCGCCCGTGCCGCAGACACGCCATGCCCAGCCCCGCCCCCTGGCTGGCCCCTTCGATTACTCCCGGCAAGTCGGCAAATACCACGCCCGAATCGCCCGCCTGCACCACCCCCAGCACCGGCTCGAGCGTCGTGAAGGGGTACGGCGCCACCTTGGGCCTGGCCGCACTCAGCCTCGCCAGCAACGACGACTTCCCCGCGTTCGGCGCTCCCACCAGCCCAATGTCCGCCAGCAACTCCAGCTCCAGGCGCACGTGCCGCTCTTGCCCGCTGCCGCCGCGCGTGGCGAGTTCCGGCGTCTGGAAGCGCGCCGACTTGAAATGCACATTGCCCAGACCACCGCGGCCGCCTTCGGCAACCACCACGGTCTGACCTTCGTCCACCAGGTCCGCCAGCACGGCGCCGGTTCGGTCGTCGTAGGCCACTGTCCCGCAGGGCACGTCTACGGTCACGCTCTCGCCGTTGGCCCCGTGCCGCTTCTTGCCCTCGCCCTTCCCGCCATTCGCCGCGATGAATCGCCGCTTGTAGCGGAAGGCGGTCAGCGCGTGCAGGTTCGCCCGCGCCCGTAGCTCCACGTTGCCCCCGCGACCCCCGTCCCCGCCGTCCGGCCCACCCCGCGGCACATACTTCTCCCGCCGAAAATGCGACACCCCGTCCCCGCCGGACCCGGCGCGAACGTAAATGCTCGCCTCATCAAAAAAGCCACGGTCGGCGGTGCTGCTTGGCATGCTTCTCCTATTCGACAAACGGCTGACGTCGAGCCCAGCCGGCGCCTCGTGAAGTCGAGTGGGACACAGGAGAACCGACCTCGCTCGACGAGGATTGCCCACGCAAGACGCACGCGGCTACGATGACCATAGGTTAACTGGGCGCATCTGGGCGGGGACTGAGGGGTCCTTTTCGTGGTTCTGAAAGACGTATGCAACCAGGTAGACGCAGGTTCGAGAGATCGGGTTCATTTGTACGAGAGTTGCTCAGCACGCGCTAAGTGCGAGCAGGTGTCAGGTTCGTATGCCAGTCGTGAGAACCAGGTCGACCCGCAAGCCGGGCGCGTCGAGTTTCAGCCGTATCTGGCCAGGCCAGGGCTCAAGGATGGTCCGCCCGTAGTCCTTGTGGAACAGCTTTCGAGAGGGATCGGTCCGCACTTCGACTAGTGCCGGTCTATAACGCCTTCTTAGGCGATCCGCGACGGCCTGGCAGCCCGGCTCCTGGACGCCTTCGTGAGTTCGGTCCCGTAACCGCGGTCGAGGTTCATGTCCCGCCAGGCATCGCCGCAGCCTTGGTCGCGCACAGTCTGCCGATTCCTGCACCAGTTACAGGCCTCGCGGTCATCGACACCGGGGCAGGAGTCTCGGCCGTCGATCAATCGGTCTTTCCTCAACTCGGGCTACACCCCTTCGGCACGACTAGTCTGAGCAGCGCCGCCGGAACATCCGAGCGCGAGCAGTTTCCCGCCCGGCTGGTATTCCCATCCATGGACTCGCTGAGCCTCGACCTGCCGGAAGCCACATCGGTGGATCTGCGAGGGCAGGTTGTCCCGCTCGGTCCGGCGGGTGGCGATCGCCAGGTCATCGCCTTGGCTGGTCGCGACCTACTCGCCGCCGGCGTCTTCGTCTGGAACGGCATCCAGGGAACCTGGACATTCGCCTTTTAGCCGCCCTCGCTACACTCGACGCCCGAACGGCCCATCCCAGGAGCTGACGCCCGCATGCGCGTGATCGCCATTTCAGCCCGCCCCGGCGACGCCGAGTTCGCCGTCGGAGGCACCCTGGCGCGCCATCGCAAGCGCGGTGACGACGTCACCATCGTCACCGTTGCCAACGGCAACTCCGCCCTGCCGGACGTTCCGCCGCGAGACCTTGCCGCTCTCCGTCGTGCCGAGGCGGAGGCCGCCGCGGAACGGCTCGGCGTCGACCTCGCCTGGATGGACCACTCCGACTTCGCCGTCCAGGCCGATGCAGTCACGCGCGTCAAGTTCGTGGAGATCCTTCGCGCCCTGCAGCCCGACCTCTTGCTGGCCCCCGCCGCCCTCGGCAACGTCCTCGACGCCACGGGCGCCTGGGACCTCGCCCGCGCCGCCGCCGAAATGTCCGCCGCGCCCAACGTCCTTTGCGAAGGCGACCCGCTGCCCCAACCCCCCGCGCTTCTGGCTTACGAGCCCACCTGGACTGCCGGCTTCGCGCCGACCGGGTTCGTTGACATCACCGACGCTCTCGAGGCCAAGCACCACGCCCTCGATGCCCACGTGTCGCTGGCGGCCTCGCTGCGGGCGTCTCACGGCGTTGAGCTGGGCGAAGCCGCCGAGACTGTCGCGGCCTACCGCGGCCTGCAGGCCGGCGTGGCCTTCGCCGAGGCCTTCCGCGCCGATTCGCGCCTCGGCCCCCTGCCAACCCGCCGGCTCCTGCCATAACTCCCCGCCCCGCACCGGCGCCTGACGCGCCGGCCAACTTGCGGGCGCTCTTCGGACCACGCGGTCCGCTGGCCGAACACCTGTCCGGCTACGAGCCCCGTACTTGCCAGGTGCAGATGGCCGAGTTCGTCGATGGTGTCGTGGATGAGGGCGGGCGCGGCGTAGTTGAAGCCGACACGGGCACCGGTAAGACGCTCGCCTACCTGGTGCCGGTCTTGCGTGCCAGGCACCGCGCCATCGTCAGCACGTCAACCAAGGCCCTCCAGGACCAGCTCTGGACCCACGACCTGCCGCTGGCGGCGCGCGTCGCGGGCGTCACCCCCAAAACCGCCCTGCTAAAAGGCCGCGCCAACTACCTCTGCCTGCTCTCCCTGGACGAACAAGTCCAGTCTCCGGACCTGTTCCTCGGTGAACCACTCGCCAGCGTCCAAGGCTGGGCCTCAACCACGGCCACCGGCGACATGGCCGAACTCGGTGCCGACGCCACCCCCGACGTCCTTTCCAACCTCACCCGCGGCGTCGACACTTGCGAGGGCAACCTCTGCCCCTTCCACGGAGACTGCTGGGCCGAGAAAGCCCGTGCCCGGGCCGGTCAGGCCGACGTCGTCGTCACCAACCACCACCTCGTCTTCGCCGACGCCAAGCTCCGCGGCGCCGGGGGCGAAGCCGCCGGCATGCCCCTCCCGCCCGACGGCGTCCTGATCCTCGACGAGGCCCACACCCTTGACGATGCCGCCACCTCCGCATTCTCCGCCCATCTGGATGACAGCCGCGCCGCCCGCATCATGAACGCCCCGCGCGTACGCGACTCTCTCGGGCCCGATCACACCCGCGCCATGTCCGCCGTCGTCGCCGCCAGCGCCCGGGCCTTCGCGGCGCTCAACCGAACGGTCGGCCTCAACCGCACCACCATCACCGACGAAATCGGCCCCGGCCTCACCCTTGCCGAATCGGCGCACTCCCTGCTCGAAGCCTGCGAAGCGATCGAGGACCAGGACACCCGCGCCTGGGTCTCCCGCCGCATCCACGAACTCGCCGCCGATGCCGATCGCATTTTCCGCCTTGACGACCCCGGCTGGGTCCATTTCGCCGAACGCGGCCGCGACGGTTCGCTCACCGCCCACGCCGCCCCGCTCGAAGTCGACCGCCTCATCCACGGCGCCACCCGTCACCGCCCCGCCGTCATCGCCTCCTCCGCCACCCTCACCGTCGACCGCTCCTTCGCCTACCTTGTCTCCCGCCTGGGATTTGGCGGCGCGGCCGAGCTCATTACCCACCCCGCCTTCGACTACACCCGGCAGGCCCTGATCTACGCCCCGGCCGACCTCCAGCCGCCACCAACCGCCGGCGCTGACGACGAGCCCTACCTCGCCGGCCTCGCCCACCGCCTGACCAAGCTGGTCGAAACCTCCGGCGGCGGCGCCTTCCTCCTCTTCACCAGCCGCCGAGCCATGAACGACGC
>JAPPFO010000301.1 GCA_028875175.1 Chloroflexota bacterium | reverse complement strand
TCCCGGCGCAGGATCATGCGGTGGTCCAGGTGCTCGTCGATCCAGGTCTGGATGCTGCGACGGACGTCGCGGAAATCGGCAACCATGCCCATCTCGTCGAGGGTGTCGGAGGCCAGGCGAATTTCGACGCGTCCGTTGTGGCAGTGGGGCTGGTTGCACTTGCCCTGGTAGTCAATGAGGCGATGGCCGAAGCAGAAGTCGATGTGCTTGACGATTTCGTACATGACGTCAATCGCTCCTGTCAGGAAACGGTACGGCCGCCATCGACGGGGATTACCGCCCCGGTGACGAAGTCCGTGGATTCCACAAGGTAGAGGACGGTCTGCGCGATGTCTTCAGGATGTCCGATGCGGCCGAGCGGCGTCGCGGCGGCCACGGCATCGATGGTTTCCTGGCTGAAGTCGGCGGGCATCAGGATGGGGCCGGGGGCGATGGCGTTGACCATGACAGTGGGCGCCAGTTCCTTGGCGAACACGCGGGTCAGGGTCACGATGCCGCCCTTGGCCACGAAGTAGGGGGCGTAGTTGACATAGGGCCGGTCCACCGCCCAATCGGCAATGTTGACGATTTTGCCGCGGCCGCGGTCGCGCATGTGCAGGCCAAAGAGCCAGCAGCCGAGATAAGGGCCCTTGAGGTTGACGGCGATGTTGCGGTCGAAGTCGGCCTCGGTCAGGTCGTCCAGCGGGGTCTCGAAGTAAATGGAGGCGTTGTTGAGCAATACGTCCACGCCGCCGAAGCGTTCGATGGCGGCATCGCGGATGCGCTCGACACCCTCCCTTGCCGAAACGTCGGCCTGGACGGCCAGCGAGCCGACGCCGAGGGCGGTGAAGTCCTGCACGGCCTCGCGGGCTTCCTCGGCCGACGTTCGGTAGTTGACGACGATGTTGGCGCCGCGTTCGGCCAGCCGGGTGGCGACGTGGCGTCCAACACGGCGTGCGCCACCGGTGACGACAACAGTTGCGCCCTGGAGGTCCATCTCTTCCTGCAATCGGCTGTCGGCGCGCGGCCGCCGAGGTCTCACTTACATCGTACGCTGCGGCGTCCATTTAGAGGCGCTATAACTGGTCGTGGGCTGCGTTGCCGGATGTGGCAGGCGGGGTGAGCTTCGATCCTCACGCTCGCCCAGTCTGTTCCCAGGGCCTTAGAGAGTCCAAGGTTCGATCTGACGGACCCGGAGAATCCGCTCTCCGCCGGTCTCGGCGGACCCAGAGTTTTTCGGTCTGTCCCGGCCCACACACTGTGACCCAGCCGTCAATCCAAAGCCGCTCTAACAAACAGGATCCAGGGAAGACGGACCCTCATGGACGAGGCGGTTGTGCAGGGGCCTCGCGCGTAGGGGAGAAGCTGTTGGCTCAGCCGGGAGGAAGGCGGCTGATCGAACTTGCCCATGACCCAGCTTTGATGTCGCGGGCCAATCGACTGGCTGCGGGCTAAGGTAGCGGGGTATCTGGCGGGGGCGCGTCGGCAGGGCGCGGAGGAGTGGCGGGATGTCGAAGACGATTGCCGTGATCGGCGCGCTGGATACGAAGGGCAACGAGTTCGCCTTCGTGCGCCGGGAGATCGAGCGTCGCGGTCACCAGGCGCTGGTGATCGATACGGGCGTGATCGACGAGCCGGGCTTCGAGCCCGATATCTCCGCAGGAGACGTCGCCGAAGCCGGTGGAACCGGCCTGGCCGAGCTGCGGGCGCAGGGCGACCGGGGCACGGCCATTGGCGTGATGGCGGCCGGCAGCGCGGCGATCGTGGGCCGGCTGCATGCCGAAGGCCGGATCGACGGGGTGCTGGGCATGGGCGGCAGCGCGGGCACCGCCGTGGGCACGGCGGCCATGCGCGCCCTTCCCGTCGGGGTGCCCAAGGTGATGGTGAGCACGGTGGCCTCGGGCGATACGAGCGGCTACGTGGACACCAAGGACGTGGTGATGGTGCCCTCGATCGTCGACGTGGCGGGGGTGAACCGGATCAGCGCGCGCATCTACGCCAACGCGGTGGGCGCGGTGGTGGGCATGGTGGAGACGGCCGCGCCGGAGATCGAGGACAAGCCGCTGATCGCGGCCTCAATGTTCGGCAATACGACGCCGGCGGTGGAGCGCGCCCGCGAGCGGCTGGACGCGCTGGGCTACGAGGTGCTGGTGTTCCACGCCACCGGCACGGGCGGTCGCACGATGGAAGACGTGGTGGCCGGTGGGTTCGCGAGCGGCGTGCTGGACATGACGACCACGGAGTGGGCCGACGAACTGGTGGGCGGGGTGATGGGGGCCGGTCCGGGCCGCTTGGACGCCGCGGCGGCGCAGGGGATCCCGCAGGTGATCGCGCCGGGCTGCCTGGACATGGTGAACTTCTGGGGGCCGGAGACGATTCCGGACAAGTTCGAGGGCCGCCGCTTCCACTACTGGAACCCGAACGTGTCCCTTATGCGCACGGACCCGGAGGAGAACGCCGAACTGGGCCGGATCCTGGCGGAGAAGGCCAATGGGTCGTCGGCGCCAACGGCGATTTTCCTGCCGCTGCAGGGCCTGTCGCTGCTGGGCGCGCCGGGCGAAGAGTTCCACTGGCCGGAGGCCGATCAGGCATTGTTCGACGCCATCAAGCGGCACGTGAGCGACGACATTCCCGTGTACGAGCTGGACCACGCCGTCAACGACGAGGCCTTCGCCGACGCCGTGACGGACAAGTTGCTGGAATACCTGGGCTGACGATGCGGCGACACGCCGTTCTGCTGAGCAACTCCTCAACCGAACGAAAGGACCACGCGCATGCCGTATATCCCACGCGCTGAGGCGCTGCGGCGCCTGCGGGCCACGCTGGACGCCGGCGAGCCGATCATCGGCTGCGGGGCCGGCACCGGCATCACGGCCAAGTTCGCGGAGCAGGGCGGCGCGGACCTGATCATCATCTACAACTCGGGCCGCTTCCGGATGGCGGGCCGTGGGTCGCTGTCGGGGATGATGCCCTTCGGCGACGCCAACGCCATCGTGGTGGACATGGCCTCGGAAGTGCTGCCGGTGGTTCGGGACACGCCGGTGCTGGCGGGGGTCTGCGGGACCGACCCGTTCCGTCTGATGCCCACGTTCCTGAAGCAGCTGAAGGCCATGGGCTTCGACGGCGTGCAGAATTTCCCGACGGTGGGGCTAATCGACGGTATTTTCCGCCAGGGCCTGGAAGAGACGAACATGGGATTCGGCCTGGAGGTGGACCTGATCCGACAGGCCAATGAGCTGGACATGCTGACCTGTCCCTACGTGTTCGATCCCGACCAGGCGGTGGCCATGAGCCGGGCGGGAGCGGACGTGCTGGTGCCGCACATGGGGCTGACGACCAAGGGGTCGATCGGCGCCACGACGGCGCTGACGCTGGACGACGCGGTGGCGAGCGTGCAGGCCATTCACGACGCCGCCGTGGCCGAGAAGCCGGACTCGGTGGTGCTGTGCCATGGCGGGCCGATCGCCGATCCCGGCGACGTGCGCCATGTGCTGGCGAACACCGAGGGCGTGGCCGGGTTCTTCGGGGCCTCCAGCATCGAACGGCTGCCGACGGAAGTTGGCATCCGGGAGCAGGTGGAGGCGTTGAAGGCGGCCAAGGGCTAAGCGGCCGACGGCGAGGATGCGCATGGCCCGCCTGCCCCAGGACGACACGATCACAGCCGCCGTCATCACCGGCGAGCACCGGTTTGACGTGCCCGGCTTCCAGGCGGCGTTCCGGAGCATGCCGGATGTCGACACGTATCCGCAGGACCTGGACAACTTCGTGGCCGATCTGGGTGGCGTGCGCGACGCCTACGACGTGCTGGTCTTCTACAACTTCCACCGGCCCGCCCCGGACGAGCGGACGGCGGCGGCACTCGAGTCGCTCGGCGAGACCTCGCAGGGCATCGTGGTCCTGCACCACGCCATCCTGGCCTTCCCAGAGTGGCCGCGCTGGTCCGAGATTTGCGGCATTGACGAGCGGACCTTC
>JAPPFO010000064.1 GCA_028875175.1 Chloroflexota bacterium | reverse complement strand
ACACCATCGGCGCCATCCTGCTGGGGCTGCGCGGCTTCATCGGCCACCAGGAGACCCTTCGGTCCGGTGGCTGGAAGCAGGTCAGCGGCGGGTCGAACGTCGGCGGGCTGTTGGCCGAGCGACGGGTCGGCGTGGTGGCCGCCAGCATGGTCGGTCGGCGCGTGATTCCGCTGGTGCGGGCCTTCACGCCCGACATCGTGCTCTTCGACCCGTTCGTCGACGAGCAGGAAGCCGCCGACATGGGCGTTCAGCTGGCGGACCTGGACACGCTGATGCGCACCAGCGACGTGGTGACGCTGCACGCCCCGATCCTTCCCGAAACTCACCACATGATCGGCCGGCGCGAACTGGACTTGATGAAGCCCGGCGCCCTGTTTGTCAACTGCGCCCGCGCCTGGCTGGTGGACCAGGATGCCCTGCTCGAGGTTCTGGCGGCCGGAAAGATCGACGCCGTGCTGGACGTATTCGACGAAGAGCCGCTGCCGGTCGACTCGCCCTTCCGCGATCTCCCCAACGCCGTGCTCACCCCGCACATCGCCGGCTTCACGCTGGAAACCAGGGCGCGGCAGATGGGCCGGATGGTGGACGAAATCGCCCGCCACTTCGCCGGTGAGCCGCTGCAACACGAGATCTCGCGCGAGCAGGTGGCGCGCATGGCCTAGCCCGGCCGGCGACCGTCCGCGCGCACCCATGGTTGGGCCAGTGTCGTAGATGTACCTCTTGTGTTGACTCTCGACCGAGACATTCACGGCCGCCGGGTCATGGTCCTGTTGGTCGTGTTGGGCGCGGCGGTCACGGGAACGGCCGGGGCGCTGGTCGTCAGCCTGGCGCCACACCGGCTGGCAACACCCATGCTGGCGTTCGCGTTGTCGGTGCTGGCCCTGGCGCCGGCCCTGCACGCATTGCTGCGCCGCGGCGACCTGTTCCAGCCAATCGTGCCGATCGGGCTGTTCTTCTTCCTCGACTTCGGGATGCGAACGCTGGTGGTTGACTGGGGAAGCGATCTCGCCGATCAGTTCGTGTTTCTGAACATCGACGACACACGTGGCTCGGCTATTGCGCTGGCCGCGCTGGCGCTGGGGCTGATCTACGTCGGCTACTACGCGCCCTGGTGGCGTCGGGCGGTTGGGCGGATACCGCAGATACCAATGGCCTTGCCCGCGCACGCGCCGTGGATGGTCCTGGGCCTGATCTATGCGGTCGGCGTGATCGCCCGCGGCGTCCTGCTGCTGGACCGCGGGGCCACCTTTGCCAGTCTTGATCTCCAGGACCGGCTGACCGACGACTTCAACCTCCTATTGCAAGTCGGCGGCTTCAGCCAGTTCGCCGTGCTGCTGGCGGGCGTTTACGCATTGCGTCCGGGCCGACCACGCTGGGGTGTGGTTGCGACGGTTCTGGCCGTGATTGTGCCGATCGAAGCGGTCTTCACGGTGGCCTTTGGGTCCAAGCACGTGGTTGCCGTCCTCCTCGTCGGGCTGGTCGGCCTCTACAACTACAGGGTTCAACGGCTGGGCGGCTTGCGGTTTCTGCTGGCAGTCGCGGCGGCGGTAATCGTGACGTTTGGCGTGGTGACGATCTACCGGGACCGTGTCCACCAGGGTGCGCTCCAGCGGCCGACCGATCTCGCGAGCCTGGCGACCGCCCCCGTGGCGCTGGCGGGCGAACTGATCGAGGCCGGTCCGGGGGAGTTTCTCGACGCGGCGCTGCGCGCGCTCGTGAACCGGCAAACCGCAGGTGAAACGGTGGCCTCGATCCTGGCGTACGGCGACTCGGTGGACCTGGAAGTCACGGGAGCCGACCTGGCGCTGATTCCCGCCTTTGCGTTCGTGCCTCGGGCGATCTGGCCGGACAAGCCGGCGCCGTTCTCGCCCCAGGTCAGCAGCGCGTTTCGAGGCGTGGAGGGCAACCGAACTTCGTTCGGAATAACCCACACGGGCGACCTCTACCTGCGCCACGGCCTCGCGGGCGTGGTGATCGGGAGCCTGGCGCTGGGGCTGCTGTACCGGCTGTTGTACGGCTGGCTTGTGGACCACCCGGGCGCAACGGCGGTAGGCGCGGTGCTGTACCTGGCGCTGTTATGGCGGATCATCTTCGTGAACGCCGAGATCATCCCGGTATACGTGCAGGCCATCAGGAGCCTGGTCGTCGGCGTGGGTCTCTGGCTGGTGACTGCCTACGCCGGCCAGCTATTCGCCCGCGCCGAGCCGCGCCGGACCTGAGCGGCGCTTCGTTCCGGTTCAGCGCGGACGGTAGGCGCCGGTCAGGACCTCGTGGACGCCCTGCCACACGCCCACGGTGCGCGCCGCGCGAGCCAGAGCTTCGAGGAGCGCGAAGCCAGCCAGGTCGGCGCGACCGCGCGGCGAACAGGCGGCCAGGCGAAGGGCCCGGCGCAGCGGGAAGGCCAGAGTGGCGATCTCCGCCACCGTCAGGACGGTGCGCGCCAGCGCTGCCGCCAGCAGGTGGACGACGCCGTGACCGCGCCGGATTCGACGGCTGTAGGCGAAGTTCCGACCCCGGCGGCGCTGCAGGGCCAGGAATCCGACCCAGGTCTTCGGCCGGTCGTGCAGCACTTCGATGGACAGATCTTCGACCCGCCGGTAGCCGGCGGCCATCACGCGTTCGCCGAATTCGGAGTCGTCGCCGCGCGGAAGATCCTCGCGGAACGAGCCCATGGCCTGAAGGACGTTCGTGCGAACCGAAAACGCTTGCGAACTGCGCTGGAGTTCCGGCTCGGCCCTCACCACCTCGTACTCGCTCTGCAGGTATCGCGAGGGGATCCGCACCTGATCGGCCACACGCGATCCAACAAGCACGTAGTCCGCCCCGGCGGCGTAGTGGGCCAGGATGCGGGCGGCAAAGTCATCGGGAAGCGACAGGTCGGCATCCATAAACACCTGGACGTCGCCTGCTGCGATCCGCGCGCCGCTATTTCGAGCGGCGGCGACACCGCGCGGATTCGGATGTCGAAGGGTTGACACCCGCTTGAGGTTCGTCTGGGCCAGCAGGTGGTCCAGTGTGCCGTCCGACGAGCCGTCGTCGACAAATGTGAGCTCAACCCGAGGGTGCGTCTGTCGACGGATCGAGTCGAGGATGTCTGCAACCCGATGGGATTCGTTGTAGGCGGGCACGACGAACGAGACCAGCACTTCGCCGCGGCGCGCAGCGTCAGGCGGCGACGCGTGCGCCTGCGACCGGGTCAACCATCGATCCGGGCCACGAACGCCAGGGCAAACGCGGTCGTGCCGCTACTACGGTGATTCCACAAGAAGACTTGGACGGCCTCGACGTCGGGCGGTAGTCGCAGGATCCGCGCCTGGCGCCGCCACCCGTTCGGCAGGCCGCCCTGCAAACCGAAGACGGCATGGTCGGCTCGCCCGGTGGCACGGACGTACAGCCCAAAGTGCGGCTGGCCGCCGCCTACCCAGACTTCGCTCGCGAAGAGGTAGCAGGCAGCGGGCGCCGCCGGAATCCACTCGCTGCGGACCCGAGTGGTTCGGTCCGGCCCGTTCGCGTTGTCCATCACCAGGGCGGAAACCGGCCGGCCATCCAGGTCTGCGAACCCAACATAGATCGCACCTGCCGGGACGGGGCCGTCCGGGGGCGCTGGAGGGTGTTCGGCAAAGCCCAGCGGCAGGCCGGCGTGCGTGACGCCCCAGGTGAACAGGCCGTTGGGCGCCAGATTGCGCAGCAGGCGAGATTGCTCGTGTCCTCGCCGGCCATCGTCGGCCTGCCAGCCCAGCTCGGCGCGTACTGACCCGCCGCTGGCAATGTCATTGCGCCACAGCTGCACTCGCCTTAAGCGTCGTCCGTCGCCGCATGTATCGCGACGTGGATCGACGGGAATCTCAACGGTCGCCAGCTCGGGGCCGTACGGCGGCTCAGCCAGGTCCTGCGATAGCTCATCCAGGAGCCGAAGCGCAGCCTCCGGGGCGTTGACCCCGGCGCGTAGGAC
>JAPPFO010000095.1 GCA_028875175.1 Chloroflexota bacterium | reverse complement strand
CCCCGGCCCGCCCCCCCGCCTCTCCCGCCGCCAACGCCGCGCCCAGGAACGCGCCCGCAAGAAGCGCGAACGGCGCCGCTCGCGTCAGCGCGTCCACTAACCGGGGTCTCCGCCCGCATGACCGAAGCCATCGACACCGCCGATCTCGAAGGGCGCGCCCGCCGCGCCCGGCAGCGTGTCACCGAGATTCGGAGGCACCTTTGACCTGGCGGCAAAGCGCGCCACGCTAGCCGACCTCGACCAGCAAGTCGCCGCGCCCGACCTCTGGGACGACCCCGATCGCGCCCGCGACGTCATGCGCCGCCACCGGCGCGTCAAGGATGAAGTCGACCTCTGGGACGAACTCGACGCACAGGCCGACGACGTGGTCGGGCTGGTTGAGTTCCTGGACCCGGACGACCCGGATCTTCAGCAGGAAATCGCCGGCGAAGTCGCCGCGCTCGAAGACCGTCTGGCCGCGCTCGAGTTTCAACTCCTGCTCGGCGACTAATACGACGAGCACGACGCCTTCCTCACCGTCCAGTCCGGCGCCGGCGGCACCGAATCCCAGGACTGGGCCGAAATGCTGCTGCGCATGTACTCGCGCTGGGCCGACGCTCGCTCCTTCGCGCCCGACGTCGTCGACATCTCCCACGGTGAAGAGGCCGGTATCAAGAGCGCCACCCTGCGCGCTTCGGGTCGCTACGCCTACGGCTACCTCAAGGCCGAGCGCGGCGTGCATCGCCTCGTCCGGCTCTCCCCCTTCGATGCCAGCAACCGCCGCCACACCTCCTTCGCCCGCGTTGACGTAGTACCCGTGCTGGAGGACGTGGACGAAGTCGCGATCAGCCCCGAGGATCTGCGCGTTGAGACCTTCCGCGCCAGCGGCGCCGGCGGCCAGTACGTCAACAAGACCGACTCGGCCGTCCGCATCCGCCACGAACCCACCGGCATCGTCGTCTCCTGCCAGAACCAGCGCTCGCAGCACCAGAACCGCGAGGTTGCCATGGAGATGCTCGGCGCGCGTCTGCTGGAGCGCCAGATCGCCGAACGCGAGGCTGAGCAGGCCCGGCTGCGCGGCGACCAGGCCGCCGTCGACTTCGGCAGCCAGATCCGCTCCTACGTCCTGCACCCCTACCGGCAGGTCAAGGACCTGCGCACCGGGTTCGAGGTTGGCAACGCCGACGCTGTGCTGGACGGCGCGATCGACCCCTTCATCGAGGCTTGGCTTCGCGCGTCGATTTCGACCGGAAACGAGTCCAGCGAGTGACCACGGGGCTGCCCTGCGGGCCGTCCAGCCGCCGGCTGCCGAGGCGCCTCGCGCTGGCCCTCGTCGCGCTCGTCGTGGCCGCAGTTGCCTGGTTCACGTCCGGCCTCGCACCCGTCGGCGCCGCCCAGTCGATACCGGCCGATCTTGAGGCCGATGTCGAAATCCGCTCCGCCATTACCTTCCGGCTTGACGCGCCGTGGACCGGTCCGCCGCCGTCCCGGGTTTCCATCCTGTTCGGTCTTCCCCAGGGCGCGGTCAGTCGGCGCGGACGCGCCGACTTTGAGCTTGACGCCGGCCGCCTGACTGCCTCCCATCGCTGGCGGCCCCGCGGGACCCTGCTGCCGGGCGCGGAGATCGAGTACCACTTCGAAGTCCACGGCGCCGACGGCACGTCCCAGACCACCCGCAGCACGGTGGTCTACATCGACCCCGAGCTTCCCTGGCGGACCCAGTCCGAGGGCCTGGTGGACATCTGGTGGTATGCAGGTGGCGATGGTCTGGCTACCGACGCCGTGAGTGGCATTCAACGCGGACTTGCCGCCCTTGATGAGGACTTTGGCCTCGAAATCCAGCGACCGACCCGCCTTGTCCTCTACGCCGATGGTGACCGCATGCGCGCCGACATGGGCCGGGGCACCCGCCCCTGGGTGGGAGGTGTCGCGGCCGCCCGATTCAACCTGATCGTGCTGTGCGCCTCTGAATTCGAGTGGGGGCGAACCACGCTCCCCTCAACTATTGCCCACGAACTCACCCACATCGCCATCGAGCACACCGTCGGCGAGCCAGCGCGTCCTATTCCAACCTGGTTGCACGAAGGCGTGGCCACCGTCGTCGAGAGCTCCGTTGGTGAGCGGTTTTCGTACGAGGACATCGTGGCCTCGGCGTTCGAGGCCGATCGGCTGATCTCCCTGCGCGGCCTCACCGGGTCGTTTCCCGTACATAGCGGCGGCGCGCTGCTGGCCTACGCCCAGAGCAACTCCTTCGTCAAATTCATCATCCACCGCTGGGGTGAATCCGCGATCACCGAGATCCTTGACGCCTACCGCCAGGGCGCCTCCCAGGACCGGGCCCTGCGGCGGGCGGTCGGCCTTGGGCTCAACGCCCTCGAAGCCGAGTGGCTCGCTACCCTTGACCCGTCAGACGCCGAACCCACAGCCAGCGCCGGCGGCCTGTTCAGCGCTCCGGCTTTCTCGCTGTCCCTGTCGCAACCATGATCGTTCTGCAGAACGTCACCAAGGTCTACCCCAACGGAACCCGGGCGCTTGACGACGTCAGTCTCCAGATTGAAGAGCGCGAGTTCGTCTTTCTCGTGGGACCCAGCGGCGCCGGCAAGACCACCCTCATCCGGCTCATCAACCGCGACACGAGGCCCGACAGTGGCAACGTCTTCGTCGAAAACACCGAGGTCACCCGCATTCCGCGTCGCGAGGTTCCCAGGCTTCGCCGCCGCGTCGGTGTCATCTACCAGGACTACAAGCTGCTCCCCGGGCTCAGCGTGCGTGAGAACGTGGAATTCGTCCTCAAGTCCACCGGCGAGTTCAATGGCCGTACCTCCCGGTGGGTGGACGAGGCGCTCGCCCTGGTCCAATTGAGCGACCGCGCCGATCACCACCCCCACGAACTCTCCGGCGGCGAACAGCAGCGCACCGCCATCGCCCGCGCCATCGTGCGCCGCTGCCCCATCCTGGTCGCCGACGAACCCACCGGCAATCTGGATCACGCAACCAGTTGGGACACGATTCAACTATTGGTACGAATCAACGCCCTGGGAGCCACCGTGCTCATGGCCACCCACAACCGCGAGATCGTGGACACCATGCGACGTCGCGTCATCGAAATCGCCGACGGCAAGGTCGTCCGCGACGAACTCGGCGGCGGCTATGACAGCTAAGCTCAACGTCCTGCGCTACATCCTCGGCGCGGCCATGTTGGGCCTCTGGCGCAACCGCACCATGACGCTGGGCGCCGTCGTCACCACGGCCGTCATGCTGGTCACCCTGGCTGCCTTCCTGGCCATCAACGACACGCTCAACGAGATGGTCACGGCGCTCGGCCGCAAGAGCAATCTCATCGCCTACGTCCGCGACGACGCCCGCCCGTCTCGCGTAACCGCCGTCATGCAGGATCTGGAGCAGCGCCCCGGCGTCGGCGAGGTCGTCTTCGTCACGAAGGAGGACGCCCTGCGCGTCTTCCAGGAACGCTTCTTCGACCAGCGCGACGTCATCGACATCCTGCAGGCCAACCCGCTGCCCGCCAGCGTCGAACTCCGCATGGACGATCCCGCTGTCCTGCCGGGGCTCGCGGACGAGCTTCGTGGGATGACTGAGATTTTCGAAAGCGTGGCTGTTCCCCTCGATGTGGTCGAGCGCCTCATCTCCATCAGCAACGTCTCGCGCGCCGCTGGCACGGCCATGATCATTGCCCTCACCGCCGTCGCCCTGTTCGTCATCGCCAACACCATTCGCATTGCCGTCTACGCCCGTCGCCAGGAAATCGAGATCATGAAGCTGGTCGGCGCTACCGACTGGTTTGTCCGCGGCCCGTTCCTCATCGAAGGAGCCTTCATCGGTCTGGTTGGCGCCACCATCGCCGCCATCGCCCTGGTCGTGCTCTACCTGCAGGCTGCGCCCACGGTGACTCGCATCATCTCGTTCCTGCCCATCGCCACCGACGTGTCCTTCGTCCGCAATCTGGCCGTTTTCATAGTCCTGGTCGGACTGGTCGTCGGCAGCATCGGAAGCTACGTCTACGTCCGCCGGTACCTAGCCGTATGAGACCTATGCAAAACCCC
>JAPPFO010000270.1:3602-4106 GCA_028875175.1 Chloroflexota bacterium | reverse complement strand
CTCCACGGGTTGCCCTCGCTGGCTCGGCAGCAACCCGGCCGTTCCGAGCAGCTCAGCCTCCACCCGGATCCGCCGCGCCCTCAGCGACGGTCCCGCCAGGGCGCTCAGCAACTCGATCGGCGCAGCCTCCGCCACCTCCTCGAATTGCTCCGTATTCGCGCTGTACCCCAGCGCCCGCATCAGCGCCCGGTACAGCGCCTGGTCCGCTCCCCGCGCCTCGATCTCGCTTCCCCCCCCCGCCGCCCGCGCGGAAGCCCGCGGGGCCCCCTCCCCCCTAATCGCCGCCCCCCCCTGGGGGGCGCCCCCCGGCGGGGCCGCTGGGGCCCGCCACGGCCACCCCTCCGACCCCGCTCGCCGTCCGTCTTGCGCGGGCCGGTCGGCCAACGCCTGCCCGGCCACGATGCGCGGCGGTGGCCCCCCCCCCCCCCCCCCCCGGGGCCCCACCCCGGGGCAAACCAACCCCCCCGAGGGCGGGAACCCCGCGGGGGGCAGGGGTTTGCACGG
>JAPPFO010000270.1:0-3592 GCA_028875175.1 Chloroflexota bacterium | reverse complement strand
TCCACACCAGGTGCAACAGCTCCCCCGCGTAGCGCGGATCCCCGTCGTGGCCATGCTGTTCCCAGGACGCCTCGTGCAGGTGAAC
The DNA here is from genome assembly GCA_028875175.1 of Chloroflexota bacterium. GTDB lineage: Bacteria > Chloroflexota > UBA11872 > UBA11872 > UBA11872 > UBA11872. The sequence continues at coordinate 3,507 of JAPPFO010000270.1, read as the reverse complement.
TTCCACGTCAACCCGCCGGACCGGACCGCCGTCAATACTGACGATCGCGTCCTGCAGGTCCGGCCCCGCCAGTCCCGTCCGCCGGCCCGGATACACCACCTCGATCGAGCGCCCCAGCGAATCGCGCATGGGACCGGCGCGCGACGCGCCATCCAGCCACAACTGCACCAGCGCGGCTTCCGACGCAGGCCGCAACGGGTCTCCGACCCTCGCAATGGCCGACCGCTTCAACGACCGCAACCCTCACCACGCCCCACACCACGAGTTTACTGCGCCCACCATTCTCTATTGACGCACGCCCGAACCTCTCGCACACTCTCGTTTCATGATTTGCCTTCCGGTTCGAATATCTCACGCGCACGCCCCCGCCTGCGGCGTCTATTTCGCGTTTCCAGCGCCGGCGCGGCCGGGTCGTGAGTTCATGTAACCCAACGACCCGCGGACGCCGGCAGCAGAGGCTCTCGCCTCTGCTTTTTTCTTTCTCCGACCACCCGCCCCACCACCGTCCCCACCAGGAGCCCGCCCGATGATCATCGTGATGAAGAACAGCGCCGGCCAGGCGGCCCTGGACGCGGTCGAAGCCCGCGTCCATGCCGAGGGTCTCGAAACCCGCGTCCTGCCCGGCGAACACAAGACCGTGATCGCCGTCATCGGTACCCGCCCGCCCGAGCTGCTCCAGCAGCTCGAGCGCATGCCCCACGTCGAGGCCACCATCCCCATCAGCGAGCCCTTCAAGCTCGCCGCCCGCACCGACACCCGCGAACGCTCCGTCATCCAGGTCGGCGGCGTCGAGATCGGCAACGGCTCCGTCACCGTCATGGCCGGCCCCTGCACCGTCGAGAGCCCCGACCAGATGGCCGCCACCGCCCAACACGTCGCCTCCGCCGGCGCCCAACTGCTGCGCGGCGGCGCCTACAAACCGCGCAGCTCCCCCTACAGCTTCCAGGGCATGGGCATCCCGGGCCTCCAGCTCCTGGCCGAGGCCCGCGAAGCCACCGGCCTCCCCGTCATCACCGAGGTCCTGGATCCCCGCCAGGTCGAGTTCGTCGTCGACTACGCCGACGTCCTGCAGATCGGCACCCGCAACGCCCAGAACTACCCGTTGCTCTGCGAGGTCGGCGCCTGCCGGAAACCCGTCCTGCTCAAGCGCGGCATGGGCAACACCATCGACGAGTGGCTCATGTGCGCCGAGTACATCCTGGCCGCCGGCAACCCCGACGTCATGCTCTGCGAGCGCGGCATTCGCACCTTCGAAACCTCCTCGCGCTTCACCCTCGACCTCAACGCCATCCCCCTCCTGCGCCGCCGCACCCACCTCCCCATCGTCGTGGATCCGTCGCAGGGCACCGGCCACTGGTACATGGTCCACGACATGGCCCTGGCCTCCGTCGCCGCCGGCGCCGACGGCATCATCGTCGAGGTCCATCCGGAGCCCGAGACCGCCCTGATCGACGGCCAGCAAAGCCTCAGCTTCAGGCATTTCAGCGAGCTGATGGCCCGGCTGCAGCCCATGGCCGCCGCCCTCGGACGCCCGCTCGGCGCCCCGGTAGGCGTGTGATCGACGCCCCCGCGCCCCCCGGCGCCCGCGTCGTCCAACCCGCCCGCCGCCTGCGCGGCGAGTTTACGGTCCCCGGCGACAAGTCCATCACCCAGCGCGGCCTGCTGCTCGGCGCCCAGGCCAGCGGCCGGACCCGCCTGCGCAACCCCGGCCTCGGCGCCGACACCCGCGCCAGCGCCGCGCTTGTCCAAGCGCTCGGCGCCGAAGTGTCGATCGACACGGACGAATTGCGCGTCACCGGCCTCGGCCTCCACGGCCTCCGCGAACCTGCCGACGTCCTCGACTGCGGCAACAGCGGCACCACCATGCGCCTGGCCGGCGGCCTGCTCGCCGGCCGCCCCCTCCATGCCGTCCTCACCGGCGACGACTCCCTGCGCACCCGCCCCATGAAACGCATCGTGCGCCCCCTCCGGGCCCTCGGCGCCCGCATCCACGGCCGCGCCTACGGTACCTACGCCCCCCTGGCCATCGCCCCCAGCCGCCTCCGCGGCGCCGAGCTCGACATCCGCGTCGCCAGCGCCCAGGTCAAGTCCGCCGTCATCCTCGCCGCCCTGCGCGCTAACGGCCCCACCGTCCTGCGCCAGCCCGCCCCCTCCCGCGACCACACCGAGCGCATCCTCACGGCCCAGGGCGCCGCGCTGCACACCACCGCCCGCGAGATCCGCTGCGAACCCGCCGACGACCTCCAGGCCTTCGACCTCGATGTCCCCGGCGACATCTCCTCCGCCGCCTTCTGGATCGCCGCCGCCGTCCTCCCCCCCCCCCCCCACGGCACCATCCGCAACCTAGGCCACCACCCCCGCCCCACCCGCCTACACCATGCCCACCCAAACATGGGCGCCGACATCGAGACCCATGTCGAGACCACCGACCCCGAACCCGCCGGCACCGTCATCGCCCGCTCGTCCGACCTGCGCGCCATCACCGCCGGCGGCCACCTCATCCCCCGCCTCATCGACGAAGCATCCCTCCTCGCCCTCCTCGCCACCCGCGCCCACGGCGAGTCCCGCATCGCCGACGCCCAGGAACTCCGCGTCAAGGAGTCCGACCGCCTCCACACCACCGAACGCGCCCTCTCCGCCCTCGGACTCGAGCTTGAGGCCGAACCCGACGGCTTCATCATCGCCGGCGGCGCCCGCGCCGGCGGCGGAACCGTCGACGCCGCCGGCGACCACCGCATCGCCATGCTCGCCGCCGTCGCCGCCGTCAGCGGCACCGGCCCCGTAACCATCCACGGCGCCGAAGCCGTGGACGTCTCCTACCCCACCTTCTGGGACGACCTCGCCCGCCTCGCCGAATGAGCGACGCCTACGCCGTCATCGGCTGGCCCCTCGGCCACACCCTCTCCCCCGTCATGCACCAGGCCGCCCTGGCTGAACTCGGCCTCGACGCCACCTACACCGCCCTCCCCACGCCCCCCGGCGCCGAAGACGACCGCTTCAATGACGTCCGCACCGGCGCCCTAGCCGGTCTCAACGTCACCATCCCCCACAAGCTCGCCGCCTTCCGAGCCGTTGATCGCCGCACCCCCGCCGCCGAACGCACCGGCGCCGTCAACACCGTCATCCGCGACGGCCCCCGCCTCCTCGGCGACAACACCGACCCCTACGGCTTCATCCAGGCCCTCCGCCAGTTCGGCCGCTTCGACCCCGCCGGCGCCTCCGTCGTAGTGCTCGGAGCCGGCGGCGCCGCCCGCGCCGCCGTCCTCGCCCTCCTCGACAGCGGCGCCCGCCAAATCCTCGTCGCCAACCGAACCGAAGCCCGCGCCCACGACCTCGTAAATGACATCGAACCCGCCAACAGCACGCCAATCCGGGCCTGTGGGCTAGACGACAACCGCCTGTGCCAGGACCTGTCCGCCGCCCAACTCCTCGTCAACACCACCAGCGTCGGCATGTCCGGCGGCCCCGCCCCCGCCGCCAGCCCGGTCTCCGCCGGCAGCCTCCACC
>JAPPFO010000192.1:855-4182 GCA_028875175.1 Chloroflexota bacterium | reverse complement strand
GTCCATAGATGTGGGTGTCGGCGGACACGTCGAAGGTCAGCGTGGCGAACTTTGCGACCGTGCGAGGGCGCCTGAAGTTGAAGCGGCTCAGGAGGCGGTGGCCGTCCACCAGCATTCGCTCGGGGCGGTCCACGTTGTCGTAGCCGTGGACGTAGCGCAGGTGGGCCAGGTCGACCGAGTTCTCGGTGGTCTCCTGCGGATGGCCGGGGAAGCGGAGGGTAGTGATCTGGTAGTCGCACCAGCCCTCCTGCTCCAACGGTTCGGTGGGCAGCGTCCATTGCGGCGGGCGGCCGTCGATGCCCCACCAGGCGAAGATCAGGCCGTGAAGATCATGGGTCTCGAAGACTCGCAATTTGGCGGTTCTGGGCGCCGGAGCAAACGGAGTGGCGACGCACTGGCCGGTGGCGTCGAACTCGTAGCCGTGGAAGGGGCAGACAAGGCGGCCGTCGCAGATTTCGCCACCGGCTGAAGGCCCCAGGTCAGCGCCGAGGTGGGGGCAGACGGCTTCGGCGACGCAAATGCGGCCTTCAGCGTCGGACCAGACGACGATGTTCTCGCCCATCCAGGTTTTCTGGATAAGCCCGGCCCTTTGGACGGCCCGGCGCGAGGCGACGAAATACCAGCCTTCGGGGAACGGGGAGAGATCTGAAGCAAGGATGGCCTGCCGGCGCTGGGCCGCCGCTGTCCCTGGCTCGGGACCGTCCGCCCCGGCACGATCGGTATCCGGCTGGACCGTCATTCGCGGGGCGTCTCCTCGGATTCGGCGAGCGTCCGTATCCCTCACCCCATATGATAGAGTCGAATGAGTCGCGGCTCGCCTGATATAGGGTCAGTTTACAGACCCACCAGGGCCAGCTGCGGGGAGCAAGAGCAATGACTCTCACTTCGGAGCCGGTTGCAACTAAACAACTGACTTTGCCCGACGAGCTTGTGCTGATGCTCCTCAACGAGGAGTCCGGCTACTTTCACCAGGTACCCGGCTGGCACCTGAACTGCGCGGTCGTGGGCGCCGTGCTTGCGGAACTCTCACTGCTGTCGCGCATCGACACGGATATGGACTCGTTGTTTCTCTTGGATTCCACAGAGACAGGTAACCCGATCCTCGACTCGATTCTAAAGGAAATTACGGAGGAGTCCGACCAGCGCAACGCCCAATACTGGATCGAGCGCTTGGCGCCACGCGCGGAATCAATAGTTGATGCGACACTCGAACGGCTGGTTGAGCTCAAAATCCTGGAATACCACGAGGGTGAGTTCTGGACGTTGTCCCGGACTGCCTGGCAGACTGAACTTTCCGGGAGTGCCGACGAAGGCACGGCGGCTCAATTCGTCAGGACGCGCATCGGCAAAGTCATCTTTAACAATGAGATACCTGATCCCCGCGATGTGATCATCGTCTGCCTGGTCAACACATGCGATGTATTTCGCTTCATGTTTCAACTCGAAGATCGGGATGAGGAACGCATCAATCTCATTTGCAACATGGACCTGATCGGCCGGTCCATCGCCGCCGCGGTATCCGAGAGTCTCGCCGGACCGTTGCTACAACGTTCAGCCCTGACCAAGAAGATCCCGGTTGTCTCGCTGCGCCGGTTGGTGCTCAATCGACATCTTCGTGCCGGCAATTTTCCCGCGCTCTTCGCGGATCTGGCCGAAGAATACGGCCCGGTGTTCGAGCTGCGACCGCCCTTCCAGGATCCCATGATCTTCCTGGCCGGTCCCGAGACCAATCGCTGGGTGCATCGAAACGGGCGGATGTACCTCAGAACCAAGGACTATTTTTCGGACTTCGAGAAGGTTTACGGCGCGTCGGGCGTATTGCCATCCCTGGACGGCGCGGATCACTTCCGGCTTCGTAAGTCGTTGGGGCCAGCATATTCCCGCGGAAGATTGATGGGGCAACTGGACCAGGTCTACAAGGATGCGCGGACCCATATGGCGGACTGGACGGTGGGAGATTCCTACCCCGCCACGCGCATGTGCCGGCGAATGATAAACGCGCAGCTCTCGCCGCTCATGATCAGCATTGATTCCCAGGACATCTTCGACGATCTGACTGTTTTCAAGGAACGGGCGCTCAACGTTCACATACTGAAAGTCCTACCCAAGTTCATGTTGAAGACTCCGAGCATGAAGCGCCGGATTAAGATCCTGGACCAGCTCGTGGAGAAGGTCCAAAGCGGGCATACACCCGCCCAGCGAGTTGGCAGTCCACGGGACCTGGCGGATGACCTTCTGAGCCTGCACGCCAGCGATCCGCAGTTCGTCCCGGAGACGAATCTGCGCTTCGTCCTCTCAGCCGCGCTAATTGCCAGCGTCTACCTTGGCGATGCGTTCAGCTTCGTGCTGTACGCCATGGCGTCAAAGCCGGATCTTTACAAGGAAATCCGTGCCGAAGCCGACGCCTTGTTCGCCGACGGCGATCCGGATGCGGGGGCCTTCAGACCGCAAGCGATTGACGTCACGCACCGATTTCTGATGGAGTGCCTGCGTGTGTACCCGATCGTCCCGGTGTCTTTGCGAACCGTGATGAATACGTGCGTGGTCGAAGGCTACCGAATACCCATCGGGTCACAGGTCTACATTGCGCAGACTGCGGCGCATTACATGAGCGAAGTGTTCCCCGACCCCCTCAAATTCGATATCGACCGCTATCTGCCTCCGCGCAACGAGCATCGCAGTTCCGGGTATGCCCCGTACGGTCTGGGCACGCACCGGTGCCTTGGGGTGGGGTGGATGGAACTGCAACTTGCCGTCAACGTGCTCCTGGTGGCGCACCACTTCACGATCGAAGTGTCTCCGCCAAACTTTGAACTTGGATTCAACCCGCTGCCGTCGATGAAGCCGAGCAAGAAGCTGAAGTTCCGCATTGCCGAACAGCGGCGCGAACTCAACGTCTAAGGCGCCCGCGAGTAACGGGCCGATCGGTACCGAGCGAATCTAGCCGGGCTTACGCGCCAGGAAACAGTACAGCGGCGTGAAGATTCCGGTCTGGCCGCCCGCGACGTAGGCGTTGGCGGTGCGATCCATCAGTCGGATGACGTCCGCGGAGCCTCTCGGGAAGATTCCCAGCGTCTCGGCCAGCCGGGCTGCCCCGATGAACGCCTTGCGGCCCAGGGGTGTCCTGCGCAGGGCGTTGCCCAATGTGCTCCGCTGGGTCAGCATCGGCTGATACCACGGGATGGTGGGACCGTTCTCCGCCACGGCCCGGTCCTTGCCCTCGATAACCTGAAAGCCCGCAGTTTCAAGGGCTCGGTTCACCTCGCCCATCGACGCAATGTCCTTGAGCGCGATGCCGTGCATGAGCTCCTGCTTGATGGCGCGGTG
>JAPPFO010000192.1:0-845 GCA_028875175.1 Chloroflexota bacterium | reverse complement strand
TTCCTGGCCCCAGAAGAGGGCCCCGGGTTTCAGCACACGGTAGATCTCGGCGAAGGCGCCCACCTTGTCCGGCGCGTGGCAGGTCGATTCGATCGCGTAGGCGCGGTCGCAGGTCTCGTCCTCGATGGCGCCCATGTCCATGAAGCTACAAGGCAAATAGTCGACCATGTGGTCCAGCCCCGCCTCGGCGTTTAGCGCTTTCGCCTTGTTCAACTGGACGTCACTGCTATTAACCCCGATGACCCTGACGCCGGCTTCACGGATGACCCGGCGCATGGGACCGCCGATCCCGCAGCCGACATCGATTACCGTCATGCCCTTGCGCAACTCCAGCTTGTCAATCATCAGCCGCTGGTGCCGGATCTTGGATTCCTCCAGGCTTTCCGTGGGCGACAGCGGCGCGAAGTGGAGCGATGCGCCCCAACCGAACACCATGAACTCGCTGCAAAGGTCGTAGTACTCCCTGACGGTCTGGGCGTGGTCGTAATCCGCCGCGCCGGCTTCCGTTCCTGACGCTCGGCGCGTCCATCCATCGAAGTGGGACACGCGACGCCGGGGGTCCGACCCGCGATACGCAGCCTTCAGGCCGCTGGATAGATTGCGGAGTTGCGAGAACTCATTGGAAAACGGGAGTTGCACGTCTAGTTCTGGAAGCAGTTCACGGGCCGGGTGCGAACGTGCGGCCCGTTTGGCATGGCTCTACCGTAACCGAGCCAAACCGCGCCAGCAACGCTCACCCGGCGCTTAGGAGGCGGCCGGCCCTCTACCGTCGATCGAGCGATTTCCGGAAGCGAACGACCGCGAGCCGAGCCGCTCTCCGGCACCGGTCAGGCCGAGCCTTGTTC
>JAPPFO010000201.1 GCA_028875175.1 Chloroflexota bacterium | reverse complement strand
GGACAGCCTAGCGCGGCACACGCGGGGGCTGGTGGGGCTTTCGGGGTGCTTGCAGGGGGCGGTTGCGTCCGCGGCGCTGCGCGGCGAGAGCCGGAAGGCGGTTGAGCTGGCGGGGACGTACGCCGAGATGTTCGAGGAGGGCTGCTTTTTCCTGGAACTGCAGGATCACCGGCTGGAGGCGGAGCACCTGGCGAACGCCGGGGTGCTGGAGGTTGCGCGGGACACGGGGCTGCCGCTGGTGGCGACGAATAACGTCCACTACCACGACCGGGCGCGCGCGCAATTGCAGGACGTGCTGGTGTGTATCAAGCACACCGTGACGCTGGAAACGGCGGGGCGCCGGTTGCGGCCCAATCACGAGTTCGTGCTGAAGTCCGCCGAGGAGATGTCGCGGCTTTTTGCCGATGTGCCCGAGGCAATCGGCAACACCGTGCGGATTGCGGAGATGTGCGCGTTCGACCTGAGCCGGAAGCTGGCGTACGGCTTGCCGGCGTATCCCACGCCGGAGGGCGAAACGGAATACCGCTACATGGAGCGGTTGGTCTGGGAGGGGGTGCGGCGGCGCTACCCCAACCCGGACGCGACGGTGCGGGAGCGGGTGCTGCAGGAACTGCGGTACGTGGAGGACCAGGGGCTGGCGGGGTATTTCCTGACGGTGCGGGACCTGGTGGGCTTCTGTCACCGCAACGAGATCCTGGTGAACACGCGGGGGTCGGCGCCGGGGTCGATCCTCTGTTACGTGCTGGAGATCTCGATGGTGGACCCGATGGCGGCCGGGCTGATGTTCGAGCGGTTCATGTCGCCGGACCGGGACGAGCCGCCGGACATCGACCTGGACATCGAGCACCAGGAGCGCGAGCGGGTGATCCAGTACGTGTATCAGCGCTACGGGCGGCGGCGGGCGGCGATGGTGGCGAACGTGATCTGTTTTCGCGGGCGCTCGGCGATCCGCGACGTGGGCAAGGCGCTGGGGCTGCCGCCGGCCCAGGTGGACCGGCTGGCGCAGCGGTTGCAGTGGCATCCCAGCATCGAAATGCCCGACCCGGACCAGGCCAGCGAGGACCTGCCGACCGAGGTTTCGAGCCGCGTGGGGCGCGATCTGCTGGAGTTGAGCCGGGAGATCGTGGACTTCCCGCGGCACCTGGGGATCCATACCGGGGGGATGATCATCTCGTCGCGTCCGCTGGACACCTCGGTGCCGATCGAGCCGGCGACGATGGAAGGGCGCAGCGTGGCGCAGTGGGACAAGGACGACTGCGCGGACGCGGGGCTGCTGAAGATCGACCTGCTGGGGCTGGGGATGCTGACGCTGGTGCAGCGGGCGTTCCGGTTGATCGAGCAGCGGCACGGGCGGCGGCTGGCGCTGGCGGATTTCAGGTTCGACGACCCGAAGGTCTACGACACGATCTGCGCGGCCGACACGATCGGGATGTTCCAGGTGGAAAGCCGGGCGCAGATGCACGTGCTGCCGCAGACGCGGCCGCGGTGCTTCTACGACCTGGTGGTGCAGGTGGCGATCATCCGGCCGGGGCCGATGACGACGAAGATGCACCGGCGTTGGATTTTGCGCCGGATCGGACTGGAAGCGGCCGATCCCGTGTGGCCGGGGCTGGCCTCGGTGCTGGAGCGCACGCTGGGGCTGCCGATCTTCCAGGAACAATGCCTGCAGATCGCGATGGTGGCGGCCGGGTTTTCGGCGACGAAGGCCGACGCGCTGCGGCGAGCGATGAGCCGCAAGCGGTCGCTGGCGCACATCCAGGCGCTGCAGGAGGACCTGCTGCAGGGGATGGCCCGGAACCGCATCCCGGCGGCGACGGCGGAGCAGATCTACGCGCAGATCGAGGGGTATGCGGGGTATGGGTTTCCCGAGGCGCATTCGTGCGCGTTCGCGCTGCTGGTGTACGTCTCGGCGTGGTTGAAGGTGCATCACCACGCGGAGTTCAGCTGCGCGATTCTGAACAGCCAGCCGATGGGGTTTTACAGCGCGCACACGCTGGTGGGGGACGCGCAGCGGCACGGGGTGACGGTGCATCCGGTGGACATCCAGCGCAGCCGGTATGAGTGCACGATCGAGGCGGACGGTGGGATACGGATGGGCTACCGGTACGTGGAGGGCCTGGGGGAGGCGTACCGCGAGCGGTTGGATGAAGAGATTGGGCGCGGGCCGTATGGCTCATTGGAAGACTTCTGCCGGCGGACGCGGTTGCCGATCAATATCTTGGAAGCGCTGGCCACGGCGGGGGCGTTTGGAAGCCTGGGCTTGAGCCGGCGGGAGGCCCTGTGGCAGGTGCAGGCCTATGCAGCAGCCGCGCATGGCGGGGAATTGCCGGGGCTGGCGGCGGAGCTGGAGGAGCCGGTGGCGCTGCCGGCGGCGGACTCGCTGGTGCAGGCGCACATGGACTTTGCCGCGACCGGCCTGTCCACGCGCTGGCGGGGGCTGGAGTTTCTGCGGACGAGGCTAGCCGAGGCGGGGGTGCTGCGGGCCGCGGACCTGCTCGAGTTGGCAGCCAGCCGGCCGCGGCCTCAAGGCGGCCAGGTTTCGATTCCAGCGGCGGTGCGGCGGCCGGGTGAACGCTCGGCCGGTGGAGACCTTGGCGAAACCCGAGGATTGTGCCCGAAAGACCCTCACCCCCGAATCACGTCTGGAGCAGGCTCCAACCCTCGCCCAGAGAGACCTTTGCGTCACCAAGGGGTGGGTGCCCGGAAGACCCCTCACCGATTTCGGCCGAAGACGGCCGAATCTGCCTCTCCCCCAGGAGAGGGTGAAGATCCGCCCCGCCTTCGAGGTCGAGGCAGGGTTTTGCAAGGGTCTCCCAGAGGGAGAGGGTGCAAGAGCGGACGCCCTTTCGAGGGTGAGGCGCATTATGCAGAGGTCTCCGGCGGGGCATCGGGTTCCGGTGGCAGGCGGCTGTCCCGCGACAGCGCCACGGGGCGTTATGGGGAACGCGCGCGCCGCGCCGGGAATCACTACGACGGGCGGGGGAGCGGACGACAGTTCCAGGGACTGGGCGACAGCGGCGTTCCGGACGTCCTGCGCGAACAGGCCCGGACGGGAATCATGGTGACGGTGGCCGGGATCGTGATCAACCGGCAGCACCCGCCCACGGCGCGCGGCTATACCTTCCTGTCGCTGGAAGACGAAACCGGGTTGGTGAACGTGATTATTCGCCCGGACGTCTTCAGCCGCTACCAGCGGGCGATCCTGGATTCGCCGGTGATGATGGTGGACGGCGAACTGCAGGACGAGCACGGGGCGGTGCAGGTGATGGCCGAGACCTGCCGACCCGTAACGTCCGACTGCCTGGGTACGCCGCCGTCACGGGACTGGCAGTAACTGCGAGAGCCACCAGCACCAAAAATGGCCGGACCGAAGCGGAAGGGACGATTACTCCGCGCGGTTTGAGGTTGCCAGGAGGCGGTGGGTGAGGGTGACGAGGATGGCGGCGGCTAGTTGGGCGAGGACGAAGATGAGGGCGGATTGGGGGGCAATGCCGGCGAAGGTGTCGGTGAAGATGCGGCCGATGGCGACGGCGGGGTTGGCGACGCCGGTGGATGAAGTGAAGTAGTAGGCGCCGGCGACGTAGGCGCCGACGGCGCAGGGCAGGACGTTGTAGGAGCGGGTGGCGATGAGGGTGAAGATGAGGCTGAGGAGGCCGACGGTGGCGACCAGGTCGCCGAGCCAGGTGATGGGGGCGTCGCGGACGGTTGTTGAGATTTCGGCCGCCGGAAGGCCGAACATGAGGTTGGCTAGAACGGTTCCGGCGATGCCGCCGGCGATTTGGGCGGGGAGGTAGCTGGCGGCTTCACGCCAGGGGAGTTGACCAACGGCGGCGGCGGTGAGGGTGACGGCGGGATTGACGTGGGCACCGGAGATGGGTCTGAGGGCGGCGATGATGGCTGCCAGGGCGAGGCCGGTGACGAGGGCGTTCTGGAGGAGTTGGAGGCCAGGGTCTTCGGTGAGGCGCTGGGCCATGATTCCTGAGCCGACGATGGCGATGAGGAGCCAGGCGGTGCCGAGGAACTCGGCGAGTGTGCGGATTGGGAGGGATGGGGGAGGTTTCATGCTTTTGGTATGGCGCTAGTAGCTCATTCTCAGCGCAAAAAAGAAACGGGTTGACCACGGAGGGTTGCTCGATCCTAGGCATGGTTGCGGATCCATGCAGCCACCCTCACCCCAGCCCTCTCCCTTGTCCAGACCGGAGACATGGTAGACA
>JAPPFO010000177.1 GCA_028875175.1 Chloroflexota bacterium | reverse complement strand
CATGCTCCCGGCCGACAGCGAACTTTTCCGGTATCTGGACAGCCGCGCCATGCCGACGAGCCAAGAATGACCGACGAGCCGCTGCCGCCAAGCACCCGCGCGATCTACGCGTCGTTCGACTTCGTCGGCGCACATTGGGGGCGGATCCTGGCTTGGTCCGCAGTGCTCGGCCTTGTAGTGCTGCTCATGAGCGGCTTCTACATTGTCAAGAAGGAGGAGCAGGCGGTTCGCACAAGGTTCGGCAAGGTGGTTGAAGCCGAGGTCGAGCCTGGCTGGCGCTACCGAATTCCGGTGATCGAGGAAGCGCACATCCGTCCGGTCAAGCGCATCGCGCGCCTCGGCGTGGCGAGCAAGCAGGGGGGCAAGGTCAACTTCACGATCCTGTCGGGCGACACAAATTTGCTGGAGGTCGAGGTGGCCGTCCAGTACGTGATCGACAATCTGCACCACTACCTGCACGCTGCAGCCGAACCCGAAAAGCTGATGACCATGCTCGTTCGGGAGGGGCTGGTCGATGCGGTCGGCAGCAATTTCATCGACCTGATCTTCACCAGCAACCGCAACATCATCGAGGAGCACTTGTTCGAGGATGTCGCCGAGCGGGTCGCAGCATACGGGATCGGCATCGAGGTCGTCGCGCTGACGATCGTGGACGTGCGGCCCATCGACGAGACGATGGCGGCTTTCCGGGACGTCAACGACGCCATCGCTGAGCGGACCCAGGCGGAGAGCGAGGCGAACCGGCGCAGTGAACGCTTTTTGGCGCGCACCCGGGGCCAAGCCGAGTCCTTGGTGCTCAACGCCGAGGCGCGGGCCGAGGAGCGCCTCAAGCAGGCGAGCAGCGCCGCGTCGGCCTTCCGCGTCCTCCTGGCCGAGTACCGCAGCGAACCGGAGCAGGTGGCCGTCACCCGCTACTGGCAGCGAATGCGCACCATCTTCTCCCAGGCGAGCCTGGCGGCAGTGAACCCGGGCGACGCTTCCACCATCGACATCAACATGATCGACGGCGTCGGCCCACCGCCCTTCGGTTTGGCGGCCGCCGCGCAGCCTGGCGCGGACGCGGCGCGCGCCGACGAGCGGGACTTGGCCGCCTCCACCACGCAGCGGGACCTGCATGCCGGCCGCGACGTGGAAATAGAGCAGCTCACCATGGACGGACGGTTCCACGATCGAGGCGCGGAGCGCGACCACGTGGCGTCGGCAACGCCGCGCTCCCTGATCTTCGATTCACCCTCGATTTTCGCCCACGGGCACGTCGGGCGGAGCGGCCCGGTGGTGGAGGAGCGTCCGGCGCAGAAGCCGCTAGTGGACACCATTCCGGAGGAGACCCCAGAGAGCGCTGGCGGTTCGGATAGCCATGGCGGGTAGGGCCGCGTTGCGGTTGCTGGCCTTCGCCGCGGCCAGCCTCCTCGCAGGGCCAGTGTCAGCGGCCCCAGGCGTGACCGACGAGACGGTCGCCTTCGGCCAGAGCGCGTGCTTTTCCGGCCCCAACCAGCGCCTCGGCATCGACTACCGATCGGGCCTGCTCGCCGCATTCGCGGAACGCAACGCGGCCGGCGGCGTGCAGGGACGCACCTTGGAGCTGATCGCGCTCGACGACGGCTACGAACCGGAACGGGCGGCAGCGAACGCCGAGCGCTTCGTGGCCGCGAACGACGTCCTGGCTGTTGTCGGCGGCGTGGGAACGCCCACCGCGGCCCGAATCGCTCCGGTGCTGCGCACGGCGGACATTCCCTTCGTGGGCCATGTGACTGGCGCCGACTTCCTGCGCGATGCCCAGCGGTTTCCGAACGTGGTCAACCTGCGGGCGAGCTATTTCGATGAAGTGCAGGCCTTGGTGGCGAACATCGTCGGGGAGCGCGGCCACCGGCGCCTTGGCATTATTTACCAGGACGACGCGTTTGGCCGTTCGGTGATGCGCAGCTATCTCGCCGCGCTCGCGGAGCAGGACATTCCGCTGCTGGCGAAGACGACGTACTCGCGGAACACCCATGCGGTCCACGCCAGCCTCTTCGGCCTAGCCAACGCCGACCTGGATGCCATCCTGCTGGTCGGCGCCTACGCCGCCAATTCCGAGATCATCAACCTGGCGCACTCGCTGGGCCATGACTACACGCTGGCCAACCTGTCATTCTCCCTTTCCTACGAACTTCGGAACCGCGTGGAGGCACCCAGCGATCGGATCTTGGTGACCGAAGTGGTTCCGAGTCCGAACGATGCCGACAGCGCCCTCGCCGCCAGCTTTCGGGGGGCCATGGCGGCCCACGCGGCACCGGGGGAATCCGTCCTGAACGAACTGTCGCTGGAGGGCTATCTGCTGGGGCGCTATCTGGCCTCCACGCTCGAACGGATTGACGGCGACATCACGCGGTCGGCGTTCATGGCCCAAGCGGTGCGGGCGGAACCAGTGCGCATCGACGATTGGACGGTCGCCTTTGCGCCGGGGTCGAATACCGGTTCGACATACGTTCGCTTGACGCACCTAAGCGCCGATGACGCTGAGACTGGCTCCCAGGGAGGCGGCCCATGAAGCGGATGGACGAATTCTCCGCCGAGGAAACCGGCGAGGAGTGGCTGCGCGAGCTTTACAAGGTGGTCGCCCAGCGCCGGGGCGTGATGTTCCGGCTGATCACCGAGTCAGCCCGTCTGCTGCTGCTTGGCAATGCGGGCGGCGCGGCCGTGATCATCGGCATCATGAGCGCATCCAGCGGCGCGGAGGATCCGGCCTACCACTGGGTTGCGCTGCTGACGCTGGTGGTGTTCGGCATCGGCATTCTCGCATCGGCCGCCACGATGATCCTCGTGGCGCTCGTGGCGATCAGGGAGGCGCACAGCGCGGAGACCGGCCTCAAACGTTTTGTGGATGGCGAAGTGGACCGCAGCCAAGTCCTGTTTACGGTGGAGGACCAGACGTTCCGCATCGCCGACCTAGCGACCGCCTCCGGTGCGGTCAGCGCAGTGGGCTTCCTGGCGGGCGGCGTGGCCAGCATCGTGCTGCTCACGCTATTTTTCTAGTTCACGCCACCGGCTTCGGTGAACGTCTCTCCACCAGTGTTACTGGCTGCCTATTCTGGGGCCGTGTTCGCGATATCGGTGGCCGGCGGTCAACTGTCCGAGCGTGGCGCCATGACGCACACGCGCACCCAACTCGTGATGAGCTTGGTTGCGGGCTTCATCTTGGGCGTTGCTCTGTTTCACCTCCTCCCCCACAGTCTCGAACGGATTCCCGGGCCCGGCGCCGTCAATGCGGCGATGCTGTTGGTCGTGGCCGGGATGATCGCCATGGTCGTCCTGCTGCGCGTGTTCCATTTCCATCAGCACGACTTCAGCGAAGATGCGGAGGTCCACGGACACGCCCGGCCCCAAGGCCGCGGGCTGGCCGGCATCGCCTTGGGGTTGGGCTTGCACGCGGTGACCGAGGGCATCGCGCTCGGCGCTAGCGTGCGCATCGGCCTGACAGAAGGAGGCATGCTGCCCGGGCTCGGCGTCTGCCTCGCCATCCTGCTGCACAAGCCGCTGGACGCGTTCTCGATCACCGGGATGATGAAGCATGAGGGCAAGGCGCGCGGCGCACGGCTCGCGGCCAACGTCGGCTATGCGCTCATCTGTCCGTTGGCCGCGGCGGCAAGCTATTTTGGCGCGGGCTTGCTGGATGCCGTTTCCGAAGGCCCGGCACTGGGCTACGGGCTGGCGTTTGCGGTGGGCGTGTTTCTGTGCATCTCGTTAAGCGACCTGCTGCCGGAGGTCCATTTCCACCGCCACGACCGCGGCAAGCTGGTGCTGGCGCTGCTGGTGGGCGTCGCCCTCGCCTACACGCTCTACTTCGTCGAGGCGATGGCCGCCCAAGGCGGGCAGATTCACTAAGAGGCGGAAACGGTGGCCACAAGAGGACCAACGCAGGGACGGACCAGCCAGGCGCGGAAAGCGTGCCTGACGGCCTGCTTGGTGAGCGGGATGTCGTTGCTGGGGTTGGCGCTGCCCGCCGCCGCGGACGACCGCGATGCTCTCGCACGCTTCGTGCGCGACGCGGTGGCCGGCAATCCGGCCGTTCTCGCCGCCGAGGCGACCCTTCGCGCTCACGCGGAGCGGCGCGCCGGCGCCGCCCTGTCATATGACAATCCGGAACTGTCGATTGAGGCCGAAGAGATCGGCGCCTTCGGCGGCGGCAACCACAATGAGCGCCGGGTGGTGGTGGGCGTGGCCAAGCAGTTTGACCTCCAAGG
>JAPPFO010000002.1 GCA_028875175.1 Chloroflexota bacterium | reverse complement strand
GGCGGCGCCGAGCACAGCGTCATGCACCTGCTCTACGCCCGCTTCTGGACCAAGGCCATGCGCGACGCTGGGATCCTGGACCTGACCGAGCCGTTCCACGCCCTGCGCCACCAGGGCCTGATGCTGGCCCAGCCCGGCTGGGTGGACGAGTCCATCCTGCGGGTCGACAGCCAGGGCCGCGCCCGGGTGGATGCGCCCGACGGCGCCGATGCCTACGACAGCCCCGACGCCGCTCAACCCTTCCGCCGCTACCCCCTCGAAGCCCGCTTCGAACTCACCGGCCAGCGCGCCCAGCGCAACGGCGAGGCGCTGGTCGAGTTCCGTGCCACCGGGATGTCCAAGTCCTGGCGCAACGTGGTGACGCCCGACGAAGTGGCCGCTACCGCCGGCGGCGATGCCCTGCGCTGCTACATCCTCTTCATGGGACCGTTCGACCGCACCCTGCCCTGGAGCGATCAGGGCCTGGCCGGCGTCTCCCGCTGGCTGAACCGTGTGTGGAACCTGGTCCTGGACCTCGAGACGGGCGGCACCCGCCGCCGCAGAGCCGACTACGCCGATGTCCAGGTCGAGTTGCGGCGCCAACTGCACCAGACCATCCGCCGCGTCAGCAACGACATCGACGCGCTGAAGTTCAACACCATGATCGCCGCCCTGATGGAGTTCACCAACTTCCTGATCGAAGTCGGCGACGACGACCTGCGCGCCACCCCGGCCTGGAAGGAAACCACCGACACTTTCCTGGTCCTGCTGGCCCCCTGCGCCGTCTTCATGGCCGAGGAACTCTGGGAGCGCATCGGCCACTCGGAGAGCATCCACCTCCAGTCCTGGCCCGCCTGGGACGAAGCCCTGGCCGCCGACGAAACCTTCACCCTGGTCGTCCAGGTCAACGGCCGCGTCCGCGACCGCATCGAGGCCCCCGTCACCACCGACGAAGCCACCGCCCAGCAATTGGCCCTGGCCAGCCCCCGCGTCCAGGCCCACACCGACGGCAAACAGGTCCGCAAAGTCATCTACCGCCAGGGCCGCCTCATCAACCTCGTCGTCGGATAGCTTCCCGGCGCACGCCGCTTCGTCCCAGCGACCGCGGACGTGACGGACTCTTCGTTTACTTCTGCCTGGGACGTGGGCGAGGGGCACCCAATTGAGGCGCCTGCCCTCGGGTTAGACTCACGATGCGGCGCTCGCGTCGAAAATGCAGTTTGAATGACGTCTGTGGGCCGCCAGTGACAGCGCGCTCGGATTGAACGGATCCGGGCCCGAAGGGTAGAGGGATGTCGCCGGTCCGATTGGTGTTGACGGTCAAGGGCGACGCGATCCAGCCACGCCGTTTTGCCGACGCCGTGCGCCTCTTTCACCAACTGTTGGACGACGTTGACGCGGCACACTCGCCAGGCGATCAACCCACAATCCGCTGGCGAATCGGAGAGCTAAAGTCCGGGTCGGCCGTCGTATCTTTCGTCGAGGCAGGTAGGCGCCCCAACGGCCACGCTGACCTCGATGTGCCGCGGCTCTGCGTGCGAGGTGTCCGCGAATTGGAAGATGCCATCAGCGAGCCGGCCACTTTTGGGCTCGCGGCACTCGGTCGAATTCAGCGCATCGGCCGGGTCATCGGCGACGGAGTTTCCGGCTTTGAATTGGAGTCCCCGGCCAGCGGCGAGCGGGTTGAATTCACACCGGCTGCGGCCGGGCATGCCCGGAAACTCCTGGCGCGGTCCTACACGCTCGGGGCCGTTGAAGGCCGCCTGGAGGCTGTGAACACCCACGGCAGCCTGCGATTTACCGTCTGGGACGATTTCTCCGGGTATTCGGTGCGCTGCGGCTTCGACGAAGCCCTGATTGACGAAGTCGTTGAAGCACTGCGAATGCGAACGAAAGTGCTGGTCACAGGGCGTGTGCGGCGCGATGCCGATGGAAGGCCGCGCGAGATAAGTGAGATTTCGGAGCTCCGGGCGCTCGGTGCCGCGTACCAGCGCCGCAGTGTGCTCGACCTGGAAGGCGTCTATGCGGCCATGGAGGGACATTCGCTCGATTACTTGACCGAGATTCGTGGCGAGTAATCCGGCTCGCGTCTATTGGGACTCTTGCGTCTATCTCGACTTTCTCCGCGGCGGCCATCCAAATCGAGCGCACTTGCGCGCTGTGCTCAGGGACTGGGAAGTAGGCAAAGTCACGCTCGTCACGTCAACATTGACCATCGCCGAGGTCCTGTATGTCCCGGGTATCCAACCCTCCGTGCGCCTGGATGAGTCGCGCCGGAACGAGTTGATGGATCCATTCAGACCGACCGGCGACCGCAAACTCACGCTCGTCGAACTCACCCGACCGATCGCTGAAGCCGCGCGCGATCTCTGTTGGAGTCGCGGCATCCGCCCAAAGGACGCCGTTCACGTGGCCTCGGCGCTCGCTGCGAGTTGCGCGGTCTTGCACACGCACGACGAGGGTCTGCAGAAGAAGAGCCGCCAGGTAGGCGGAGATCCGATCCTGGAAATCACCCAGCCGGCCTGGACGTGGCAGACCGATATGCAGATTCCCTAGACGCTGGACGGGCCGTCCCGCGAGTTTGTGACTTCACCCGCTTCCAAGTCTTGACTAAATCTCTATGCTCGGCTGTCTTGGGTCCGCACCAGAGGGCTGCTCGATGAAGACTAGGCTCCCACTTCTCGCCGCGTTGATCAGTCTCGTCCTCTCCTTCCAGCCCCTGCTTGCCCAGGACTGCGCCTTCCAGCTGGGTTTCAAGGCCCTGCACGACCTGATCCCGGACGTCGTTGGCGACTGCCTTGACGACGAGCAGCACAATTCCGCCACAGGGCTGACGCAGCAAAACACCGCCAACGGCCGACTCACCTGGCGCAAGGCCGACAACTGGACCGGATTCACCGACGGTCAGCGCACCTGGATCAACGGCCCGCAGGGCTTGCAGCAGCGGCTCAACAGTGAACGTCTGCCCTGGGAACCTGAGATGACAGCACCCGCGGCCACGCAGCGCCTGACGCTGGAACAGCTACGCAACGCGGAATACCGCCTGCCGCTCCTCGGCGACCAGGACACCCCAATTCGACTCGTCGATGGCATGGGCACGCTTGTCTACGGCGAGGGTGCGACCGAACGGGAAACCGTAGGCCTCGTCAACGACACCGTCGCCTTCGGCGATCTTGACGGTGACGGCATCGCCGACGCCGCGGTCGTCGTCTTCATCTCCGGCGGCGGCAGCGGCACGTTCATCCACCTGGTCGCCGTGCTGGATCGCGACGGCGCGCCGGAACAGGCGGCGTGGGCGTTCCTGGGTGACCGCGTGCCGGTGCGAAGCCTGACCATCGCCGGCGGCCAGATCGTCGCGCGGACCGTCACCCACCGCCCCAGCGACGGCCTCTGCTGCCCGACCCTGGAAATCACCCGCACGTTTGAGCTCGAAGGAGACCAGTTGGTGCCGCGCCAGGCGCTGGTCATCGAGTCCCCGCTGCCGGGCGAGACGGTGGCGAACGGGGTCGAGGTTCGGGGCACGGCCAGCACCTACCCGTCAGCCGAGAGCCTTGCCTACTCGGTGTACGACGCCCGCGGCGGCGTGATCGGCATGGGCAGCCTTCCCGTCGACGGATATGCCGATCAACCCGGAACCTTCGCCGCGCCGGTCGAGTTCATCGCCGGCGCGGATGGACCGGGACGCATCGAGATCGTCGACATCAACCCGGTCGACGGCTCGGCGCTGGCCCGCACCGCCGTGTCCGTGATCCTGCAGGCCGCTCCGCTGACCGACGGTCGCACCAGCCGCGAACCCACGCCTGAGCTCGTCCTCGAATCACCCCTCTCCGGCACGACTGTCGGCACGACCGTGGAACTGCGCGGACGCATCAGCGCCCTGCCCTTCGAGAAGAACCTCACCTACCGCATCTACACCCAGGCCGGAACCGTCATCGACCAGAGCTGGATCTCGGTCGAGGGCGACTACGGCGGCCCGGGCACATTTGCGAGGTCGATCGACATCCCGGGAACCACCGCCCCCGGCCTCCTCCGCATCGAAGTCCGCGACGAAAGCGTGGTCGATGGCGCCCTGATCGGCAGCACCTCCGTGGAGGTGCGATTCACGGGCGGCCCGTAGCCACCAGCCCCGCTGTCGCGCTCGATGCCTAGCCGGCTTCGGACAGCGGGACCGTGCAGACGCGGCGGGTGAGGGCGCAGCAGAACCAGATGTCGTCGTTGTGCAGCGTCATTCCGTGGACTTCGGGGTCGGGGACGTCGATCGCGGCCCGGATTTCGCCGGTGGCCGGGTCCAGCTTGTGTATCTGGCGCAGTCCCACGTCGGAGCACCAAACGTGGCCGTCGGCGACGAACACGCCGTGCGGG
>JAPPFO010000105.1 GCA_028875175.1 Chloroflexota bacterium | reverse complement strand
GTGCGGAGGTGGACGAAGCAGTAGCCGCCGGCGGTCATGTTGATGGCGGTGGCGTCGGAGATGGGTGGGTCGCGGGGGACGACGAGGAGGGTGGTTTGGACATCATCGATTCTCACGAGGTCGATCCTGTCATGTCGCGAAGCGGCGCACCGCGTAACACGCGCCTCCAGCGCGTTCCACCTTAACCGGTCAGCCATTCGCGCGGCATGGCCGATCGCCTGCCTGCTGCGCTTCAAGGCGGGATGCGACGGCGCGATATGGTCGGGGGATGATTGGTAATGGACGAACGCCGAACGGGAATGGACAACAAAACGGCTCGGGACGTGGCGAGCGTTGCCGAGATGCAACGGGCGGTTAAGGCGGCGCGGGCGGCCCGCTCGCGGCTGCGGGTGGTGGGGATGCGGAGTGTCGAGCGGTTTGCGTCGCAGCCGCGGGCCAAATGCTGGGATCGGGTTTCAACCGCGGGCCTTGGCGGGATTGAGGTGGCGGGGCGAGACTTTACGGTTCGGGTGGGAGCGGGGGTGACGCTGGCGGATCTAGACGAGGTGTTGGCGCCGCTCGGGTTGGTGTGGCCGGTGCGGCGGGTGGAGGCTCCGGGGACGGTGGGCGGGCTGATTGCGTCGGGGCGTGGTACGACGATTGCGACGCCGGACGGGCCGGCGCGGCGGTGGGTGCTGGGGGCGTGGCTGGTGGATGGGACCGGCGAGGTGCTGACCGTGGGCGGAGCCACCGTGAAGAACTCCGTGGGCTACGGTCTCACGCACGCGCTCTGGGGATCGCAGGGCCTGCTTGGGGCCATCGTAGGGGTGACGCTTCGGGTGCGGCGGCGGAATCCCGGCGACGACGATCCTGGCCAGACCCTCGAGCCCAAGGCGCTTGAGGCGGCGAACGCGTTGGTGCGGTGCGAGGATCTGAGGCTCAGAACCGCGGGGCGGGCGGTTGTTGGTCTGTCGAGGGCCTCGCAGGCCGCAGTCTCATGCGATGGTCTTCGCGCCGTTGGGTGCTATCCGGAGCGAGAACCGGCTGAGGCCGATGCCGCGGCGTTGAAAGCGCAGGGGATCGAGGCGCGAGTGGAGCCGGAAAGGGTCGCCGGAAGTGGCTCAGTGGCCATTGCAACGGTGCGGGCCGCGCTGGATCCGGACGGGGTGCTCGTATAGGAGCGGCGGACCTGGGATCTTGGTGTGACCGCTTGTCGATCGCCGCAGGTTGACGACGTCCCAGGCAAGCTAGAGCTTGCCGCATGGGACGCCTTGCGCGGAGGACCGACGTAATGACGGGATGGGGTTCGTAGACTGACGGGCTGTTCCTGGGGATGTGGGATGGCACGGGAAGCGGTGCAGTCTGGGACCCCGGCAGGAGTGGAGGCCGAGATTCCTCGAAGGACCCTGGAATGAAAGCCGCGGGCCTCCGGGAGATGGAGGCGTTGGAAGGGCAGCGCCGGGCCGACGTGTTGCGGCCGGAGGATTCGGTGGAGGCAATCCCGGAATTACGGGCGGCGGCCGCGGCGTTGAGCATCGAGACGCATCCGGTGGAGTTCGGACTGGCGAATCACGATCTGGCCGGTCTGCTGCTGGAGGGCAGCGCCGAGACCGAGATCATTGAAGAGGCGGCGCGGGCGGCGGCGCGGGCCCTTCTGGTGTTCGATCCACAGGAGCTTCCGGACCTGTTTGCCGGAGCCAGCGAACGCCTGGGACAGGCGCAGTGGCGGGCCGGGCGGCGGGGGGATGCGCAACGCACGTTCGCGCAGACGGCGGGCGCTCTTGGAAGTGTGCAGCGGCACGGGCTGCAGGCGCGGCTGCTGGCGAGCGCGGCGCGGCTGTTGGGTGGAGAAGCCGGGGGCCGCAATGCCGGCAGTGTCGGACGTGCAATCGATGCGTTCGATGCAGCGATCGAGGCGGCACGACGCGTTGAGTCGCGGGCACTGCTGGCGTCACTGCTGAACGACTCGGGCCGGCTGATTGCGTCGAACGAGGAAGCCGACGGGACTCCGCCAGCGGATGCGGCATTGGCGCGGTTCGACGAGGCGGCGGCGTTGGTTGACGACAACGACCTGGGTGCGGCGCTGCCGGTGCACGGCAACCGAGCGGCGGCGTACGGGCTGCGGAAGACGGGGGATCGGGACGCGAATCTGCGCGAGGCGATTGCGAGTTATCAGCGGGCGGTGCATCTGCCGGGCCTGCAGGCGCACCCCGCCGACGCCGCCAGGCTCTATCGGGCGCTGGGTACCGCGTGGGCGCAGCGCCCAGGCGGGGACCGGGTGGAAAACCTGCAGCAGGCGGACGGGGCGCTGGAGTCGGCGATCGAACGATCGTCAGACGACGTCCACCGCGACGAGCGGGCGTCGATGTGGAACGAACGAGGGCTGGCGAATGCGGAACTGGCGCAGCGGGGCATTCCGGGAGCGGTGAGCGCGACCGTGACGGCGTTTCGTGAAGGGCTGGCGGCAGTAAGCGGCGGCGAGGCGTCGGAGTTGGAGGCTCAGCTGGCGAATAACCTGGGGTCGGCGATCATGACCGCGGCGGGCCAGGGTCAAGCGGCATCGCTGGCGGAGGCGGCGACGGCACTGGACCGAGCGGCGGAGCTGTGGACATCGCTAGGCCGGCCGGTGGACGCGGGCGCGAGTTACCTGAACGCGGGGCTCGTCTATATGACGTTGCACTCGGCAGAGCGCGAGGCTGTGCACCTGGACCAGGCAATCGAGCGGCTGCAACGCGCGAGCGCGGCGCGTCCGCTGGGCACGCATCCAGGGCCGCACGCGGCGGCGCAGTTCAATCTGGGGATGGCGCTGGCGATTCGGGCGGGCGGGACGCGGGCGACGGATCTGGCGGCAAGCGTGGCGGCTTTTCGGACGGCTTTGCGGGTTTGGACGGGCCCAAGTGCGCCGCCACAGGCAGCGGTGGCGCACGCGAATCTGGGGAGCATGCTGTTTGGGATGGCGAAGCAGAACGATCCCGAGTTATTGCGCGAAGCGGCGTATCACTACGAGCAGGCGCTCATGGTGTACACGCCAGCGACGAATCCACAGCAGCACCAGGTGATATCGAGCAACCTGGCGTTAGTGCGGCGGTGGCAGAGGGCCGGAGAAGACTGAGCCGTTGCTCGCATACGGACCAGCGCAAGGGCCCGGTCTGGCGCCGCGACCGCTTCACCGTCCCGGACCGCGCAGGATGAGACGTGCTGGGCATACGTGAAGCCGACGCGAGCGAGCCGGTTTGCCGTGTTGGGGAGGTGGGTTGGTCACCTATAATCTGAGCTTGCTCGGGGCGTGGCGCAGTCTGGTAGCGCGCATCGTTCGGGACGATGAGGTCGGAGGTTCAAATCCTCTCGCCCCGACCTTCAATTCCCCGGGAATGGTTGCGGCTGTGGGCGCCTGCTGCGATTGCCGCCTGCAACGGGTCGGTTCTTCCTACCGCTGGACGTCGCCGAGCGGCCAGGGCGGCGTTGGCTGGTTGAGATTCAGGGTTGGTCCCGGGGCTGCTGGTCGGATTCGATGAAGAATTGCTTCAGGTCGACGTTGTGTTCGAGGCGGGCTTTGAGGCTGGCGAAGAAGTGGGTCCAGCCGGAGCATTGGTCGAAGGCGCTGACGCGGCCGGGAGCATCGGGGCGCCAGCCGGTTTCGCTGACGTGGATGACGGTGCTGTCGCCGTGTGACCGGAACGTGAAGGTGAAGGTGGTGCGGTAGCCGACGTTCCCGGCGGCGGGCCAGTTGCAGACGATGCGGCGGTTGGGGACGACTTCTTCGACCTGAACGTCGACGTCGGTATCGAGGTCGTCGAAGCGCCAGTGGACGGTGGTTCCGGCAGCCAGTGGGCCGCTGGAGGCGTCGGTGAAGTAAGTGCTGATGACGTGCTGGTCGGTGATGGCCGTGAAGACGGTGTCGACGGGGGCGTTGATTACGCAGGTGAAGGTGAAGCCGAGGTCTTGCCGGTCAGTCATTTCTGGCAGTTCTTAGCTGGCAGCGCGGATTGACGGGCGAGCACGTTCCCCGCAGGACTCCCGGGGCCCAGCAACATTCAAACGACCGCCGAGGCGTCGGCGACGATCACCGCCGCTCGCGTTCACGCCGGCTGATCTGTGCCGGGGACTCAGCTAGACGCGGACGTTCCCGGGCGGCGATCCGGGCCAGCACCTCCTCAACCGGCGGGCCCGACAGCGCTCGCTCCAACTCTCGAAGCAGGAAGTGAGAGAGGCTCAGGCCGGCGCGAGCGGCTCTCGTCCTGGCCTCGCCATGCAGCTCTTCGGGAACGTTGCGGACCTGGATCGTTCTCGACATGCCTTACACCGTGGCACATGTTCAAAGCATGAGATATGCGATTTCCCATGGGGATCGACGTGCCTACTCGCAAGTCGTGGGTCACTTTGAGTTTTGGGTGGCGAAGAGGGCGGCCCCCCACCCACAACCCCCCCCCAGGGGGGGAGGGGACGGCGCCCGGCGGGGGGGGGGGGGGGG
>JAPPFO010000249.1 GCA_028875175.1 Chloroflexota bacterium | reverse complement strand
TCTCGAGGCTGCGGCGGCGGTTTTGCTCTGGGTCCCATTCCAGGAATCGCGGCGGCCGAAGACCGATGACGTCCGAGCGGGTAACGTCCTCGCACGGGCACAGGCGAACATCGGATCCACCGGCGTTGAGCAGGGCCTGTAGCCACCGCGTCCAGTGCGAGTACGCGTCGTTCCGCTTCAAGTCGCTGATCGACGCCTGAAGATCCCGTCGCCGGGCCGCAGCTTCCGCTCCGTCAATTGCGCCGAGCGACTCCGCCGCGGCCACTCCGGCCAGGCGGCCCTGGTTTCGTGCAATCTCGCTGTCGAGAGCCATCGCGTCGTGGAAGCCGGCTACGTCCCCGGCAACGAACACGTCGTCGACGCTGGTCCGCATCCGGTCGTCATGGACCGGCACGTAGCCTCCGAGCCCAGGATCGAAAGCGAGGTCGCACCGCAGGAGACTGAGCAACTCCACGTTGGGCGTAAGGCCGATCGCCAGGCAGACGGTGTCGGCGGCGAAAACTCTCTCCGTGCCGGCAACCGGCTCGCAACTGCCGTCGATCTCGATCAGGACGACGGACTCGATCTCGCCGTCTCGGCCGACCGCCTGTTTCAGGGCATGGGACGTGCAGACCTCTACGCCCTTGCCCTGTAGCGCCGCGCTGAGAGTCGCGTCGCCACGAACCGACGAGGACACCTCCACGACAGCCGCGACGTCGATTCCCGCCTTCAGCGCCAACCTGGCGGTGTTGAGACCCAGGTTGCCGCTGCCCAGCACCACCATGCGTCGCGAGGCCAACGCCTGGAAGTGGTGCAATAGCGAATGCGCCCCGTTGGCCCCCATGGCGCCGGCCTGGTTCCACCCGCCGAACGCAAGGCCCAGATCCCGGGCGCCGGTCGCCACTATCAGCCGGTCGTATTTGATCATCCATGAACGATCCCGGTCGGCCAGGCCGAGCTGTGGTCCGTCCAAAACTCTGCTGGTGTCGCTATTGCGAAACGCACCCCAGACGCACGTCCCAAGCTGCACGTCCACGCCGGCCACCCGGGCCTTCGCCAGAGCCTCGTTGACCGCGGTCATCCGCTCCAGCATCCGCGGCTGGTCTTGCAAGTCGCGCGCGAATCGCTGGCCGAAGAACTGCGGAACATTCAGACCAGCCAACGTGGCCGGAATGGGATTCTCGTCTACAAGCGTTACGGGTACGCCGGCCTCGGCCGCCTCGATGGCGGCAGCCGTCCCCGCCGCCCCCGCTCCAACAACCACCAGCGGTCTGGACTCCACGTCAACCCCTTCTGCCGATGCTGCAGCCGACTTCTACGTGGCGATTCCCTGGCGGACGGCCAACTACGCGGCCTTGCGTGGCGATCTGGTTCCGGATGGCAGGGCGCCGCGCAGAGCTCTCGTGTAATCGTGGCCGAATCCACAGCACGTGCCGATGATCTGCGCTCCCATCTCGACCCAGGTCAAGGCCTCCCGCGTGAGTTCGTGCGCCGTCGCTTCGTTGGTCAGACTGCGGTCCTGCCAGGTCGCCAGATAGTCCTCCCGGCCGGCATCCGGATAGACGACCACGGGCCCGGACCACTCGTCGAGCATGACCTGGAGCGCCGCCGAAGTCTCATCAATCCGGCTGTGGAACACCCCAAGGACGTCGGGGCCCACCGACGCGATTTCGTTGATGCCTTCGGCCAGGCTCTTTTCGTCGTCGACGGGCCGCCAACTCTCAGTCCACAAAGGCATTCCGATGCCCGTGCTGTAGTCGCGGTCGTCGCCGAAACTCATTCTGACCGCCTGTCCATCCGCCGCGACGGAGGCCGTGAAGGCCACCCAGACCGGGAGCCCCGTGGCCTTCGCTGCTTCAGCGGCTATCGCCCTGGACTCATTGTCGGCCCACAGGTTTTCGATCAGGAACAGATCCACCCCGGACTCCGCCAGGATATTGGCCTGCTCCTCGGCATAGGCCCGCAGCTCGGCCGTCGAAAGGCTGGCGCCATATCCGTAGCCGGTACCGCCCAGGAGCGTTCCAGTCCTGCGGTCGCGGATGGGAATTCGACACGAGATCGACCCGGCGATGTACACCGGCCGGTCGGCGGCGGCCCGCGCTCGCGCATCCACCGCCGCGTCCACGGCGCGCACGTTGACTTCCCGCACCAGCTCGCTGTACCCCGAGGCCTCCAGCGCGGGACGCAGGGTGTTGAACGTATTCGTCGTAATGATGTCGGCCCCGGCCTTGATGTAGCGCTCGTGCATCTGTCGCACCGTCGCCGGATGCGTGTAATTGCCCGGACCGCACCACGAGGCCGGGTCCATGGGCACGCCCATCGCCTGAAGCTCGGTTCCGATGGCCCCATCAAGGACGATCACGTCGCCTTGGTCTATGCGGCTCTTCAAGTCCATGTAGCTAGCCATGACCGACTCTCTCTCGTGGCACGCCGCCGACCGGCATCTTCCCATATCAAACTATTCGGAATGCGACAGCGAACCGGCGCGCCACGAGCCGATGGACCTGAAAACTCGCAGTACAGTACGTATTGGTCCACCGGCACCAATTGGTGCGACACGCGGAACCTGGCGCCAATAGCGCGGGGCCTTCTGGCCGGGGCGGTGGCCACCGCTGTGCTGTCCGCCTGCGACGGGTCATACGACGAAACGGTCGTTCTGCGCCTGACCGCACGCGCCGAGACAGCGGCCAGCAGTCCGGCTCCGGCACCCCCTGGCGCCCGGAGCGCCTCGGAACCTCCGCCTTCCCTGGCGCAGTCAGGGCCTGCACTCCCCAGCCCGCCCGTGTCGCCCACGGCGACGCCCGAGCCCGCGCCTACCGTCGCACCCACCCCAACGCCATCGCCCGAACCGGTGGTCGACGTGGACCTGGACGGCGCCCCGGGTCGCCTGGCGTCGGTGATCGACGGCGACACATTCACCGTCACCACGCGGTCGGGCGAAGTCACGGTTCGAATCCTTGGGATCGACACGCCCGAGTTTGACGATGTCGGCCAGCGCGAGCTTGCTGAACAGGCTCGCGAGGCCCTGCGCGCCCTCATCGCCGCCGGCCCGTTGCGGCTCGTCGCCGACGTGGAGCCGACGGACACCGGCGGTCGCCTGCTTCGCCACGTATACCAGACTGATCGCCTGGTGGCCGCTGCACTGGCCCGCCAGGGTTGGGCGCGGGCCCTGCCCGTGGCGCCAAACCTGGCCGAGCGGGAAGCCATTGACCGGGCCGTCGCCGCGGCCCACGCCGCAAACGTCGGCATCTGGGCGCTGGACACCGCCAGCGTCGCGCTCAGCGTCGACAAGATCGAGGAAGTCGTGACCCTGACCAACACGGGTTCGGGCCCGCTGGATGTCGGCGGCTGGTGGCTGGTCAGCCTTCGCGGCAAGCAGGGCTTCCGTTTCCCGCCTGAAACCACCATTGGCCCTGGAGAGACTCTGCGAGTCGTATCCGGTCAGGCCTCAGGCGCGCACCGCTTCCAACAGCGCAACGTCTGGAATAACTCAGATCCCGACCCTGCCGAACTCAGGCGCTTAGACGGGCGTGTTGTCGCTGTTTGGGACGACTCCAGATCGCGCGGGTCCCAGCGCTGATTCTCTGCCTGCTCGCGACTCTACAGAACGGTCGCTTCGGCTGGTTCTACGGCGATTCGACCCAGGATTCGGCGAAGGCGAGGAAGGCGCTGGTGATTGGCTGGGAACCGACCTGGCGAGGAAAGACCACTCCGGGGATCCTCTGGCCGTCGATGGAAAGCGACGCGTCGGTCGCCGACATGAGGACTGAAAAGACATCCATTGCGTCTTGTTCGCCGGGTTGCGCCAGCCGCTCTACGTGAAAGGGGGTCGCCAGGCCCTTCCAAACCGCGCGGACAGTCACGTCGCCGGCCCGGACAGTCTCGGTCCAGCGGCGCGGAAGTTCGTCCACGAAGGTGAACGCTCCCGCCGTAACGATGGGCAAATCGACGAGGCCCTTCAGTTCACGGTAGAGCGGACTGCCTCGCAGGTACCAGTCGAGCAGCCAGGTGGCCAGGTGGGGGTTGTCGGTGTAGCAGGCGTTTCTCGGGTCGGCGGCGTTGGGGTCAACCAGCACGAATACGGCATGGCCGGGGCCGTGGGGGCTGAGCCTTAGCCGGAAGTGATTAACAAGGGCAGCGTCTGGACCATCTGGCGCCGAACGCAGGCGCAGGATGTGATTCTCGCCCGCGATGAGAATCCGGCCGGGGTTATTGATGGGTCGCTCAGGCATCCCGATGTCCAGCAGTCGGAACACGCGCCCAGCGCCGAACGGCTCGTGCAAAGAGCAACGCGAGCGGCGTCGCGACTACGGCGCCGGCGGCCAGTCCGGCATAGGCGCCGCGCATACCGCCGTTGAGCGTTGGGTCAAAGGGCCCGCGCGGGTCGCCGCTTTGCAGACCGATCAGGCCTCCCACGATGCCGCCAGCCATAGCAACGAGTGCGATGAGACAGATCGAACCTCCGAGGGCGGCGAGACGCAGGCTGCCCGTCACCTGGATGGGTCTCGGGACCTCGCG